>DATHVJ010000031.1:0-16379 GCA_035461345.1 Solirubrobacterales bacterium | reverse complement strand
CGAGAACGACATCAAGGTCAGGCATGTCAAGACGCAGGTGCGGTTCCGCTACGAGCCTCCCACGCGCCTTTCCTGGACGCAGGAGAAGGGTGATCTCAAGTCGGTCGAGGGTTCCTGGACGCTGGAGGATCTCGGCGAGGGGCGGACGCGAGCGACGTACACGCTCGACAGCGACCCCGGGCGCGTGCTCGGGATGCTCATCCGCGGGCCCATCGAAGCCGCGATCCGCGCGATGCTGGTGAACGCGCGCCCGGGCGAGTTGAAGGGGCGCGTCGAGAGCGCGTGACGCGCCTAGTTGTCGCGCTTCGCGGAAGCGCTGGCCCAGGCGACCTGCATGAATCCGCGGGTCCCGGTAGAACGCGGAGCGTGACGATCGACAGGGCCGTGCCAAACATAAGGTCGGACCGCTCCGCCGAGACGCGCGATTTCTTCGTGCAGCTGCTCGGCTTCGAGGTGGCGATGGACCTTGGCTGGGTCGTGACCCTCGCTTCGCCAAACAACCCCTCGGCCCAGGTGACAATCATCGGCAACGACGATCCTGCCGCGCCCGGTATCTCGGTCGAGGTGGACGACGTCGACGCCGTCTACTCCAGGGCAACGGAGCGCGGCCTCGAGATCACCTATCCCCTTCGCGACGAGGAGTGGGGAGTCCGGCGCTTCATGCTTCGCGAGCCGAGCGGCACAGTCGTGAACGTTCTCTCCCACCGCACCGACTGACCGACGCCGGGTGGCGGGCGGCGTCCGATTCGAGATGTCGCATCTCGCGCGATGCGAAAGCGACGGCTGACGGCGCTGGCGAAAAGGCACACTCCGCATGGGAGCAGCAGTTCGGCTTGAGATACTGGATCTGCGGATGCCCGGCCGCGGAATTCAGCACGTCGACCTCGCCGTCAGCGACGTCGATCGTTCGCTCGCCTTCTACATGGACCTCTTGGGACCCCTGGGCTTGAAGGAGGAAGAGCGCTATCCGACCTACCGGGGCACCGAGGAGGTCGTCTATCTGAGCTTCGGAGAGGAATGGCTCGGCCTTCGTCCCGCCGACGGCGGCACCCATCGCTACTACGGCGTCGGGCTCGAACACCTGGCGTTCGAGGTCGACACCAGGGAGGAGGTGGACGCGGCGCATCAGCGGTGTTCGCGGCGAGGCGATCGGATCCACCACCCGCCGGAGCAGGACCGCGACATCTCGGACTACTACGCATTCTTCGTCTTCGATCCGGATGGACTCCGCATCGAGGTCTTCTCTCCCGGGCCGAAGTGGTCCTCGCGCATCCACAGGTACAGGTAGGGGCCCGAGCTCGCCCCCTCGAGCCGGGACCGACCGACGGCAGATAGCGCATGGGACGAAAACCGCCAAAAGGCTGCCCCCGGTGAACTCGCTGCTCCCTTCGCGTGGAGGCGGAAGCGTGATCGTGAGAGATCGCCGTGCCGATGCGCAGCGATCCCGTGACGACAAGCAGCACGGAGCGTCTCGAGTTCATCCGCCGCTGCGCCCACGGTGATCGCCGACCCGCTCCCCTATATTGAATGAGATGGCCGAGCGGGCGACATTCCGGATCAAGACGGGCCTCGCCGAGATGCTCAAGGGCGGGGTGATCATGGACGTCACGACCGCCGAGCAGGCGAGCATCGCCGAGGATGCCGGCGCGTGCGCCGTGATGGCGCTGGAGCGGGTCCCGGCCGACATCCGCGCCGACGGTGGGATCGCGCGGATGGCGAGCCCGCGGGTGATCAAGGAGATCCAGGAGGCGGTGACGATCCCGGTGATGGCCAAGGCGCGGATCGGGCACTTCGCCGAGGCCCAGGTCCTGCAGTCGTTGGAGGTCGACTATGTCGACGAGTCCGAGGTGCTGACGCCCGCCGACGAGGCCAACCACATCGACAAGCATGCGTTCGAGGTCCCGTTCGTGTGCGGCGCGACCAACCTCGGCGAGGCGCTGCGGCGGATCGCCGAAGGTGCGGCGATGATCCGCTCCAAGGGCGAGGCCGGGACCGGCAACATCGTCGAGGCGGTCCGCCACATGCGCGAGATCACCGGCGGCATGCGGCGGTTGTCGTCGCTCGGCGCCGAGGAACTGCCGACGGCCGCCAAGGAGATCGGCGCGCCGCTCGAGGTCGTCCGCGACGTCGCCGAGCGCGGGTGGCTGCCCGTGCCGCTGTTCTGCGCCGGCGGTATCGCGACCCCTGCCGACGCCGCGCTGATGATGCAGCTAGGCGCCGAGGGCAACTTCGTCGGCTCGGGAATCTTCAAGAGCGAGGACCCGCCGCGGCGCGCCCGCGCGATCGTCGAGGCGACGACGCACTACGAGGACGCCGAGCGGGTCGCGGCCGCGTCCGCCGAGCTCGGCGAGCCGATGCGAGGCGACGACATCGCCCAGCTCGCCGAGGAGGGGTCCCTGCTCCAGCAGCGCGGCTGGTGACCCGGCGGGGACCCGGCCGCGGCGGACGCGAAGCGGAGTACCGGCCGGAATGATGGCGATTGGAGTCCTTGCCGCCCAGGGCGACTTCGCGGCGCACGCCCGCGCCCTACGCTCGCTCGGCGCGACGGTGGTGGAGGTCCGTGACCCCGACCAGCTCCGCGACCTCGACGGCCTCGTGATCCCCGGCGGCGAGAGCACGACGATCTCGAAGGCGATCGAGCGCGACGGACTCGAGGGCCCGATCCGCGCCCACGCGGAGGCCGGTCGGCCGGTGCTCGGGACGTGCGCCGGGATGATCGTGCTCGACCGCGACCACCTCGGCCTGATGGACACGGTCGCGCGGCGCAACGCGTTCGGCCGCCAGCTCCACAGCTTCGAGGCCGAGCTCGAAGTCGAGGGGCTGGGCCGCGACCCGGTCCGCGCGGTCTTCATCCGTGCGCCGTGGATCGACGAGCACGGTCCGGAGGTCGAGGTGCTGGCGAGCTACGACGGGCACCCGGTCGTCGTCCGCCAGGAGACCCTCCTCGCGTCGGCCTTCCATCCCGAGCTGACCGACGACTCGCGCCTGCACGCGCTGTTCATGGCGATGGTCACGTCCGCCCGGGAGCGACAGGAGCAGATGACGTGAGGGACCCGCGCGTCACCGCGCTGGCGCGGATCCTCGTCCGCTACTCGACCGAAGTGAGGCCGGGCGAGGTGTGCCTGATCGAGGGCGAGGTCGCCGCGGAGCCGCTGCTGCACGCGGTCTACGAGGAGGTGCTGGCGGCGGGCGGGAACCCGATCGTCAACCTGTCGATGCAGGGGCAGGCGGCGACCTACTTCAAGCACGCCTCCGACGAGCAGCTCGCCTGGGTCTCCCCGGTTTCCAAGTGGGGCGCCGAGAACGCCGACGTGCGGATCATGGCGATGGCGAGCGCGAACACGCGCGAGCTGTCGGCGGTGCCGCCGGAGCGCCAGACCACGCGCCAGCGGGCGATGGAGCCGGTCATGACTACGGCGCTGGAGCGAGCCGCGAAGGGGGAGTACCGGTGGGCGCTGACTCTGTTCCCGACCCACGCGTACGCGTCCGAGGCGGAGATGAGCCTGTCCGACTACGAGGACTTCTACTTCGGCGCATGCCTGGCGACCGAACCGGACCCGGTCGACGCGTGGCGGCGGCAGTCCGAGGAGGTCGAGCGGCTGCGCGACTGGATCCAGGGGCGCGAGCAGGTGCGGATCGAGGGGCCCGGTACCGACCTCACGCTCGGGATCGCGGAGCGGACCTTCATCGCCGCCGACGGGACCCACAACATGCCCGACGGGGAGTTCTTCACCGGCCCGCACGAGGGCTCCGCGGAGGGCGAGATCACGTTCCACCTTCCCGCCACCTACTCCGGCCGTGAGGTCTCGGGGGTGCGGCTTCGGTTCGAGGGCGGCAAGGTCGTCGACGCGACCGCCGAGCGCGGAGAGGAGTTCCTGCACCAGATGCTTGACACCGACGAGGGGGCGCGGCGCCTCGGCGAGCTCGGGATCGGGACCAACTACGGGATCTCGCGCGCCACCCGCGAGATCCTGCTCGACGAGAAGATCGGCGGCACCGTCCACCTCGCGGTCGGGCGCAGCTACCCGGAGACGGGCGGCGTCAACGAGAGCGCCATCCACTGGGACATGATCTGTGACCTGCGGCGCGGCGGCCGGATCACGGTGGACGGCGAAACGCTTCAGGAAGACGGCAGATTCGTCGTCTAGGCGGATGGCGATCGCCAGCGTGGTCAGCCCGCTCGCGACCCCGACGATGTCGACCACGATCAAGGGCAGGCTGCCGATGCTGAGTCCGTACAGCAGCCAGATCGCGTAGCCGCCGACATAGCTCGAGAGGAAGCCCATCGAGACGTCCTCGGCCGAGCCGCGCCTGACGATCTGGCGCGCCTGAAGCAGCGAGGCGGTTGCCGCCGCGAGCCCGTAGGCGGTGGCGACGATCGACAGTAGGGGGGCGATGGACGTCATGGCCGCGCGAAGGTACGCGGCGCCCCTTCCGGCGACCTTCCCGGAACCTTCCCGGGGCGCCGGCCATGCGTGTCCCGTGCCTATGACACGCTCGCGAGCGCCTCGCGGGCGAGGCGCTCGTTGAGTCGCTGGCCCGCGCCGGCGAAGCCCTCCACCGCGCGTCGAAGGGAGGCAGCGGCCTCGGGTACCCGCTTCTCGGCGAGCAGAAGCTCGGCGCGCGCCTGCGCGATCACGGCCCTCCACGGGGTGCCGCTGACCCACAGCGCGGCCCCGCGGTCGGCGCGCTCGACGAAATCCCATCCGCGCTCGATGTCGCCCGCGGCACAGCACACGCGCGCCGCCGTCACGTAGTAGCCGACGCGGCAGAACGGGCACATCGCTCCCGGGTCGAGCACCGACTCGGCGCGCTCGAGCAGCGCCATCGCCTCGTCGGCGTCGTCGGGAATGCCGATCGCTATGCGATGGGCGAGCGGGAGGACGTGCGGGGCCATCGGGGAGTGGTAGGCGAGCGCGAGAGCCTCCTCGACCTGCATCGAGGCGAACTCGCGATCGCCGAGCAACAGCGACGCTTCGGCGAGCCGCGCCCGAGCCACCGCCTCGCCACCGGTGGCCCGGACCTCGCGGCTGACTCGAGCCGCCTCGGTGAGGTGGTCGCGCGCGGATTCGGGGTCGCCGGCGAGCAGCTCGGATTCGCCGAGGACGGTTGTCGCAAACGCCTCCCCCCGGCGTGCGCCGGCGCGGCGCGCGTGCGAGCGAAGCTGGTGCGCGAACTCGCGCAGCTCGTCGTAGGAATCGCCCGACTGCATCACGTACTCGGTCACGCACAGGTACGCGTCGAACACCCTCCCTGCAACCTGCGGGAGCTCCCACGTCTCGCCCAATCGCCAGCTGACGTGGCGGGTCCACTGCCCGTCCGCGTGGGCGACCATCGCCGCAAGGTCCTCCGTTTCGCCGAGCTCGCTCGCCAGGCCCGCGTTCTCGTACAGCGCGGCCGCCTCGACGGCAAGCCGGCGTGCCTCGGCGATCTCGCCCCGGTGCCAGGCTACGATCCCGCGCGCCACGGTCATCCGTGCGCGGTCCGCCTCGCTCGCCCGTTCGAGGTCGATCGCGTCGATCAGCCGTGCCGCGGCGTCGACATCGCCGGTGGCGAGGTACGCGCGCACCTGCTGTACGCGCAGCTCGACGCGACGCTGCTCGTCCCGCGCGACCGCCGCCGCCCTGTCGTAGGCAGCGGGCGCGCCGGGGTCGCCCGTCCGATGGCGAAGCTCGGCGAGCAGTGGAAGCAGCTCGACCCGCTGAGCTTCGTCGGCGTGCCCGGCGGCTTCCTCCACCCACCCGAGGCCCTCGCCGAACGCACCGACGTCGAGCGCCCATCGGGCGGCGTCGGCCAGCAGCGGGACCGCGTCGCGCGGCTTCCCGGCCCGGACCATGTGGAAGGCGACGCGCTCCGGAGGCGCGTCGGTGGCCGCGAGACGCGAGGCGAGCTCGGCGTGGGTCTCGGCGAGCCGCGCGTCCGGCACCTGCTCGCGCGCCGCCTCGCGCAGCAGCGGATGGCGGAACGAGAAGCGATCGTCGCCCTCGGCGGTGAGGACGCCGGCACGCGCGATCTCCGCCAGCGCGGGGCGGGTCTCCGCCGGTGATCCGCCTGACAGAGCGGCGACATCCGCGACGTCGAAGGGGTCCTCGAGGACGACCATCGCGGGCAGGAGGCGCACGGCCGTGTCGCCGAGACCGTCGAAGCGGGCGTCGAGGACCTCCCGCAGGTGTCGAGGCACCCTGAGGTCGCCCGCCTGGTCGACCGTCGCCGCGAGCTCCTCGACGTAGAAGGGATTCCCGCCGGCCGCCGCCGCGATCGCGTCCATCGTCTCCGTGGGCAGCGGTCGTCGCGCGACCTCCTGCGCGAGCTCCTCGACCGCGGCGCGGTCCAGCGGCTCGACCGCGACCTCGGCCCCGACGCCCTCTCGCGCGAGCTCGGACGGCAGCTCGACCGCGGACCCCTCAGCAGCGGAACGAAGGCAGGCCACGATCAGGAGCCGGGTGTCGGCGGCCGACCGCGCCAGGTATCCGATCAGGCGGGTGCTGGCGTCGTCGGCCTCGTGCATGTCGTCGAGGTGCAGCAGCAGGCCACGCTCCCTCGCCGCGGACCCCATGAGCTCGGCGACCGTCGCCGCGACCTCGTGAGGGCCGAACGAGGCGCCGTCGTCGAGCGCGCGCCCCGGCCCGCGCAGCGCATCCAGCGTTGCGGCGGCGGCGCGCGATAGCTGGCTCACGAGGTCGGGGCGCTCCCGCATCAGGGCCTCGATCGCCTCGATGACGGGCCCGTACGGAGTCACGCCTTCGCCTGGACGGGGGGCGCCGCGGATCACGTGCCAATCCCGCTCGGCGGCACTGCGGAGGGCGAACTCGGCGAGGCGCGTCTTCCCGATCCCGGGCTCGCCGACCAGCGCGACAAGACCCCCGCGTCCGCCCTCGGCGCGGTCGAGAGCGCGCCGCAGCAGCCGCGCCTCGGCAGCGCGCCCGATCAACGGCTCCTCGCGGGCAGGCACGAGCTGGACGGCGGGGCCGCGCGAGATCTCGGCCCACAGCCGCGTCGTCGCCGCCTCCGGCGTGAGCCCGAGCGCGGCGAGCTCGTCGCGGAGCTGCCGGTAGCGGCGCGCCGCGGCGGCGCGGTCCCCGGCGTCGGCTTCCGCGCGCATCAGCGCCCGGTGGGCCTCCTCGTTCGTGGGCTCCTCGGCGAGGATCCCTTCCCAGTCGCCTCGATCACGCAGGACGGCCAGACGGCGGGCGCGAAGCCGCTCGCGAGGCTCGATCGTCCACTCCTCGTAGCGATCGTCGGGCAGCAGCTCGCCACCGTCGGCGTCCTCGGCGCCCGACTCGAGCCGCTCGACATCGGTCGAGACCTCGGCGTCGGGCGCCAGCTCGACGTGGCCGCCGCGAAGCACGACACCGTCGCGGTCCCCGAGCGCCTTGCGCGCGTAGCTCGCCGCCTTGTGGAGGTTGGCTGCCCCGGCGTCCGGCTCGAGGTGCGGCCACAGCGCCTCGACGACCTGATCCCGGTCGAGGCGGTGGTGGGGCGCCAGCGACAGCAGCTTGACGAGCTGGGTGGCGCGTCCGTGCTTCCAGGCCGTCTCCGGCACCTCCCGCGAGTCCACCTCGACCCGGAACCCACCCAGCAGACGGACGTCCAGTCGCTGCACGCGCCGAGCTTAGCCACCGGAGAACCGATCTGGACGACCGCAACTTCCGCCTCCCCGAGTGGTTGTACGGGATAGCGCCTGCGCGGACGGATTCCCAGCTTGCAGGTGCCTGGGACGAGCGCCCCAGGAGGGATGCAAGGCACGACGGCCGGGGCCCAGGACCCGGCCGTCGGCTTGAGAGCGGGAGATGGCGGGAACGCAGGGACGTCGGCCGCGGGAGACCCCGCGGCCGGCGCATGTCTGTCCGCGTGTTAGTCGGGCAGGATCGCGACGACGCGCGCGGGCGCCGCGCTGCCCCCGACCAGCCGCAGCGGGAAGCACGCGACCTCGAATCCCTGCAGCGGCAGCTTGTCTAGGTTGACGAGGCGCTCAATCTGGGAGTAGGGGAGATCGCACTGATGCGCCGCCCAGAACACCCCCGGCTCGCCGCTCTGCTTCGCGCGCTCGGCCTGCATGTTCAGCGGCTCATCCCACCCCCACGCGTCGATGCCCATCACGCGCACCCCGCGCTCGAACAGCCACCGCGTCGCCTCCGCGGTGACTCCCGGCCCACGGGCGATGTAGTCGGGGTCCTCGATGTAGGCGTCGCGCCCGGTGTGGACGAGGACGATGTCGCGCTCGGCCGGGGGCCGGGGGATCCGTTCCTCCACGTCGGCGGCGCTCAGCGCCTGTCCGTCGGCGCGATCGGTCGCGTCGATCACCAGGCCCGGCGCAAAGAACCACTCGAGCGGCAGCTCGTCGATCGTCTGCGCGCGCTCGCCGCCGATCGTCGAGTTGTAGTGCCACGGAGCGTCGATGTGGGTCGAGTTGTGCGTCCCGAGCCGGGTGAAGGTCTCGACCGCCCAGCCCTCGCCGTCGCGCAGAAGCTCCGGGCCGACGCCGAACAGCGCCTCGATCGCCGCCGCGCCCGCGGCGTGGTCGCTGAACTCGATCTCGGTCCGCAGCAGGTCCGGGTACTCGTCCGGGTCGGGGCGGATCGGGGCCGAGAGATCGATCAACTTCATGGGACGGACCCTAATATCACCGCCATGGCCGGTCACTCCAAGTGGGCGCAGATCAAGCACAAGAAGGCCGCCACGGACGCCAAGCGCGGCAAGCAGTTCACGAAGCTTGCCCGCGCGATCACCGTCGCCGCGCGAGAGGGAGGTGGCGACCCCGACGGCAACGCCACCCTCGCGACGGCGATCCAGAAGGCGAGGGACTTCTCGATGCCAAAGGACAACATCCAGCGCGCGATCGACCGCGGGACCGGCTCCGGCGGCGCGGCGGGTGAGATCGAGCGCGCCGTGTACGAGGGCTACGGGCCCGGCGCGGCCGCGCTCCTGATCGAGGCGCTGACCGACAACCGCAACCGCACGGGCGCCGAGGTTCGGCACGCGTTCGACAAGCACGGCGGCAGCCTCGGCGAGCCCGGGTCGGTCGCGTGGATCTTCGACAAGCGCGGCGTAATCCTCGTCGACGCGGACCGTTACTCGGAGGACGACCTGATCGTGGCGATCGACGCCGGCGCCGACGACGTCAGCGAGGACGGCGACCTGCTCAAGGTCGTGTGCGCCGCGGACCGCTTCGCGGCGGTGCGCGAGGCGCTGAAGTCGGAGGGCGTCGAGGTCGAGTCGGCGGAGTTGACGATGGAGCCCTCCTCGACGGTCGAGATCGGCGGCGACGACGCGCCGCGGCTGATGCGATTGATGGAGGCCCTCGATGAGCACGACGACGTCGACGCCGTGCACGCCAACTTCGACATCCCGGCCGACGTGCTCGAGAAGGCGGCCGCGTAGCGCGGCACCGGAGGGATACGATCACCCGGGGCAGGGGGTTGCGGAGCGGGGGACCGCAATCGAAGGAGGAAACCAAGTGAGACTCAGGTATGTGGCCGCGGCGGTGGCGCTGGTGGCAGTGAGCGCGAGCGCGATCCTGGTGGTTCCGGGCGCGGCGGGCGCGAAGTCGAAGCTGTTCTCGAGCGGGCCGATCAATCGCCCGATCCCCAACAACGACCCGGTCGGGGTGTTCGCGCCGATCGGCGTCGGCAAGAAGGGGACCGTGAAGGACGTCAACGTGGCGGTGCGGATCTCGCACCCGAACGTCAGCCAGCTGAGCCTGTATCTGTTCAAGCGCGAGAAGTACGTGCGGCTGGCGACCGGCGTCGGCGGGGCCGGCAACAACTTCGGCTCGGGGACGGCCGACTGCAACGGCACGTTCACGATCTTCGACGGCGCGGCGCCGACCTTCATCCACCACGGCACCGCGCCGTTCAACGGCGCCTTCAGGCCCTCGGAGTCGCTGGCGGCCTTCGATGGCGACAAGACGAAGGGCACCTGGCGGCTGTTCGCCGTCGACAGCACGGGTGGCACCTCGGGCCTCGTGAACTGCTGGGTCCTGAGCCTGAAGTACAAGAAGAAGTGACGAAACGGGGGAGCGGGGTTCCGGGGACCGGCGGGGAGGCATCCGGGCCGAGGGCCAGAATCAGTACCCATGCTCGTGGTCATGGGAATCGACCCGGGGGTGGCGAACACGGGCTTCGGCATCGTCCGGCTCGCGGGCGCGCAGATGAGCGCGATCGACGGCGGGGTGATCGAAGGCTCGGACGAGGTCACGCCCGAACGGCGCCTGGCGCGGATCCATGCCTCGCTCGCCGAGTTGATCGACTGGCACCAGCCGATCGCCGTGGCGCTCGAGGACGTGTACTTCGGCAAGAACGTGCGCTCTGCGATCGGCGTCGGCCAGGCGCGCGGCGTGGCGATGCTCGCCGCCGCGAGCGAGGGCATCCCGTGCTTCGACTACACGCCGCAGGCCGTGAAGAAGGCGGTGTGCGGTAACGGCGCGGCGCCGAAGGAGCAGGTCCAGCGGATGGTCGGCTCGCTGCTGGGGCTGTCCGAGCCGCCGGAGTCCGACCACACCGCCGACGCGCTGGCGGTGGCGATGTGCCATGCGGCGCACGCGCCGCCGCAGCGGCGGGGCGCGTTCGCGCACGCCCCCGCCGCGCCCGCCGCGCCCGCAACGGCTCCGCTTCCGGAGGCCGAGGCCGGGTGATCGCGTCGGTTCGCGGGGAGGTGCTGGTGCGCCGCCCCGATCAGGTCGTGATCGAGGCCGCCGGCGTCGGCTACCGGCTCGCGGTCTCCGCCGAGACGCTTCGGGCGGTGCCCGCGAAGGGCCGCGAGGCGACCCTGCTCGCCCACCTCGTGGCGCGCGACGACTCGCTGTCCCTGTACGGGTTCGCAACCGAGGAGGAGCGCGACCTGTTCGGTCAGCTCGTGTCCGTGTCGGGCGTCGGCCCCAAGGTCGCGATCGCCGTCCTGTCGGGCGCCGCGCCGCGGGAGCTGCTGCGCGCGATCGCCGCCGGTGACGCGAAGCGCTTCCAGGCCGTCCCCGGAGTGGGGAAGCGGACTGCCGAGCGGATCATCGTCGAGCTGCGCGAGAAGATCGCCGAGGCGCTCGACGAGGCCGCGCTCGCCGGCGACAGTCCCGAGGACGAGCCGCGGGCCCTGGCCCGGGAAGGCCTCGTCAACCTCGGCTACTCGCCGGCCGAGGCCGAGAAGCTGCTCGGTGGCGCCGAAGGGGACTCCGCCGAGGAGCTGATCTCCGCCGCGCTTCGGCGCGCCGGCGAGGCGACGCCTGCGAGGGAAGCCGCATGAGTGGTGTGGAGCCCGCCCCGCGGATCAGCGATCCCAGCATCGCCGCCCGCGACACGGGGCGCGAGCGGGTCGGCGACGCGCACGTCAGCGGCGAGGAGGACGACCTCGACCGCACGCTGCGACCGCGCCGCCTGCAGGAGTTCGTCAACCAGGAGCAGGTCACCGGCCAGCTCGAGATCTTCATCGAGGCGGCGCGGCGGCGAGAGGAGGCGCTCGACCACGTCCTGCTCGCCGGCCCGCCGGGCCTCGGAAAGACCTCGCTCGCGCACATCGTCGCCGCGGAGCTCGAGGCCCCGATCGTAGGGACCGCGGGGCCGGCGCTGGAACGCAAGGCGGACATAGCCGCCTTCCTGACCGCTCTCGAGCCCGGCAGCGTGTTCTTCATCGACGAGGTCCATCGCCTCAACCGCGCGATCGAGGAGACGCTGTACCCGGCAATGGAGGAGCGGCGGCTGCCGGTCGTGCTCGGCCAGGGCGCCGGCGCCCGCACGGTCACGCTGGAGCTGCCGCCGTTCACGCTGATCGGCGCCACCACCCGCACCGGCCTGCTGACGACACCGCTGCGCGACCGCTTCGGCGTCTGCCACCGGCTCGAGCACTACGCGGCCGAGGATCTCGCCCAGGTGGTGCGGCGCTCGGCCGGGATCATGAAAGTGCGCGTGGAGCCCGACGGCGAGGTCGCGATCGCGGAGCGCTCGCGCGGCACCCCGCGGGTCGCCAACAGGCTGCTGAGGCGGGTGCGGGATTTCGCCGAGGTGCGCGGCGAGGGCGTGATCACGGGCGCTATGGCCGCCGATGCGCTCGAGATGCTCGAGGTCGACCGCGCCGGCCTCGACCGCCACGACCGCATGCTCCTGTCGACGATCGCGACCAAGTTCTCGGGCGGGCCGGTGGGCCTGTCGACGCTTGCCGCCGCGATCGACGAGGAGGGCGACACGATCGAGGACGTGTTCGAGCCCTACCTGCTCCAGCAGGGGATGATCAAGCGCACCCCGCGCGGCCGCGTCGTAACCGAGCGCGGGTTCGAGCATCTGGGCCTGCCGGCGCCCGAGCGCCACGCGAGCCTGTTCTAGTCGGGACCGCCGCCAGCGGTTGGCTAGAGTCGCGAGCCGATGGCCGAGCGACCGGGGCTCGTGCTCCAGAACGAAGAGGAGGCCCCCGCCGCGCTGCTCGCCGAGTGGCTGCGCGATCGTGGGATCGCCCACACGACCGTTCGGGCGTGGGAAGAGGAGGTCCCCGACGAACCCCGCGAGCACGATTGGGTCGTGGCGCTCGGCACCAGCGACTCGGCGACCCAGACCGAGCCCGCCTGGATTCCGGCGGAGATCGAGTTCCTGGGCCGCGCCGTCGACGCGGACGTCCCGGTGCTCGGAATCTGCTTCGGTGGCCAGGCGCTGTCGGTCGCGCTGGGCGGCGAGATCTCGCCCGCGGACCCCGTCTCGATGGGGTGGTTCGAGGTCGAGACCGACGATCGCCGGCTCATCCCCCAGGGTCCGTGGCTGCACTTCAACTACGAGCGTTTCTCGATCCCGGAGGGGGCCGCGCAGATCGCCACCTCGCCCAGCGGGCCGGGCGCGTTCCGGCTGGGTCCACACCTCGGGATCCAGTTCCATCCCGAGGTGACGCCCGCGATCATCGACTCGTGGGCGGAGTCCGAGAGCGCCAAGCTCGCCGATCGCGGGTTGGACCTGGACGAGCTGCGAGCCCAGACTCGCCGGCTCGCGAAGCGCGCGGCCGCCGAGGCCTTCGAGCTGTTCGATGCGTGGAGGATGCTCGCCGCGGCGCCGGCGAGATGATCGACTGCGTTTAGCCCCCGGCCTGACGGCAACCGCCGTTTACTAGCCTTTCTGCGTGCCGTTCTTCATCTGTCCGAGTTGCGGGAACCGCGAGCTGAGCGGGGAGCGGACGGCGGGGTTCTCGTCGCGCCCGAAGAGCTGTGACAAATGCGGCTTCGGGTTCCTGTTCGAGCTTCTCGACGACTACTACCCCGCTCCCGACGCGGCGTTCTTCACGTGCGACCAGAAGGGGCGCGTGATCGACATCGGCAAGGGCGGGTTCGAGCTCACAGGCCTCAAGGACGAGGACGTGATCGGGCGCCCCGTGCAGGAGGTGCTGGGGCTGCGGTGGGTCGATGCCGGCGACGGCGGCGAGGGCGCCGACATCGACGGCGACGGGGTCGCCGATCCGATCGAGACGACCCTCGAGTGGGGCGTGCGGTCGCTCGGCAAGCGCGTCGAGGTGCGCGCCGAGGGCGACCTGCCCGCGAGCGCGGTGGCCGACATCTTCCCCGCCTACGACGACGACGGGGGCCTGCTGATCGTTCTCACCCCCGAATAGGGTGGCCGCGTGACGGGCCGCCGGCGCAACCTCTTCGTCCTGCTGTTCGTCGTCGGGATGACGCTCGCGTCGATCCTCGTCATCCTCACCCAGCCGACCAAGCTCGGCCTCGACCTTCGCGGCGGGACCTCGCTCGTCTACCAGGGGCAGCCGACCGCGCAGGTCCCCGACCCCGGCCCGGAGGAGATCGACCGGGCGATCGAGATCATCCGCCAGCGGGTCGACACGCTCGGCGTCGCCGAGCCCGAGATCAACCGTGTCGGCAACGATCAGATCGACGTCGGGCTGCCCGACGTCCAGGACATCGACCGCGCGGTCGAGGTGATCGGGACCACGGCCCAGATGCAGTTCTACGACTGGGAGCCGAACGTGATCTCGCCGGATCCGAACGACCCCAACGCCACCGAGCAGGGGTTCAACCGGCTGTTCGATGCGGTCAGGTTCGCGTCGAAGCGGAAGCCCGAGTGCTTCCGCGACCTGTGCACGACGACGGGCCCCACCTACTACCTGTTCGACCGCGACTCGCTCGAGCTCCTGACCGAGCCCTCGCAGGACCGCTCCGACCTGTTCCTCGACTTCCCGCGAGAGCGCCAGCCCAAGGACAGCGTCGTGCTCGAGGTCCCGCAGGGCACGCGGGTCGTCGAGGAGCCCCCGCAGGACGACCCCGCGACCGACCAGGACGAGTCCACCGGGCCGCCGGAGCACTTCGTCCTCCGCGACCGCCCGGAGCTGTCGGGGACCGACATCACCAACCCTGAGCAGAACTCCGACCCGACGACCAACCAGCCCAACGTCACGTTCGAGTTCACCGACGAGGGGCGGGAGAGCTTCGAGGAGATCACGAGCCGAATCGCGCAGCGGGCGGCGGGCGAGGCGCCGCCCGGGGTGACGACCCCGGCACAGGCGGAGGCGCTCTCGGACCACTTCGCGATCGTCCTCGACGACCTCGTCCAGTCGCGTCCGATCATCAACTTCGTCGAGAACCCGAACGGGATCGATGGCCGCACGGGGGCGCAGATCTCGGGCAGCTTCACGATCTCCGAGGCCCAGGACCTGGCCGAGACGCTGCGGATCGGCGCGCTGCCGATCGAGCTCAAGCTGATCAGCCAGAGCACGGTCTCGGCGACGCTCGGCCAGGAGGCGCTCGACCAAGGGCTGACGGCGGGAATCGTCGGGCTGATCATCGTCATCCTCTTCCTGCTCGCCTACTACCGCTTCCTCGGCTTCGTCGCCGCGCTCGGCCTCGGCGTCTACGCGCTGTTCTTCCTCGCGCTGATCAAGCTGATCCCGATCACGCTGACGCTGCCGGGGATCGCGGGCCTGATCCTCACGATCGGGGTCGCCGCCGACTCCAACATCGTCATCTTCGAGCGCATCAAGGAGGAGGCGCGCGCCGGGCGCTCGATGGCGTCGGCGATCTCCGCCGGGTACCGCAAGGGGATCGCGACGATCATCGACGCGAACGTGATCACGCTGATCACGGCCTTCATCCTCTTCGTGCTCGCGACCGCCGGCGTGAAGGGGTTCGCGTTCACGCTCGGCGTCGGGACGATCGTGTCGCTGTTCACCGCGGTGGTCTTCACCCAGGCGGTCCTCGGGGCGCTGGGCCGGACCGCCTTCCTGCGCTCGCCGCGATTCCTCGGCGCCGGCGAGCAGCGCGTGCGGTGGCACTTCGACTTCACCGGGATGAGCAAGTGGTTCTTCTCGGTCTCCGGTGCGATCCTCGCCGTCGGGGCGATCGCGTTCGCCACCCTGCAGCTCAACCTCGGGATCGACTTCGAGTCGGGGACCCGGATCAAGGCGGCGCTGGCCGAGGACGCGTCGGTCGAGAGCGTGCGCACGACGCTGTCGGACGCCGGCATCGCCGGAGCCGACAACGCCTCGATCCAGGAGGTCGACGACCCCACCTTCGGCGACAACGTGGTCCAGGTCGAGGGCGAGATCGAGCCGGCCGATGTCGGGCAGGCGCAGACCGTGCTCGAGGAGCAGTACGGGATCGAGCGCGGCGACGACGGGTTCCAGAACCAGAGCATCGGGCCGTCGTTCGGGGAGCAGGTGGCGACGAACGCGGTTCGCGCGCTGATCCTGTCGATGCTGGTGATCGCGATCTACGTCGCGATCCGGTTCCAGCCCAAGTACGCGGTCCCGGTGCTGATCGCGCTCGTCCACGACATCCTGATCACCGCCGGCGTGTACTCGCTCAGCGAGCGCGAGGTCACGAGCGCCACCGTCGCCGCCTTCCTGACGATCCTCGGCTACTCGATGTACGACACGGTGATCGTGTTCGACCGAATACGCGAGAACGAGCCGCGCCTGCCGCGGGCCTCGTTCTCGCAGATAGTCAACCGCTCGATGAGCGAGGTTTTCACGCGCTCGATCATCACCGGACTGTCGACGGTGTTCCTGCTCGCCGTGCTGCTCGTGTTCGGCGGCGAGACGCTGCAGGACTTCGCGTTCGCGATGATGGTCGGGGTCGCATCCGGCTTCTACTCCTCAATCTTCATCGCGTCGCCGGTGCTGACCGCGTGGAAGGAGCGCGAGCCCGGCTACCGCGCCCGCCGCGCGCACCTCGAGGAGACGATGGGGTACGTGCCGCCGTTCCCCGAGGAGAACGTGGTCGCCAGGGTCGACGAGCCCGGAGCCCCGGAGCGACGCGAGCCCGAGCCGGCGCCGGCTGCCCGGATGGACTCCGAGCCCGCCGCGCAGCCGCCCCGCCCGCCCGCCCCGCCCGCGCCCGCTGCGCGCGCGGCGGCGCGGAGCGGCGACGGCGAGGACGGCGCGCCCGGCGACGGCGCCCCCGAGCGTCA
>DATHVJ010000030.1:0-10878 GCA_035461345.1 Solirubrobacterales bacterium | reverse complement strand
GGATGTCGCCGTCGGTTATCTCGACCATGCGGTTGACCATCCGCATCGCGGTCGTCTTCCCGCATCCGGACGGGCCGACGAGCACGCAGATCTCGCCGGCCGGGACCTCCAGCGTCAGTCCCCTTACGGCGTCCTCGGTCGTTCCCGCGTAGCGCTTCGTCGCGTCGCGAAACTCGACCGCGACGGCCTCCCCAGCTTCGCTGTGCGCCGGGAGATCGTCCACGCCGAGCGATGCTATTGCAGGCAGAGCTCCAGCTCGCTCGCGGAGACGCCGACGTACCACGGGTCCGGGGCGGCATCTCGGGGGACGACGAGCGAGGTGGGAACGGACGCAGTCAGCCCGCCGAACGGCTCGGGCGGGAAGCTCGCGCCGAAGCGGCGCAATCGGACCTCGGCCGAGGTGGGGGTGCGAAGCACGGCCCCCCCGGGTGGCAGCTCGACGCTCGTTCCCGTGCCCGGCTCGCCGCGCAGGCGGCGGCAGTCGGTGGGCCGGGCGTCGCTCGGCTGCAGCCGGACGTCGAGGTTGTCGGCCAGAAGCCGATCGGCCTCCTGGCGAACCGGCTCGGGTCGAGACCTGAGCTCCACGAGGGAGAATCCCGGCGATCCGAACTCGCTCACCGCCCGGAGATAGCCGGTCGCGATGCCGCCTTCCCCCGTCGCGCGCAGCATCGCGCCGACCTGGTCTCCGCCGAACTCACCGCCCACCCGGCCCTCGGCGAGCTCCACGCTGGTGAGCCCAGCCCGCTGCAGGGCGAGGCCATCGCGCAGCCCCGCCGCGCCGTCGCCGAGCAGGCGTGCGTTCGTCGCGACACCGATCGCCGCCACCGCAAAGATCGCCACGAGCGCGCCGCGTCCCAGCGGCACCCCCCGGGCTGCCTCCACGGTCACCACCAGCACGGCCACCGCGGCCGGGTAGAGGTAGCGGCTGCTGTCGGGCACGTCGAGCGGGCTGTCGAGCGCCCCGAGGGCACCGATCAACCACAGGGTCGATGGGATCGCCATCGCGGCCCACAGCCATCTCTGGATCCCCCCCTGCCACAGGCGCCAGCCCAGCGCGGCGAGGGCGACCGCCGCCACGACCGGCCCCCACCCGGTCACGAGCCGGTGGGGGCTCGCTTGCTCGGCGGTGAACTCGTAGCCGAGCCCGACGATGGCAGCGGCCACGGTCGACAACGACTGCCACGCCCAGCTCGGGAACAGCAGCACGTTGGAGAAAGTGACCTGACTTCCGGCCCCGGCGCCTGTCTCCTGCTGGGACCACAGCAACCATGCTCCGTACAGGATCGCCGGCACGAGGAAGACCCACGCGCGGCGCCGGCGGTCCGAGCCAAGCAGGATCGCCACGGCCGCACCGGCCACGAACGGGATTCCGGTGGAGTAGGTGGCGAGGCCGACGACGAGCAGGGCACAGGCGGGGATGTCGCCGGCGCGGTCCTCTCGCTCCAGCGCCAGCAGCGCGCCGATCCCGGTCGCCAGCGGGAAGACCACCGTGAACCCGGGGCCCTGCAGGACGTGGGCGTGGTCCGCGCCGTAGACGAGCAGCACCAGGGTTGGGGCCAGCGCGGCCAGCGCGCCGATCCGCCGCGCGGCGAAGGCGAAGAACAGCCCCGCGGTGAGGAGCACCGCCCCGATCGTGAGAAGCCGGAACGGCAGGTAGCCGACCCCCGACACGTGCAGGATCGCGTCGTACACGAGTCGGGGGACCAGAATCAGGTGGCCACCGTGCGGCTGCAGGGCACCCCGTACGTCGAGGGTGGGGGTGTCGATGATCCAGTTGAGCTCGTCCCCGGTGAACGAGGTGTGGCGGCCCAGCCACAGTATGAACCCGGCCGCCACCACCATCGCCGCCGCGAGGACAGCCCGGACTCGCGTATCGGTGATCGTCACCGCCGGGAGCGTGGCCCGCGCGCGCAGGCGTGCTTGGCCCAATCGATTTCGGAGAGCTTCGGCCCGCACCGCGGGGCGATTCTAGGGGCCGATCGGCGTGCGGCCGCGCGCGTCAGCGGCGCTTGAAGCTTGAGCTTGTCCTCGTGCGTGATCGGCTCGCCGCCGTCCGGCGTGTAGGTGACCTCCGCCTTGACCTTGGCCTTGCCCTTCTTGCGCAGCCGCCTGCGCGCCTTGCCCTTCGACCTGACGCGCAGCCTCACGCGGCGTCGGCGGGGTCCGCAGTTAGCGACCTAGTCGGATCTCAGCCCGCCGCGCCCTGCGCCCGCTCTACCACCCGGGCCAAAGCGTCGACGACGAGCGGATCGAGTCGCGACCCGCTCTGCGCGACCGTTGCGATCAGTGCCCACCGGCGGCCGCCGCCTTCGTCACCCGTATGGCGGGCGAGCTGGCGGTCGTACTCGCACGCCGCGGCGACGATCCGGGAGCCCAGCGGAACGTCGGGGGTGTCCTCGCCCCCGACGTCGAATCGCTCGCCGCAGTGCAGGATCAGCTCGCATACCGGCACGGGGAAGCCCGCGCCGCGCGCCAGCAGGTTTCCCGCGGCGGGGTGAGACTCGAGCTCGGCGCGCGCCCGCCGCGAGAGCTCGTCCTCGGGACGGGCGAGCAGCTCGCGGCGGATGTACAGCTTGCCGATCTCGTGCAGGCGCGCGGCGGTTCTGACCGTCCCGCAGAAGTCCCGGTCCAGCCCAAGTTCGACCGCGGTCGCGAACGCGTACGACGCGGTGGCGTCGGCGTGCTCGCGCGCGCCCACGACGCGGTCGGCGAGGGCGTCGAGGAGGATCTCGGGATCGGGGTCAGGCGCGGCTGAACGGGCGGCGCTGGGGGGATCCGAGCTCATCGACCAGGCCGTCCAGGGTCGAGGCGCCGCCCTCGCCGACACCGTCGCCCGCGATCCGGATCGAGACGCTCGTGCCCCAACCCTTCTCGGCCAGGACGAGCTCGATCCGCACGTCCGCCCCGGCGGCCTCCCAAGCCAGGCGCTCGCCCGGCTCGCGCTCCAGCACGTTCACCTCGCCTGTGGTCCCGGTCAGCGCGGCCGACCAGCGCCGCATCAGCTCGCGGTCGTCGACCAGCTCCCACAGCTCCGGCGGCGACTTGACCAGGGTCTTTTCGATCGTTGACACGGGCACGCACTTCTAGCCCCACCCGTCGCACTCCTGCCCGAATCGGCGATGAGAAAGGGCGTTCAGAGAGCCAATCGCGCGATGTGCGAGCACATCGCGCGGTTTGCGCCTCAGAAGAACGCTCCCCCTCGATATTCCCCAAACACGTCGCGCATCGCCCCGCACACCTCTCCGATCGACGCGCCGTCGCGGAGCGCGTCGCGGATCGGGTACAGCAGGTTCCCGTCGCCGCGGGCGGCGTCCCGCAGGGCCTCGAGCCGCTCCTCGACGGCGCCCTGGTCGCGCGCCGCCTTGAACGCCTCGAGCCGCTCCAGCTGGCGGCGCTCCGACTCCGGGTCGACCTTCAGCACCTCGACGTCGTCGGTGGTCTCGGTCACGTACTTGTTGACGCCCACGATCAGGTCCTGGCCGGTGCGGTACCGCTCGTGGTAGGAGAGCGCCGACTCCTCGATCTCGCGCTGGATGAACTCGAGCGCGTTGACCGAGCCGCCGAGCTGCTCCACCTTCCCCATCAGCTCCCATGACCGCGACTCGATCTCGTCGGTCAGCGACTCGATGAAGTACGAGCCGGCGAACGGGTCGGCGCTGTCGGCGGCGCCGGACTCGTGCGCGAGCACCTGCTGCGTGCGCAGGGCGATCCGCGCCGAGCGCTCCGTGGGCAGCGCCAGCGCCTCGTCAAACCCGTTCGTGTGCAGCGACTGCGTGCCGCCGGCAACGGCCGCGAAGCCCTGCAGCGCAACCCGGATGATGTTGACCTCGGGCTGCTGGGCCTGGAGGGTCACCCCGCCGGTCTGGGTGTGGAAGCGGATCTTCATCGCCGCGTCGTTCGTGGCCTCGAACCGCTCGCGCATGATCTTCGCCCACATCCGGCGCACAGCGCGGAACTTGGCCACCTCCTGGAAGACGTTGTTGTGGCAGTTGAAGAAGAACGCCAGCCGAGGGCCGAACTCGTCGATCTTCAGGCCCGTCTCGAGCGCGGCCTCGACGTAGGCGATCGCGTTCGAGAGCGTGAACGCCACCTCCTGCACCGCGGAGCACCCCTTCTCGCGGATGTGGTAGCCGGAGATCGAGATCGTGTTCCACTTCGGGACCCGCTCGCGGCAGTAGGCGAAGGTGTCGGTGGTCAGTCGCATCGTCGGCTCCGGCGGGTAGATGTAGTTGCCGCGCGCCACGTACTCCTTCAGAACGTCGTTCTGGACCGTGCCCCGGAGCTTGTCAGCGGGGACCCCCTGCTCCTCGGCGACGAGCTCGTACAGGAGCAGCAGGATCGCCGCGGGGGCGTTGATGGTCATCGAGGTCGAGACCTCGTCGAGCGGGATCTGCTCGAAGCAGATCCGCATGTCCTCGAGCGTGTCGATCGCGACCCCGGTCCGCCCGACCTCCCCCCGGCACAGCGGGTCGTCGGAGTCGCGGCCGAGCTGGGTCGGCAGGTCGAACGCCATCGACAGCCCGGTCGAACCGTGCTCGATCAGGTAGCGGTAGCGCCGGTTCGTCTCCTCGGCGGTCGCGTACCCCGCGTACTGGCGCATCGTCCACAGGCGGTCGCGGTACATCCCGGGGTGGATCCCGCGCGTGTACGGGTACTCGCCGGGCTCGCCGAGCCGATCCTCGAGCCCGGGAGCGACGTCGTCCTCCTCGTAGGCCCGCTTGACATCGATCCCGGAGTCCGTGTATCGATGCTCGTCGGCGGGGCCGACGACGGGCGCCACGAAGCGATGGAGGTCCTCCGACACGGCGCGGTCGGCGTCCTGCTCATTCTCCGCGCTCGCGGCCGGTTCCTCGGTCGGCCTGGTGGCCATTGCGTCGAAGGATAGGCGCCGGTGCGCTGCCGCGGGCGCGGCGTGCCGGTTGTCTACGCTCCGCGCATGTGAGCGCGAGGCTCTGCAAGGGTGTGGGCCGACGGGGAATTTGATCTTGGGCCGAGTGCGAACACCCAGAGGAGAACACGAGACCGCGGGGCAGAGCGGCTTCGACCCGGCGGGACAGTCGCTCGCGCACCTGTGGGAGATCGTGTGTGCCTGCCTCGACGCTCGCGAGGCCGGCTCGGTAGTCGAGATCGGGGGGAGGGCGGGGGAGCTCACCCGGGAGCTGGCCGACCGGGCAGCGCGCGTCGGCGGGCGTGTCGCGGCGATCGAACCGTCGCCCAGCCGCGAGTTGGTCGAGCTGGCGGCCCAGCGGCGGGAAGTCGATCTGATCCGCGAGACCAGCCTCGAGGCGCTGGGGCGGATCGAGCTGCCCGACGCGGTGATCGTCGACGGCGATCACAACTACTACACCGTGAGCGAGGAGCTGGGAATGATCGCGGATCGCTCCAGGGAACGTGGGCTTCCGCTCCTGCTGCTGCACGACGTCGGCTGGCCGCATGCGCGTCGCGACACCTACTACGCGCCGGAGCGGATCCCGGAGCCGCACCGCCAGCAGATGGTCGAGAACGCGGCCCTGGCGCCGGGCGAACCCGGGGTCGCACCTGCCGGCCTCCGCTACCGCTGGGCCGCCAGCCATGAGGGAGGGGCGCGAAACGGCGTGCTCACGGCGATCGAGGACTTCGTCGCCCGGCGCGATGGCGCGCGCCTCGCCATCGTCCCCGCCTTCTTCGGACTCGGTGTGCTGTGGGAGGTGGATTCCGCGTGGTCCGGCACGGTGTCCGATGCGATCGAGACGTGGGACCGTGACCCGCTCCTCGCGCGGCTCGAGGAACATCGGATCGCGAACATGGTCGAGCGCTGTCGCCACGTCCAGGAGCTGGGGGAGATCGAGGCGATGCGCGCCGAGCGAGCGCGCCGCGCCGAGCAGGAGCAGCTGCTGCGGGCGATGCTGGGATCGCGGGCGTTCGCGTGGGGCGAGTCGCTGTCGCGCCTGCGCACGGGCGGCAAGCCCGTGTTCTCACGGCGGCAGGTGCGCCGCGCGCTCGGCGAGCGCGAGCCGACCGACTAGCCCCGGCGGAGCCGTAGCCGGTTCCTGATCCTGCGCAGGATTGCCGCCAGGCGCCAGCTCCTACTCGCCTTGAGCCGGTTCAGCTCCGCCTCCAGCGCCTGCGCCCGCGGTGCCCAGTGGTTGGTGCCGAGGTCGGCGATCAGCTGGGCGGCGGCCGCTTTGGCCTCCGCGCGGCGCGCCCGCCGGCGCCAGTCACCTCCCTCGACGCCTACTCCCGGGAGGCGGCCCTCCCACTTCTCCGCGACCGCGATGTGGGCGGCGATCCAGCCTTCGACGTCTCCGATCAGGTCGAGGGAGTGGTGGTGGATGACCCGGAGGTCCGCGGTCACGACCTTGCGGCCTGCAGCGCGAGCCTGGCAGCAGATGTCGAAGTCGTAGCCGTGGATCTGTCCGAGCGACTCGTCGAAGCGCAGCTCCCGCACCGCCCACGGGGACATCCCGATCGCGAAGCCGTCGATCGAGTCCACCTCTCCGGTGTGCGCGAACGGAGGGACCTTGTCCGGGTCCCAGCTGAGCCCGGGCACCTCACCGCCGCCGAACTCCTCGAACCGGGTGGTGAACGAGGCCCACGTGACGCTCCCCTCCCACCACGCGATGCTTCTCACCCCGACGGCACCGCCGCAGCCGACCAGCGCGACGTCCGGGTCCGCCAGCGCCTCCCTCAGCTTCGCGCAGAACTCGGGATCGACGATCTCCGCGTCCTGATGGACCAGGACGAGGGCGTCAAGATCTTCGCGCTTCGCTGCCAGGTCGAGCAGGAGGTTGTAGCTGCGAAACAGCGATCCCGCGTTGCCTTGCACCAAGAGCTCGGAGTCGGGCTCGGACGCAAGCCGAAGCCCTGGCTCCGCATACCTCTCGTACAGATCCTGATCCGTGATCGAACAGCCGAAGGCGATCATCGAGGCGCAGACCCTAGTGGCTGGTGGCTCTCTGGATTGGACGCGGCGACGGCGCGATCGACCACACCCGACATGCGCTCGGCGAGCGCCGGGTACGTGTACTCGCGCAGCCGCTCGGGGTCCGGCGCTGCGGTCGCCCCGCGGACCAGGCGCCCCAGCGCCGCCGCGATCGCCGCCACGTCGTCGGAGCGGGCGATCTCCCCGCCGCCGGTCTCGGCGACGATCCTTCCCGCCTCGGTCCCGTCCGCGAGCGCGAGAAGCGGTCGCTCCGCGGCGAGGTACTCGAACAGCTTCAGGTTCGCGAGCTGGCTGCGCCCCGGTGCCGCGATCAGCAGCAGCGCGTCTGCGGCGCGCTGTAGCGCGAGGGCGCGGTCCCGCGGCAGGCTCCCCACGACGGCGATCCGCGCCGGCGCGACGTCGGCTCGCAGCAGGGCGAGCTCGTCGTCCGTGTACGGGCCGGCGAACACGAGCTCGAGCCGCGCCGCGAGCTCCGAGTCGGAAGCGGCGAGGGCGCCGAGGGCGTCGATCAGCGGGCGGGGATCCCGGCCGTAGCTTCCGAACCTGCCCGTGTAGACGATCGAGACGCGCTCCGGGTCCAGCATCCGCTCGGCCCCCTCGCGGGCTGTGCCGTCGAGCGACGGCGCGAGCTCGGGGTCCCAGCCGTTGGGGACGAGCTCGACCGAGGCGCCGACGCGGTCGCGAAGGTCGTCCGCGGCGGGCCGGCTGACGGCGGTGACGACGTCGGCGGAGCCGAGCAGGCGGCGCTCGAGCCTTTCGTCGAGCCGGCGTTGGGCGGCGGTCGGGAACCGCGGCCGCAGGGGCTCGAAGTTCCATGCGTCGCGGACATCGGCGATCCACGCCACGCCGCGACGCTGCAGCGCGCGGCCGATCAGGTGCGCCGACTCGGGCGGCGAGGTGGTGATCACCGCGTCGAACCGGTGAGTGCGGTGCAGCCGCAGCGCCCGCGGGCGGGCAAACGGCACCCACGCGAGGACCAGCGGCTCGGGCACGAGCACGCGGCTGAGCGGGTGCGGGCGGGGCGAGTAGGTGTTCGCCTCGTACATCGCCTGGACGCGGTCCTCGCCCCGGATCCGGGCGCGCACGAGCTGCAGGTCCTGGGTCCTGACCACGTCGTCGCCGTCGTCCTCCGCGCGCCCGTACGCCGCCGTCGTCAGCACCGTCACCCGGTGCCCGAGCCGGCGCAGGTACTTGACCATCGCCGCGGGGCGGTGGGCGCCGGCGTCGAGGCAGGGGGGATAGAAGTAGGCGACGAACAGGATCGAGCGGCTCACGATGGCGCTGCCCCCCGCCGACGTTCTATGGCTTCGCGGTAGGCGCCCTCCATGCGGTTGACCAACCGCGGCCACGACCACTCTCGCACCGCCTTCTCCCGACCGGCCTCCCCGAGCCGCCGCCGGCCCTCCGCCCCCAGCTCGGCGACCGAGCGCAGCGCGGCGGCGACCGCCGCCGCGTCGGACGGAGGAGCGAGGACGCCGTTGATCCCGGGCTCGATCACCGCCCGGACGCCGGGGTACTCGGTCGCCACCGCCGGCAGCCCGCACGCCATCGCCTCGATCAGCACGATCCCGAACGACTCCGGGGGCTCGGTGGTGAGCAGGATCAGGTCCGCGGCCCGCAGCACACCGGGGAGCCCCGCGTGCGGCACCGAGCCCAAGAAATGGACCCGCGCCGCCACGTCCGCGGCCCGCGCCCGGTCACGGAAGCCATCGAGCAAGTCACCGCCGCCGGCGACGATCAGGTGCAGCCGGTCGTCGGCCCGCGCGATCGCCTCGATCGCGACGTCGAGCCGCTTGAAGTGGTGCGCGCGGTCGAGGGTGGCGACGAACGCGGCCACCACGGCGTCGTCGGGGATCCCGAGGCGCTGCCGGACCCCGTCGGCGTCGGGACCCGGCGAGAAGACATCGACGTCGACGCCGTTCGGCATCTCGACGAGTCTCGCGGGGTCGGCCTCCAGCGCTCGCCGCAGGTAGGGCACCGACTCTGCGTGATCGCGGGACAGGACGCAGATCCGGTCCGCCGCGCGGATCAGCAGCGGGGAGACCGTGTGCTCGTAGGCCCCGAACAGGGCTCCCCGGGCACCGTCGCCGACGAGCCGGTTCTTGTAGTGGACGAGCAGCGCGGCTTCGCGGGCCACAGGGCGAAGCCGTCCGGCGAGCACCAGCTCGGCCCCGAAGATGAATGGGTAGTGGAGGTGGAGGACGTCGAACGCGGTCAGCCGGGCGAGGCGGGGGATTAGCGGCGCGTTGCCGATCGCCACCAGGGGTGGGATGCGATGCACTATCGCGGCGCCGCTGTCCGGAACCTCCCCGGTGGCGGGAGCCGTGAACACCTCGACGTGGTCGCCCCGCTCGGCCTGGCGCCGGGCGAACTGGAAGCACGTGTTGCCGGCCCCGCCCGGGTAGGGCGGGAAGGTGGCGGTCAGGTGGGCGATGCGCAGGACGTGGCCCCGGAGCTACTCGGAGGCGCCGACCAGCCGCTCGACGCCGGCCTGCTCGATCGTCCGCCGCAGACCGTTGCGGAGCTCGACCTGCGGCTCCCAGCCGAGGAGCTGACGGGCCCGGGTGATGTCGGGCTGGCGCACCTGGGGGTCGTCGATCGGCAGCGCCTCGAAGACGATCTCGGAGCGGGACTCGGCGACCTCGATCACCGCCTTCGCGAGCTCGAGCAGACTCATCTCGTCCGGGTTCCCGAGGTTGACCGGGAGATGCACATCCGACTCCATCAACGCGACCAGCCCCGCGATCATGTCGTCGACGAAGCAGAAGCTGCGCGTCTGGCTGCCGTCCCCGTACACCGTCACCTGCTTGTCCTGGAGCGCCTGGCGCAGGAAGGTCGGGATCGCGCGGCCGTCATGGGGGCGCATCCGCGCGCCGAACGTGTTGAACACCCGCGCGATGCACGTGTTGACTCCCTGCTGGGTGTGGTAGGCCATCGTCAGCGCCTCGGCGTAGCGCTTTGCCTCGTCGTACACGCCCCGGGGGCCGATCGGGTTGACGTGCCCCCAGTAGTCCTCTGGCTGCGGGTGGACCTCGGGATCGCCGTACACCTCGGAGGTCGAGGCGAGCAGGATGCGGGCGCGCTTGAACTTCGCCAGCCCCAGCATGTGATGGGTTCCGTACGAGCCGACCTTGAGCGTGTGCAGGGGGAGGCGCTGGTAGTCGATAGGGCTCGCCGGCGACGCGAGGTGGTAGACGCGGTGGACTTCGTCGTCGATCACCAGCGGCTCCGTCAGGTCGTGGTTGAGGAACGTGAACGTCGAGTCCCGAATGTGCTCGATGTTCTGCAGCGACCCGGTGTCGAGGTTGTCGACGCAGATCACGCGGTGGCCCTTCGCGAGCAGGTGGTCGCACAGGTGCGAGCCCAGGAACCCCGCTCCTCCCGTGACGAGGCAGGTGGTCATGACATCGGCGTCGGAGGCGTCATGGCGCGGGTGAGGATACCGCCGCTCGTTTGAGCGGTTGCAGGCCGGGTACCGGGTTGTCCCAACCCGGAAACAGGAGGTCGTTGACGATGCCCGACAACGCCGGCGAACAGAAGCTGGTGCAGTACCTAGGGGAGGCGTACGGGAAGGAGAAGGAGCTCGAGACCGCGCTGCAGGCGCACATCGAGATGACCGATCGCGCACCGCACCGCAAGCGGCTCCAGCAGCATCTGAGGGAGACCCGCAACCACGCCAGGCTCGTCGAGCGGCGGATGAAGAAGCTCGGCGGCGGCGGGCACCTGCTCCAGGAAGTCGCGTCCAAGGGGATGGCGTTGGCGAAGGGGCCCCTGCACGCAATGCGCGGCAAGAGCGACGAGGAGAAGCTGCTCAAGAACGCGAAGACCGAGTACTCCGAGGAGGCAGAGGAGATCGCGACCTACACCGCGATCGAGGCGCTCGCGGAGACGCTCGGCGATCGCGAGACGGCGAAGGTCGCGCGCCAGATCCGCCGCGAGGAGGAGCGGATGGCCGC
>DATHVJ010000029.1:0-15043 GCA_035461345.1 Solirubrobacterales bacterium | reverse complement strand
TAGACGAGGTTGAGCCCGACGAAGCCGCGGTCCATGCGCGCGAGCATCGAGAACTGCTGCTGGTGCGCCGCCCAGTAGCGGGCGATCACCGCGAAGCTGATGAAGAAGCTGATGAAGCTCCCGCTGAGATCGCCGAGCGCGTCGAGCATGTCGTCGGTGCTGCTCGCGTTGTCGAGCGTCGGCAGCGCGATCGTGACGACGAGCAGCGTCATCGCGATCGCGAACACGCCGTCCGAGAGCGCCAGCGTGCGGGAGAACTCCTCGCTGCCGCGCTCGTAGCGCGAGGCGACTCCCTTGCGTGCGCCCGCCTCCTCCATCCTCGCCGCCGTAGGCTTGCGGGCGTGCCGGATGCCAACGACCCGGGCCTGCTCACCCCCGCCGAGACCGGTCTGCTGACCGACCAGTACGAGCTCGCGATGGCGGCCAGCTACCACCGCCGGGCAATGAACCAGGAGGCGATCTTCGAGCTCTTCGCGCGCCGCCTGCCCCCCCACCGCACGTGGCTGTTGGCCGCCGGGCTCGGTCCTGCGCTGCGACTGGTCCGGGAGCTCCGCTTCTCACGGCCCGAGCTCGCGTACCTCGCCTCGATCGGGTTCGCAGACGAGTTCCTCGACTACCTGTCCGGGTTCCGGTTCACGGGCGACGTCGACGCGATCCCCGAGGGCACGGTGTGCTTCGCCAACGAGCCGCTGGTGCGCGTCACGGGTCCCCGCATCGAGGCGCAACTGCTCGAGACCCTGCTGTTGAACCAGATCAACTTCCAGACCATGGTCGCGACCAAGGCAGCGCGGGTGGTGCTCGCCGCCGGAGGGGGCCAGCCGGGGGCGGGCGACTCCGTAGTCGACTTCTCGCCCCGTCGCGACCACGGCATCGACGCGGCGATGAAGGTGGCGCGGTCGTCCGCGGTCGCCGGCGCCGGCGGGACATCGAACGTCGCGGCCGCGATGCGCTACGGGCTGCGGCCGGTGGGCACGATGGCCCACTCCTACGTGATGTCGTTCGAGCGCGAGGAGGACGCGTTCCGGGCGTTCATGGAGGACTTCTCACACAACACCGTGCTGCTCGTCGACACCTACGACACGCTGCAGGGCGTGCGGAACGCGATCGCCGCGGCGCGCGACACGGGAATCTCGCTGCGCGGAGTCCGGCTCGACTCGGGCGACCTGCTCGAGCTGTCGCGCCACGCCCGGCGGCTGCTTGACGACGCCGGGATGAACGACGCGATCATCGTCGCGTCGGGAGACCTCGAGGAGCAGCGGATCACCGAGCTCGTCGCCGCGGGCGCCCCGATCGACCTCTGGGGGGTCGGGACGGAGCTCGGGACGAGCCGCGACTCACCGGTCGTCAACGGCGTCTACAAGCTCGTCGCCGACCGTGTCGACGGCGGCTGGCGCGGCGTGTGGAAGCGCTCTCCCGACAAGGCGACCCATCCCGGCCCCAAGCAGGTCTACCGCGCGTACGACGGGGACACGATGGCGGGCGACGTGATCGCGGCCGAGGACGAGGCGCCCGGGGGCGAGCCGCTGCTGGTCGAGGCGATGCGCGGCGGGAAGATCGTCCACGAGGAGACGCTCGAGGAGATCCGCGCCCGCGCCACGGCCCAGCTCGGGGCCCTGCCCGATGCGCTGCAACCGCCGGAGGACGACGTCGACCCGTACCCCGTGACGTACTCGAAGAAGCTCGAGGCGGCCGTAGTCCCCTAGCGGCGCGAGCGGAAGAACGACTCCAGCAGCGCCGCGGACTCGTCCGCGAGCAGCCCTCGCTCGACCCGGGGGCGATGGTTGAGGCGCGGCTCTCCGAGCACGTCGAGCACGCTCCCGGCCGCGCCCGCCTTGGGATCGGCCGCGCCGTACACGACCCGCGGCACCCGGGCGAGCACGATCGCGCCCGCGCACATCGCGCACGGCTCGAGCGTCACGTACAGGACCGAGTCCGGAATCCGCCACCCGCCTACGGCGGAGGCCGCCTCGCGCAACGCGAGCTGCTCCGCGTGCGCCGTCGGGTCGCCGCGCAGCTCACGCTCGTTCCCCGCGGCTCCGATCACCTCGCCGTCGCGGACGACGACCGCGCCGATCGGGACGTCGTCGTGCTCGGCGGCGCGCTCCGCCTCCCGCAGGGCGAGGCGCATGAAGTGCTCGTCGCGGCCGAAGAAGCGATTCGCGCCCACGGTGCCGCTAGGCAACTTAGCGGCTTGCCTAGTGTTAGTGCCTACGGTCGGATCGGTCCTCGTGCGGGGGGCGGGACGCTTTCGGACCGCATCTCGCGGGTGCACGACGATCCAGCTTCGATGAGACGACGACGGCGACATCCGCTGACCGCGGCGACCGCGCTGGCCGCTGCCGTCACGCTCGCGTGCAGCGGAGCTGCCGTTGCGCCGGCGTCGGCTGCCCCGGCCGCGGCCGCGCCCCCGCTCTCCGGGCCCGCGTTCGAGCCCGGCGAGGTCCTGGTGCGATTCAGGGGCGATCGGGCGGAGCACACATTCGAGCTGCCGAACCGGATCGGCGTGCGCGAGGCGACGAGGTCGCTGCGGGACAACCCGGCGGTCCGATGGGCCGTTCCCAACTACATCGCGCACGCCTCGGGGGCGGGCTGGATACCCGACGACCGCGGGCGGAAGTCGTTTCCGAAAGGCGGGTGGCAGGAGCTCCAGTGGCATTTCCTTCCCTGCAGCGGCGCGTGCGATGACGACCCCGGGGAATCGCTCGAGTCGTTCGGGGGCATCGACGCCCCGGGGGCATGGCGCAACCTGATCCAGCTCGGCCGTCCCGGCGCCCGCGGCGTCAAGGTCGCCGTCGTCGACACCGGCGTCGCGTACCGGAACCGCGGCAGGAGGTTCCGGCGCAGCCCCGACCTGAAGCGCCGCCAGTTCATCGCCCCCAAGGACTACGTCGACCGCGACGGCGTAGCGCTGGACGAGAACGGCCACGGCACGCACGTCGCCTCGACGATCGGCGAGCACACCGACAACGGGAAGTTCGTCACCGGCCTTGCATACCGAGCGAAGCTGATCCCGGTCCGGGTCCTCAACGAAGGCGGGAGCGGGAAGGCGAGCCAGGTGGCGAAGGGGATCCGGTGGGCGTACCGGCGGGGCGCCGACGTGATCAACCTCAGCCTCGAGTTTCCGCGCGCGACGGTCAAGGCGTGCGCCCAAGTGCCGAGCGTGTGCGCGGCGATCGACGAGGCCCACGCCAAGGGAGTGGTCGTCGTCGGGGCGGCCGGCAATCCGTTGGGCGGACCGCGCTCGATCGTCGCCTATCCGGCGCTGGCGCCGCACGTGATCGCCACCGGCGGGACCACCGAGCGCGCCTGCGTTGGCAACTACTCGAACTGGGGTTTCGGGCTCGACCTCGTCGCCCCCGGAGGCGGCCGCGACATGCCGATGGCGGGCCGCCAATGCGACCCGGCGGCCGAGGGCCGAAGCATCAGCCAGCTCACGCTGCGCAAGGGCGCAAAGGGCTTCAAGAGCTTCGGCTATCCGAGCTACAAGGGCACCTCGATGGCGTCCGCCCACGTTGCCGGCGTCGCGGCGCTCGTGTGGGCGGCGCTCGAGGAGAGGCTCGGCCGCGAGCCCACCCCGGATGAGGTCGAGGCGCGTCTGAAGTCGACGGCGCGCACCGATCGCGGGCTGCGCGACAAGGAGCTCTACGGCGCCGGCCTGATCGACGCCGCCGCGGCAACCGACCCGTAGGGTTCGCCGCGCACCCCGCGAAAGCGGACGCGAAGTGGAGCATTTCGCGGGTTTACGTAGTACGCACGATCAGCACGTCGCAGGGGGAGTGGTGGGAGATCTTGTTCGGGACGCTGCCGAGCAGGAACCGCTTCGCTCCGGTCATCCCCTTATTGCCGACCACGATCAGGTCGGCCTTGTTCTCCTCGGCGATGTCGAGGATGGCGTCGGCGGGATCGCCCTCGCGCGGATGAGTTATCACCTCGACGTCGGCCCGCTTGGCGTCGGCCGCCGCGTTCTCGAGGATCAGGTTGACGTCCTCGCGCGGGTTCACCGTGTGCTGGACGTCGCCGGGCAGCTCGGCCGCCTCGTCGCGCAGGCGATCGCCTGAGATCGGCTCGTACGCGCTCACTATCTCGAGCGTGGCGTTCGACAGCTTCGCCACCTCGATCGCCTGGCGAATCGCCTCGCTCGCGGTCTCGGAGCCGTCGGTGCCAACCACGATGCGGCCGAACATTTGAACTCCTCCCTCAGTCGGAAACCGCGCGCATACTATCCCGCATAGACTGCCGCCCGCGATGGGTACGGTGGAGACGGTCGGCGGGCCGATCGATGCCGAGCAGCTCGGCACGACGCTAGTCCACGAGCATCTCCAGGCTCGGGACGAGGCGGTGTACGCGCAGTGGCCGCACGCGAGGACGATCGCCGAGGAGGAGCCGCTGCACGAGGTCGATCCGGACGGGGCGTACGAGATCGCGGCGCGTCTCGCAAGCCGGCTCGTCGAGCTGGGGGTGAACACGATCTGCGACCCCAGCGCGATGTTCCTCGGCCGCGACGTCGAGTTCATGCGCCGGGTGTCGGATGACACCGGGCTACAGGTCGTCGCGTGCACGGGGATCTACACATACGACCACCTGCCGCAGTTCTTCCTCACCCGCGATCACGACCAGATCGCCGACCTCTTCGTCCACGACATCAAACACGGGATCCAGGGCACCGCGATCAAGGCGGCGTTCATCAAGTGCGCCGCCGACGAGCCCGGGGTGACAGAGAACGTCGAGAAGGTGCACCGCGCCGCCGCGAGGGCGAGCAAACGCACCGGGGCCCCGATCATGGCCCACTCGCGGCCGGCGAGCGAGACCGGGCCACGGCAGATCGAGATCTTGCTCGAGGAGGGGGTGGACCCCGAGAGGGTCCAGATCGCGCACACCGGCGACACCGACGACCTCGACTACATCGAGCGGGTCCTCGAGACGGGCGTATTGATCGGAATGGACCGCTACGGGCTCGAGCTCTACCTCCCGTTCGAGCAGCGCCAGAAGACCGTGCTGGCCCTGCTCGAGCGCGGCCGGGCGGACCGGATGCTGCTGTCCGCGGACCACTGCGCGACCCTCGACTGGTTCCCGCTCGGAGTCGCCGAGCAGATGCTGGCCGCCGGCCTGGCGAAGGATTGGAGCATGACCCTGGTCCCGGAGCGGGTGCTGCCGGAGCTTCGCGACGCGGGCATGACCGCTGAGCAGGAGCGGACGATGATGGTCGACAACCCGCGGCGGTGGCTGGAGGGCTGACCCCCCGCGGAGCCGGTCACCACAGCTTGATCGTCGCGATCACCATCGACGCGATCAGGCACGCGACCAGCACCCCCATCGTCACGAGCCAGATCCTCGGCACCATCACTCCCGTAACGTCAGCACAGCGCCACCATCGCGCCTCCGGCGCCGCGGCCGAGCCCGTAGGTGCGGGTGTCCGCGCTCACGGGGTGACGGGCTGCTCCTGCCAGCTCGCGTTGAAGACCTCGTGCGTCCCGCTCAGCCCCTTGAGCTCCAGCTCGCGCCTACCGTCGAACGACACCTCGCACTCGCCGGCGAGCTCCTTCAGCGTCGAGGAGACGAGAATCTCGCCGCCCGCCGCCTGGGCCGCGATCCGGGCCGCGAGGATCACGCTGCGGCCGAAGAAGTCGCCCTCCTCGCGGATCGCCTCGCCCGCGTGCAGCCCCATCCGCACCCGCACCCGCTCGCTCTCGGCGAGCTCCTGCTCGGCGAGCGCGCGCTGGATCGCCGCCGCGCACTCAACCGCCCGGCTCGGGTCGGGGAAAACGAGCATGAACCCGTCGCCCTGGTTCTTCACCTCGTAGCCCCCGTGCGCTCGAAGATGGCGGCGGAAGACCGCGTTGTGGGCACGCAGCACCTCGAGCCACCGCTCGTCGCCCAGCCGCTCGGTCATCAGGGTCGAGTTCTCGATGTCGCTGAACAGGATCGTCACGGTGCCGTCCGGCGCCGCAAACGAGCGGATGTCGGGACGCTCGCTCTCGACCGCCGAGATCACGGTGTCGATCGAGGTCGTGACGTCGATCGACGCCAGCCCCTGGGCCTCCAGCCGCAGCGCCAGGGCACGCTCGATGACCAGCCTCATTCCCATCTCCTGGCCGGCCTCGAGGCAGCGCCCGAGCAGGTCGAGCGCGCGCTGGCGGTCCCCGGCCGCACCTCGCTCAAGCAGAGCGGCGGCCAGCGACATCGTCGCCTCGGCTGCGAACGGCCGGTCCCCCATCCGGGTCGCCATCTCCAGCGCGCGTTCGAGGTGGTCGATCGCGTCGCGCGCGCGTCCCAGGGTCAGCGCCAGTCGCCCGAGGTAGATGTCGACCGGCCCGTTGACCGACGCGGCGGGACCTGCGACAACCGCCAGGCCGGCGAACGGAAGCAGCTTCTCGTACAGGATCGCGCCGCGACCGGCGTCGCGGAGATGCGCGCACGCGTCAGCGATCCGGGTGACCGCGGTCAGCCACTGCCCGTCGAGCGGGATGTCCTCGAAGTCGTGGGCCGCCAGGCGATCGAACTCGGCCCGCATCTCCTCCCCGCGGCCGGCGTCGGCGAGGAAGCTGACCAGCGCCAGCCGCCACGCGCGTATCGCCGGATAGCGCTCCGCCATCTCGCGCACCGCCGGGATGCTCTCCTCCATCCGCCCCTGGTGGCGGCGCAGGACGGCCATCTGGAGCGCATAGAGCTGCGCCGACAGCGGCTCCTGCGCCCGCTCGCCTCCACGTCGCGCCTCGTCCGCCAGCCGCTCCGCGTCGTCGAAGCGACCCTCCATCGCGGCGCGCATCCCGCGCAGCAGCGGGACGTGCCACAGGTGCTGGGGCTGGCGCAGCTCCTCGGCGCTATGCGCGTAGGTGTCGAGCTCGATGTCGGCCTCCGGCACGTCGCCGAGCGCCAGCAGGGCGACGAGGCGATAGACGTGTCCGCGCACCGCCAGCTCGCGGTTGCCCGCCCGTTCGGCGAGCTCGATCAGCTCCTCGGAGTTCGTGACCTGCATGCGCGGGGCGTCGGGTGTCGCGGCCATCAGGAACGTCTGGCGCGCGAGCGCCGAGGCGAGGGTCCCAGGATCGCCGAGGCGCCTTGCCATCTCGACCGCCTCACGCCCCACGGCCGCGGCCTCCCCCTGCGGGTCGCGCCACACCAGCTCGGTGCCGATGGCGCCGAGCAGCTCCACCCGGAGCGCGCTGTCCTCGCCCCCGACCGCGTCGAGCGCATCGCGCAGCAGGGCGAGGATCGCCTCGTCCACGCCACCGACCTCGGACAGCGCGCTGACCCCGAGCGCAGCGCGTCCCAGCGATAGCGCGTCGCCGAGCTCGCGGGCGATCTCCGCGGCGCGCTCGAACGTCCCCCGCGCGGGGACGAAGCGTCCCGCCCGCCGCTGCGCCTCGCCGAGCTCGAGCAGGAGCGCGAGCCGGCGTCCCGGGTCGGGGTCGGAGGCGTAGTCGAGCACCTCGAGCGCGCGCCCGTAGTGCGCCGCCGCGTCCTCATGGGCGAACCGCGCCGAGGCCTGGCTCGCCGCGCGCTGGGCATACGTGATCGCCTTCGCCGACTCGCCCGCCGGCGCCGCCTCGATGAAGTGCCGCGCCAGCTCGGCAACCGGGGGATCCGGGTCCGCGCCGTGTAGCTGCTCGAGCGCCTCGCCGATCCGGCGGTGGACCTCGATCCGCCTCGGCCCGGTGAGCTCGGCGTAGAGCGTCTCGCGCACGAGCGCGTGCGAGAACGCGTAGCGATCGCCGCCGCGGCCCGACTCCGACACCACCTGGCCCTCCACGGCCTCGTCGATCGCCGCCGAAAGCTCGTGCCTGGGCTTGCCGTCGAGCCGCTCGACCACCCCGAGCTCGAACTCGCGCCCGACCGCCGCCGCCATCGTCAGCACCTCGTTCGCCTCCGGCGACAGACGGTCGAGACGGCGGCCCACCACCTCGCGCACTCCCTGGGGGATCGACACGTCCCAACGCCCCGCGGATCTCCCCTCGAGGCTTCCCTCGCTCGCCATCAGCCGCACGACCTCGGAGACGAAGAACGGGTTGCCCTCCGTCTGCTCATGGACCGCCTCCGCGAGCCCCTGGGGCGGCTCCGCGCCCGCAGTCATCTCGATGTAGCGCTCGACCGAGTCGGTGTCGAGGCCACGCAGCGCAACACGGCGGCTTCCCTCGACCTCTGCGAGCTCGCCGAGCGTTCTGGCGAGCGGGTGGTGGCGGCCGAGCTCGACGTCACGGTAGGTCCCGACCAGCAGCAGCCCCGAGTCCCGGACCTGGCGCGCGACGAACCTGAGCAGAAGCAGCGACGGCTCGTCCGCCCAGTGGACGTCGTCGAGGACGAGAACGAGGGGGCGCGATCGCGCCGCGCTCGCGAGGAAGGTGGTGATCGAGTCGAAGAGCCGGAACCGTGCCTCGTCGGGTTCGAGCGCGGGGGGCTCCGGCACGTCGCCGAGCCGCTCGCGGATCTCGGGCACGAGCTGGGCTACGTCCCCGGCTCCCTGGCCCAGCTCCCAGGCGAGCGCGACGGGGTCCGCCTCCCGGACGTAGGAGCGGATCGCCTGCGCCCACGGCCAGTAGGCGGGCGCGCCCTCCTCCTCGTGGCTGTGGCCCCAGTGGACCTTGGCCCCCCGAACCCGCGCATACGTGGCCAGCTCCTCGGCGGTGCGGGTCTTGCCGATTCCCGGCTCCCCAACGAGCAGCACCAGCCGCCCCCGCCCTCCGAGCGCCTCCTCGAGCCCGTCCTTGAGGTCGGCGAGCTCGCGCTCGCGACCGACGAACACGCCACCCGCGAGTCGGTCGAGCGGGTTCTCGCCATCGACCTCGGCCTCGTCCGTCTCCTCGGCGCCGGCGGCGATGCGCTCGAGCTCGCGGCGCACGGCAGCGGCTCTCTCAGGGCGCTCGTCCGGGTTCTTCGCGAGCAGACGCAGCACCGCACGGTCGAGCGACGCCGGGACCCCCCCGACATGGCGCGAGGGAGGCACCGGGGGGGCGTCGAGGTGCTGGGTGATGATGGCCACCGCGTCGTCACCCGGGAACGGCGGCTGGCCGCTCAGCAGCTCGTACAGCAGCGCCCCGAGCGAGTACAGGTCGGAGCGCTGGTCGGCCGGCCGCCCGAGGGCCTGCTCGGGGGGCAGGTAGGCGACCGTCCCGACGAGCATCCCCTCGATCGCGGCCCGGGACCGGCGGTCGGTCGCCGCGAGCCCGAAGTCGCCCAGCCTCGCGCGCCCGTCGTCCGCCAGCCACACGTTGGCCGGCTTGAGGTCACGGTGGATTACGCCGCAGGAATGGGCGTGCTCGAGCGCCCGGCAGACGTCGATCGCGATCTGGAGCGCGCGCTCGACCGGCAGCCGCCCGTCGGCGGTGCCGCGGAGCAGCGACTCGACGTCCCCACCCGCCATGTAGGCGCTTGCGATGTAGGGCCGGCCGTCGTCCTCGCCGGCGTCGCGGATCGTGACCAAGTGCGGGTGCTCGCCGAGGCGGCGCATCGCCTGCGCCTCGCGGCGCGACGTCGCGAGCACCGCCTCGTCCGCGCCCTCGGTCTCGAACACCGCGAGCGCGACGTCCTCGTCGGCCACGGTGTCGCGCGCGAAGTAGACGCGTTTTCGCCCCCGCTCGCCGAGGAACCGCCGCACCCGGTATCGGCCATCCCCAACGCTCTCGGGAAGGTCGGCCGGAGACTCCGAGACGCCTGCCGGCTCAGGCTGGGCGAGCGGGCTTCCGCAGCCGTCGCAGAACCGGGCGCCCTCGCGATTCCGGTTCCCGCACGACGGGCAGACGCCAACCTCACCGGGTGTTCGCGCTCGGCCCGACATCAAATCCCCCGCCCGCCCCCACCTTTGGAGAGGCTCGCGCTCACAGATCGAGGATAGTCAGCGGGGTCGCCCGGCCCCACTGCCCGCTCACTCCGCGTAGAAGACCTCCGTGCCGGCGATCACGTCGAGCAGGCCCCGGCGTCGCTCGCCCAGCGCAACGCCGAGGAAACCGAGCCCAAGCGGTATCGCCGACAGCGCCAGCCCGGCGAGGCGACGGACGGAGCGACGGAATCCCAGCCGCCGCGACCCGTCCGGGCCGCGAAGCTCTATGGCCAGGAAACGCATCCCCGGCGTCTGGCCCGCGAGCGACCAGAAGATCAGCAGGTACGCGGCCGCAGCCGCCAGCCACGTCCCGGTTCCGGCAACGAGCGCGGGGGTCGAAACCCCGTCGGGGTCGGCGAGGAACACCGACGCGGCCAGCGCCACGAGCGCGGACGCGGCGAAGAACCCGGCGTTGAGCAGCGCCGCGTCGATCCCCATCCCCAGCGCGCGGCTGACGAGGCCCGCTCGGGTCGTGGGCTCCGGACGGCGGCGTCGAAACAGGATCCGCCGCACCAGCCGCTCGACGGCGTCGTCGAGGCGCCGGGCGACGGCGCGGACCTGCCTCGCGATGTCCTCGAGCAGCCCGGCGCTCTGCGACGCGATCGCGGCGCGGATCTCGGGCGCCTCCGCGATCCGCTCGACGAGCTTCTGCGCCTCCTCGCTCGCCAACAGCCGCTCCCACGCCAGCTCGACCGCGGGGCTCTCCAGCGCCCGCTCGACCGCCCGGTCCAGCACCGGTCCCTCGAGCACTCGCGCCACCGCCCGCTCCACGGCCTCGCTCTCGACCGCGCGGACGATCGCGTCCTCCACCGCCTGCTCGGCGGCGCGCTCCAGCCCAGTCGCCTCCGCCACCCGCCCGGCGCCGCGCGCTCCGCGCCCGAACAGCCGGGCCGGAAGCGGCGGCGGTCGGCGTGGAGGCTCCATCGTCAAGCGAGAATCAGCACGATGAAGATCGCGTAGACGATGATGTTGACCGCCCACGCATTGGAGTTCATCCAGTCGCGGACCTTCGGCATGGCGGCCTGCGCGCGGCGGCGAAAGAGCAGGTAGGTCAGCAGCGGCAGCGCCGCGACGAGGACGGTCGCGGCCAGGAACGGGATCGCGTCGATGAACGAGGAGTCCGTGTGCTCGAGCCGCGTGCCGACGGTCAGCATCACCACGATGTCGGAGGGCATCAGCAGGATCACGAGCAGCCCCGTGACGAACGCCTTCCTCGCGTCGGCCTGCTGCAGCGCTCCGAGCCACTTCGGGGGCTCGATCGTCTCGCGCCGGACGACATTCTTGATCGAGGCGAGGATCAGCAGCCCGACGAGCGCAACCTCGATGATCGTGCCCGCCGAGCCCGAGTCGGACTCGCTCCCGAGGTCGAGCCCGAGCAGCGACACGAGCCCCGCCGCGATCGCCGTGCCCGCAGTCGCCGCGATCGCGACCGCCAACACGAACGCTCCGTCGATCCGCACCGGGCGCCTGCTGGTGACGAAGATGATGTCCGCCATGATCTGGGGACCGGCCATCATCGTGATCGCCAGCGGCAGGACCTTGAGATCCACGCCGCCAGCCTATTCGCAGGGGAGGCGGTCCGCCAGCGTCGCGTCCCGGCCGGCGACTCCGGCGCAGCCCCGCAGGCCCTCGCGCCTCGCCTCCAGGCCCGCCTCGATCGCCTCCTGCGGCGACCCCGGCTCGGCCGGGTACAGGTTCTCGAGCTGGAACGGGTCGGCGGAGAGGTCGTAGTGCTCGACCTCCTCAGTCGGCTCGCACAGCCCGGTGACGGGGTCGGAGATCGCCGTGTGCCTGACGTACGTGTGGCCGCCCGCCCGCACGCCCTGGTACCGGCACACCTTCGCCCGCCGCGCGCGCTCGCCGGCGTCGAACTCGACCAGGATCCCGCGCTCCGCCGGCCACGCGCCATCGCCGCGGATCAACCCGGTCAGCGAGCGCCCATCCAGCACCCGGCATCGCGTCCGCCCGCGGCACGGCTCAGCGCCGGCGAGGTCGAGGATCGTCGGGGCGAGGTCGATGTTCGCGACCGGCTCGGTCACCTGCGGCGTTGCCGTGGCGGCGCCGAGGGCGCGCCTGGGGGCCCGGATCAGGAGCGGGACCCGGAGCGCCTCCTCGTACGGTCGCGTCTTCTGCTCCGGGATCCGGTGCTCGCCGAAGAAGAACCCGTTGTCGGAGGTGAACACGATCGCGGTCCTGCCGAGCTCGTTCGCCTTGCGAAGCTCGGCGACGATCCTGGCGATCCCCCTGTCGACGCTGAGCAGCGACGCCAGGGCGCACCGATACCTGAGCTCAATGCGCGAGACCACGTCCGTGGAAATGGGCGGCAGGGTGCGCACGAACGCCGGCTTGTCGCTGACGTCCTGCTCGTCGAACGACGGCGGGCGCGGCAGCGGGGTGCCGGCGAACGCGAGCGCATCTCGGGGGTCGGGCGGGACGAGGCCGCCGCACGGGCCGCCGCTGTTGACGCCGGCCTCCGTGTGCGGGGCCCGGTGGTCGACCTGCAGGTAGAGCGGCTTGCGGCGCGGGACGCGCTCGCGGACCATCCTCACCGCCCTCCGATTGATGACCCGGGTGATGTAGTCGCGGGGTCGCTTGCCGACCCGCTTCACCTCGCCGTTGACCGCGAGCCGGTACCCGAAGTAGCGGACGTACTTGCGCGCCGGATCGAGCACCGTGTGCCACTCGTCCCACCCCGGCGGGACCTCGGCGCGGTCGTCGACCGAGGACACGTAGCGGTTCAGGTACTTGCCGACGTGCGCGGTCGCGTACCCCGCCCGACGCAGCCACACCGGGAGCGTGTTCGCCTTGCCGCGCAGGTCCGCGTAGCCCGGGGTGTTGGCGAGGACGCCGTGGTTGTGCGCGTACTGACCGGTCAGCAACGACGCGCGGGACGGACAGCAGACGGGGGTGGTGGCGACGGCGTCGGTGAACTCGGTCGCGCCGATCCCGGTCAACCCCGCGACGTTCGGCATCACGGCCACGTTCATCGAGGCGAGGGTCTGGTCGTCGGTCGTCACGACGACGATGTTCGGGCGCTGCTTGGCGGCGGCGACCGACGGTGCGGCGGCGCCGAGCATGAGCGCCAGCCCGCCGAGCGCGAGGGCTCGCGTCACTCGCAGTACGAGCCCTCCGCCGGAGCGGGGTCGCGACCCGCGACGCCGGAGCAGTCGCGGAGGCGGGAGAGGCGGTCGCGGAGCCCCTCAACCGGACCGGCGACGAGCGGGAGGTTCTGCAGCTGGAACGGGTCGGTGGCGAGGTTGTAGAGCTCGGTTTCCGCCGTCTCCTCGCACACGCCGGTGAGCGGGTTCGGGATCCTGACGTGGTCGACGTAGATCCACCCCTGCGCCCTGATCCCGTGGTACTCGCAGCTCGACGTTCCCTTGCTGCTCGCCCCGTCGTACTCGACGAGCACTCCCCGCCGCCGAGGCCACCCGCCCTGCCCGCGGAGCAGCGGCACCGTGGAGCGCCCGTCGATCACCCTGCAGTCGCCCGTCGTCTCGCACGGCCGGGCGCCGGCCAGCTCGAGCAGGGTGGGGGCGATGTCGATGTTCGCCGTCGGCGCCTGCGACCGCGCTCCGGGCTGCCCGCCGAGTCGAGTCGGGAGCCGCACCATCAGCGGGACCCTGATCCCCTCCTCGTACGGGTGAGTCTTGTCGCGCGCGATCCGGTGCTCGCCGAAGTAGTAGCCGTTGTCGGAGGTGAAGATCAGGACCGTGTCTTCGAGTTCGCCCGTCTTGCGCAGCCCCTTGACGATCTTCTTCACGCCGCGGTCGACCGATCGGAGGGCGGCGAGCCCGCAGTCGTAGCGCTTGGTGATCTTCTTGATCCGGGGCCGGTTCAGCAGCGCCTTGTCGCGGATGTACGAGGGCTTGTCCGACACGTCGGCCTCGTTGAAGGACGGGGGGGTGGGAAGCGGCTCGTCGCGCACGCCCTCCTCGTCGCGTGGGTCCTCGGGGACCGCCCGCGCGCCGCAGCGGCCGCCCGAATTGACCCCGCTCTCCGTGTGGGGGGCGCGGTGGTCGAGCTGCAAGTACAGGGGCTGGCTGTCCGCCGTGAAGCGGCGCACCAGGCTCGCGGCCTTGCGGTTCAGCAGCCGCGTGACGTGGGATCGGGGGCCGTTGCCGAAGTGCCGCGGGCGACCGTTCGCGGACACGTCGTAGTTGAAGTAGCGCGTGCTGCCCACCGTCGTGAACCACACGTCCCATCCCGGCGCGACCTCGAAGCGGTTGCCGACCGCCTGCTCGTAGGCGTTCAGGAACTTGCCGACATGGGCGGTGCGGTAGCCGGCGTTGCGGAGCCACACGGGGAGCACGTTGCCCTTGTCCTCGAGCAGCTCGTAGTGGTTGGTGAGGACGCCGTGGTTGTGGCCGTACTGGCCGGTCAGCATGGTCGCCCGCGAGGGGCAACACAGCGGGGTGGTGACGACGTGGTTCGTGAACGTCGTGCCGCGGTCGCCGATCTGCTTCGTCGTCTTCGGCATGTAGCGGCCCCGCATCATGCTCAGGGGCTGGTCGTCGGTCGTGATCACGATGATGTTCGGCCGCGCCTGGGAGCCCGCGTGCGCGTCCTCGCCGCCACCGGCCACCGCAAGCGCGGCGAGAAAGAGGGCAAGCGCGGCCACGACGGCGACTCGCGCGGCGCGAGGCCTCGTGCGGGCAGCGTCGGTGAGCGTCGTCGGTCTCATTCGCGGTCCGTCACTCGCAGTGCGGCCGCGTGCCGCTCCGGGGGTCGCGGCCGGGCAGCCCCGCGCACACCCGCAGCCTCGCCAGGCGCTCGGACAGCTCCGCCTGGCGCGCCGCGGCCGTCGTCCCGACGCTCGCCGGATAGAGGTTCTCGAGCTGGAAAGGGTCGGCGTCGAGGTCGTAATGCTCGCGCTCGATCGCGGACTCGCAGGCGTCGGTGGTGGGGTTGGGAATCAAGGTGTGCTCCACGAAAAGCTCGTCGGCGACCCGGACCCCCCTGTAGCTACAGCTCGAGAAGCCGGTGTTCCTGCCTGTGTATTCGACAGCCAGGGCGCGATCTTGAGGCCACGCCGTCCGGTTTCCGCGCAGCAGGGGCACCAGGGATCGCCCGTCCATGGTGCGGCAATCGGAGCCCCGGCGGCACGGGGCCGCCCGCGCGAGCTCGAGGATAGTGGGCGCGAGGTCGATGTTCGCGACCGGCTCGGAGAGCGCCGGCGGAGCCGGATCGCCGCCGCGCAGCTTGCGGGGAACCGAGATCAGCAACGGC
>DATHVJ010000028.1:0-1700 GCA_035461345.1 Solirubrobacterales bacterium | reverse complement strand
CGGCACACTCCGCACGCCGCCACCTGCCCGACCACCTGCCCCGGCCCGGGCTCGGGGTCGTCGACCACGTCCTCCCGCAGAGGAGTGCGTGGAGCGTCGAGCACCATCGCGCGCACGGCGCTCATTCTCGCGCTCACCGCGCATTTCGGGGATGTCCGACTTGACCCCGGCGCGCGGGCCGTTTCAGAATCGGCCGACGGGAAGTCCAGACCCGGCGCGGCCTCTGGGGGCTCGCGCCAACGAGAAGGAGGGAGCTTCCCGATATGACCACCCAACACTGGGAGCGTCTCGGGGGCGGCCAGTGGGATCGTCGCCGCGAGCGCGAGCACCAGGAGGCACTCAAGGTCCAGGTGCTGCCCAACAGCCTCGCGATCGTGCTGTTCCTGTGGTTCCTCGGCAGCCTGTGGTCGAGGCTCCGGGCCGCCGAGGGTGGCCCGGCGCGGGTGTCCGCGATCGCGTCCGCCGGCGGGATCGCCGGCGCCGCGGCGGTCCTGATGGGTTCGTGTTCGAGGCGTGCGCCGTGATCGCGCCGACGACGGTCGACGTGGCGCTGTACGTGATGGCCACGATGTCGATCGGGCTCGGAGCCGCGGCATTTACCGTGTTCTTCCTCGCCGTCTCGAGGGTCGTCTTCGCCACCGGCGTGCTGCCGGTCGTGATCGGCGCGCTCGCGATCGTCGCCGGATCGAGTCGGCGCTTGGGTTCGTGACCGTGTTCGCCGGCGCCTACACGGCGGGCGTCGGGCCGGGCTCGACGGTGTACGTCGCGGGTGCCGGCCCGGTCGGTCTCGCAGCCGCGTACTCGGCGCAGCTGCTCGGACCGAACGACCTGATCCCGGCGTGAGGCGCCGAACCGCTCAGTAGGTCTCGACGATCTCGTACAGCGTGGTGCGCTGGGCGGGCGTGCGTCCGGCGCGCCGCGCCGCTCCAATCAGCTGCTCGGGATCGAGGCGCACGCCGTGGCGCGACCCCGCCATGCGAGAGATGTTCTCCTCCATCAACGTGCCGCCCAGGTCGTTGACCCCCCACCGCAGGCTCTCGGTCGCTGCGTCGAGCCCCATCTTCACCCAGCTCGCCTGCAGGTTGGGGATCGTCGTTCCCAGCGCCAGCCGGAAGGCAGCCGTGTGCTTGAGGTTGTCGGGGCGGGAGATCTCCTCGACCCCGTGCGTGCGGCCGAGCAGGGTGTTGAACGGGATGAAGCTCAGCGGCACGAACTCGGTGATCCCGCCCGTGCGCTCCTGCAGCTCGCGGACGACGCGCATGTGGCGGGCCAGCTCCCACGGCTCCTCGATGTGGCCGAACATCACGGTCGAGGTCGAGCGCAGCCCCACCCGGTGGCAGGCCTCGATGATCTCGACCCAGCGGGCGACGGGGAGCTTGTTGGGGGAGATCCGCTGCCGCACGCCGTCGTGGAGCACCTCGGCGGCGGTTCCCGGCGTCGACCCGAGCCCGCACTCGATCAGGTGCTCGAACACCGCCTCCGGCGGACGCCCGGAGCGCTCGCACATGTAGTGCAGCTCCATCGGCGAGTAGGCGTGGAGGTGGATGTCGGGCGCGACTTCCTTCGCGAGCCGCAGCCAGCGCCCGTAGTCCTCGAGCGTGTACTCGGGGTGGATCCCGCCCTGCATGCAGATCTCTGTCGCGCCGTAGGCGACGGCCTCCTCGACGCGGGCGACGAAGTCGTCCTCGGTCACGTGGTAG
>DATHVJ010000027.1:0-2078 GCA_035461345.1 Solirubrobacterales bacterium | reverse complement strand
TCCTTCGCGAGCCGCAGCCAGCGCCCGTAGTCCTCGAGCGTGTACTCGGGGTGGATCCCGCCCTGCATGCAGATCTCTGTCGCGCCGTAGGCGACGGCCTCCTCGACGCGGGCGACGAAGTCGTCCTCGGTCACGTGGTAGGCGTCGGGGGAGCGCCGGCCCTGCCCGAAGCCGCAGAAGGCGCATCCGACCACGCACACGTTGGTGAAGTTGACGTTGCGGTTGACGACGAACGTCGCCCGATCCCCGGCGAGCTCGGCGCGCAGCTCGTCCGCCGCGCACCGCATCTCCTCGATCACCTCGGGGCGCGTCTCCGCGAACAGCGCCGTCAGCTCCTCCTCGCTCAGCGGCTCGTCGCGGCGCCCCCTCTCGATCGCCCGCGGGGCGACGTCGGGCGCCACGACCCGCTCCTGACGGCGCCCGGACCCGTGCCGCGGGATGAAGCTCCAGTACTTGAGCTTGATCACGTCGAGCACCCCCTGCTCCATCCACTCGGGATCCATGTACTGCGGGTACACGCACAGGCGCTCGGTCAGCGCGTAGCCCTGCGGCGCGAGGCGCTTGCGGACCTGGTGCGGGCTGGGGAACGGGTGCTCGGGGGAGATGTGATCCCCGTTCGCCGACAGACCGCCGAGGTCGGTCGCCCCCTCCGCCACGAGCTCGTCCCACCAGTCCGACAGGTTCGGCGGGATCTGGATTCCGACCTCAGGCATCAGGCGTCTGCATTCGGCCACCAACCGCTTCATGTCGTCGAGCGTGATCGGAGTCGCCCAGTCTGGAAGGGCGGGCGGTGAAGCCGGATCCGGAGTATTTGGAGCATCACGGGGCGGCTCGGACCCTGCTCGCGGAGGTGGCGACCGTACGACGGACCCGGTTTCACCGTCCGCCCACCGACGTTGGGAAGCCGCATCCGCGACCTCGGCCACCTCGCGGCCGTAGTAGTTGGGATGAGGGACGAAGTTCTGGAGGATGACCTCCTGGATGTGGCCGTGCTTCTCGTAAACGGTGGCGAGGGCCTCCAGCGACGCGATGCGCTCGTCCTCGGTCTCGCCGATCCCGACCAGGATCCCGCTGGTGAACGGGATGCGGAGCTCGCCGGCGACCTCGATCGTCTCCAGCCGCTTCGCCGGGTGCTTGGTCGGGGAGCCGGCGTGGACGGTGTCCATCAGCCGCTCGGAGGTCGACTCCAGCATCAGGCCCTGCGACGCGGTCACCTCGCGAAGCCGGGAGATGTCGTCGCGCGACAGCACGCCGAGGTTCGTGTGCGGAAGCAGGCCCCGTTCGAGCGCCCGCTCGCACGCCCACGCGACGTACGAGGTGAAGTCGTCGTGGCCCCACTCCCGCAAGCGCTTGGCGACTTCGAAGTTGACCTCGGGCCGCTCGCCGGTGAGCACCAGCAACTCCTTCGAGTTGCGGCGCACGGCCTCCTCGAGGCGGCGCTCGACCTCGTCGGGCGGGTGGATGTGCGCCCGGTGGGTGGCGAAGGCGCAGTACTTGCAGTAACAGCGGCACGTGCGCGACAGCGACAGCGTGTAGTTGCGCGAGAAGGTGACGCGCTGCATCGACGCGCACGCTACCACCGCGGATGCGGATCACAGCCCGGGGCGTTAGGTACGCCGCCCCGGGACAGCTCGGCGGCTATCCAGCGCCCGGCAGCCGCCGCTCCGCGGCCGCCTCGGTCGGCCCGGGACCGCGCTCGCCGGGGCGGATCACCAGCGTGAAGAACCCGGCCGCAAGGACGGCGCCTACCAGCTCGCCGCCGAGGTACGGCCACACGTCGCCGAACTCCTCGCCGATCAGCGCCGGCCCGAACCAGCGCGCCGGGTTGAAGGCGCCGCCCGTCAGCGGTCCGAAGACCATGATCAGGAAGACCAGCGTGAAGCCGATCGCGAGTGGCCCCCACTCCTGCCGAACGCGCGGATTGAACAACACCGAGAGCACCACGAGGACGAGCACGAACGTCCCGATCGCCTCGACGATGAAGCCCTGGAAGTTGCCGCCGAGCAGCGGGCTGATGGTCGCCGCCCCGTAGTGGCCGGCCCGACCCTCGTCGAGCAGCAGCCCCTTGGCGAGCAGCG
>DATHVJ010000026.1:0-14812 GCA_035461345.1 Solirubrobacterales bacterium | reverse complement strand
ACCACATCGGTCGCGAGCACGTTCGCGTTGTCCTCCTCGGTGCCGGCGATCAGGAACCCCGCGCCGGGACGCATCCGGGAGCGGACCGCGACGCGGGCGCGGACGCTGGTCCCGTTCGAGCTCACCTCGGCCTCGCCGCCGTGGCCGAGTCCGAGGCGCTCGGCGTCGGCCGGCGCGAGCTCGAGCGTCTGCCGCGGCGCCAGGAAGCGGAGCGCCGGGCTGCGCTCGGTGACCTCGGCGGCCCACAGGTCGCGGTACGTGCCGAGCCGCAGCCGCGGCGCGGCCGGCTCCGGCGCCGCCTCGGCGGCGGGCGCCTTCGGCTCGCTCGGCGACTTCGGGAGCCGGCCCGCCGCGTCGCGGTCCTGCCACCGCACCCCGATGCCGCCGATCTCCTCGTGGGTGAGCCCGGCGTAGAACGGCACCTCGCGCGCGATCTCGTCGAGCACCATCGGGCCGGTGTCGAGCCCGAGCTCGTCGCCGAGCGCGGCCGATAGCTCGACCAGCGCCTCCCACCCCATCCGCACCTCGCCGGGCTGGGGGATGCCGGGCCGAAGCCGCTGCAGGCGGCCGTCGGGGTGGGTGACCGTGCCCTCCTTCTCCGCGTAGCTCTCGGCGGGGAAGACGACGTCGGCGTGGGCCGTGGACCCGTCCTCGAACATCGAGAACGCGACCACGAAGTCCGCCGCGGCGAGAGCCGCGCTCCACCCCTCCGCGCCGGGTTGCGAGCGGACGGGGTCGAGCTCGGCGAGAACGACCGCCGACAGCGAGCCGGACTCGAGCGCGTCGCGGATCTCGTCCGCGCCCTTCCCGGGGCGCGTCTCCGAGTAGCCGGGCCCGGCGGTCGGCGTCGCGCCGACCTCGCGCAGCCCGCGCGCGTTGGTGGCCGACGGGACCTCGAGCAGGCCGGCCCCGTCGCGATCCGCGACCCCGAGCCCGCGGGCGACCGCCAGCAGCTGCTCCAGGCCCCCGCGCGGGTCGCCCGCGAGGCCGCCGCCCCACACGACGACGACGCGCTCGGCCCCGTCGAGCGCCGCGGCCACCTGCTCCGCCTGCTCGCGGTACGCCCCCGGCTCCGCGGCGCCACGCCCCTCGCCGCTCGCGGCGGCGAGGTCGGCGAGGAACGCCGCGGCGTCGCCGGGCGCGTAGCGCACCGCCTCGGCCGCGCCCCCGTCGAGCGCCGTCGGGCGGGCGGACGCGACCGCGAGCCGGGCGTGCCCGTGGCGCAGCGCCTTGCGGATCCGCAGGTCGATGATCGGCATCGCGTGCATCGGATCGGCGTCGACGACGAGGATCGCGTCGGCACCGTCGAGATCGGATGTCCGCGCCGCGAGCTCCGGCCTGGCGAGCTCAAGCCACAGGTCGCGATCGACCGCGCGGCCGTCGCCGGAGGCGACGTGCGGCGAGCCGAGCGCATCGCGGACGATCCGCTGCACGAGGTAGCCCTCCTCGTTCGAGCACGTGCCGCCGACGAGGGCCGCCGTCTCCGCGCCCGCGGCACGCAGCCCCGCGGCCGCGGCGGCGATCGCCTCGCTCCAGCTCGCCTCGCGCAGGTTGCCGCCCTCGCGGACCATCGGCGCGGTGATCCGATCCGGCGACGAGATCACCTGGTAGCCGAAGCGGCCCTTGTCGCACAGCCACCCGTCGTCGACCTCGAGGTTGTCGCGGGCGAGCACGCGGACGACCCGCTCGTCGCGGACGGTGAACAGCACGTTGCACTGCGACGGGCACAGGGTGCAGATCGAGCCCGCGTCCTCGATGTCCCATGGGCGGGCGCGGAAGCGATACGCCTGCGAGGTCAGCGCCCCGACGGGGCACAGCTCGATGATGTTGCCGTGGAAGGGGGCGATGTAGGGGCGGTCGTCGAACGTGCCGACGAACGTGCGATCGCCGCGCTCGAGGAGCTGGAGCTGCTCGTCCTCCGAGACCTCCTGGCTGAAGCGGACGCAGCGGTAGCACAGGATGCAGCGCTCGCGGTCGATCTTGACCAGCGGCGACAGCGGCAGCGGCTTCTGGAAGTGGCGCTTGGGGTCGGCGAAGCGGTTGCGACCCGGTCCCCAGCCCATCGCGATGTCCTGCAGCGGGCACTCGCCGCCCTTGTCGCATACGGGGCAGTCGAGCGGGTGGTTGATGAGCAGGAACTCGACGACCGCCTCCTGCGCCGTCTTGACGCGATCGGTCTGCGTGTACACCACCATCCCGTCGCGGACCGGGGTCGAGCACGCGGTCTGAAGCTTCGGGATCCCCTCGATCTCGACCAGGCACATGCGGCACGCCCCGACCGGGTCGCCGAGCTTCGGCTCGTAGCAGAACACCGGGATCTCGACGTCGCCGAGCTTCGCGGCGTCGACCAGCATCGCGCCCTCCGGCGCGGTCACCTCGACCCCGTCGACGACGAAGGTGATCTGGTTGCCGCCCGGCTTGATCCTCAGCACGTCCATCCCGCGGTCTCCCATCAGGCGGCCTCCAGCATCACGCGGCCTCCATCGACGCCCACTCCTCGGCCTCCTCGAGCGGCAGCGCCGCCGCCGCGCGGCCTTCGTCGATCGCGCGTTCGAACTCGTCGCGGAACTTGCGCACCATGCTCCCGACCGGCATCGCCATCGAGTCGCCGAGCACGCACAGGCAGTTGCCGATGATGTTCTCCTGCACCGACGCGCACACGTCGAGGTCCATCGGTGTCGCGTCGCCGTTGATCACCCGCTCGAGCATCTTCACGGTCCAGTTCGTCCCCTCCCTGCACGGCGAGCACTTGCCGCACGATTCGTGGTGGTAGAAGCGCGCCGTGCGCAGCGCCATGCGCGGGATCGAGACCGTGTCGTCGGCGACGATGATCGAGCCGGAGCCGAGCATCGAGCCCGCCTTCTGCATGTCCTCGAACGTGTACGGGAGATCGAGCTCCTCCCCGGTCAGCACCGGGGCGGAGGACCCGCCGGGGTACCACGCCTTGACCTCGTGCCCCTCGGGCGGCCCGCCGGCGAGGCCGTAGACGATCTCGCGCGAGGGGATCCCGAGCTCGACCTCGTAGTTGCCGGGCCGCTGCACGCGCCCGCTCACCGACACGACCTTCGTCCCGGGGGACTGCTCCGAGCCGAAGCCCTTGAACCACTCGGCGCCGCGGTTGACGATGTGGGGGCAGTTGGAAAGCGTCTCGACGTTGTTGATCAGCGTCGGCCCGTCGTAAAGGCCCTTGATCGCGGGGAACGGTGGCTTGAGCCGCGGGTTGCCGCGCTTTCCCTCGAGCGAGTCGAGCAGCGCCGTCTCCTCGCCGCAGATGTAGGCGCCCGCGCCGCGGTGGACCACGAGCTCGACCTTGTGGTGGGTGCCGAGCATGTTCTCGCCCAGGTAGCCGGCCTCGTACGCCTGGCCCACCGCGCGCTCGAGGATGTCGGCGACCTCCGCGTACTCGCCGCGGATGTAGACGAAGCACTTGTTGGCGCCCGCGGCCAGCGCGCCGATCGCGATCCCCTCGATCAGCTGGTGGGGGTTCTTCTGCATCAGCTCGCGATCCTTGAACGCCCCCGGCTCGGACTCGTCCGCGTTGCAGCACAGGTACTTGTCCATGTCGCCGCGGGGCAGGAACGACGCCTTCTTGCCCATCGAGAACCCGGCGCCGCCGCGACCCCGCAGACCGGAGTCCTCGAGCGCGCTCAGCACCTCCCCGGGCTCCATCTTCCGGTACGCCTTCTCGATCGCCGTGTAGCCGCCCAGGCGCTTGTAGGTCTCGATGTCCGCTAGCCCCGGCTCGTCGATGTGCCGGAACAGGACGCGGGTCTCCCGGACGGCCATCAGATCCCCTCCTTCACCCGGGGATCGGGCTCGGGCTCCGGCCCGCCGCCGGCGCCGCGTCGCGACAGCCGCTTCTCGGGCACGGCCTCGGCGCCCGACAGCAGCTGGTCGACGACGGTCCGTGCGTCGCCGAGCTCCAGCGGGCCGATGTAGCGCTGGTCGATCGACGCCATCGGCGCGATGTCGCACGCGCCCATGCACTGGAAGCTCGACACGAAGAACTCCCCGTCCTCGGACGTCGCGCCCTCGTGCGTGGCCCGCTCGTGGTCGGCGCCGGCCGCGTCGCAGAACGCCTCCAGCAGCTCGTCGCCGCCCGCCATCCAGCACGAGATGTTGGTGCACACGAGCACCTCGTGGCGACCGCCGGGCTCGAGCCTGAACAGGTCGTAGAAGCTCGCCACCGCCTCGAGGTGAGCGGGCGGGACGCCCATCACCGCGGCCGCCTGGCGGATGCCCTCCGGCGTGCACCATCCGTAGCGGCGCTGGACGGCCCACAGCGCGGGGATCGACGCCGAGCGCGGATCCGGGTAGCGCGCCATCGCCTGCTCGACCGCCTCGCGCAGGTCGGTGGGGCAGTCGACCTCGTGCAGTTCAGGAACCTCGCCCGTGTCTGCAGAGACCGGCAAGTTCGCTCGCGAACTTGCCGCTTGAACTTGCTCGCTCACCGGTCGATCCCTCCCAGAATCGGGTCGAGCATGGCGACGTTCTGGATCAGGTCGGCGACGTACTCGTTCAAGGACATCTCTCGAAGCGACTGCAGGTTGACGAACGACGGGTCGCGGATGTGCACCCGGGCGGGCTTGGCCGAGCCGTCGGCGACGACGAAGCAGCCGAGCTCGCCGCGCGGCGACTCGATCGAGTAGTAGGCCTCGCCGGGTGGCACCCGGTAGCCCTCGGTGACGAGCTTGAAGTGGTGGATCAGCGCCTCCATCGAGGTAGCGAGCTCGTCGCGCGGCGGCAGCACGTACTTGCGCTCGTCGGCGATGTGCGGTCCCTCGGGCAGGCCGTCGAGCGCCTGCTCGACGATCTTCAGCGACTCGCGGATCTCCTGCATCCGCACTCGGTAGCGGTCGTAGCCGTCGCCGACGGTGCCGATCGGGATGTTGAAGTCGAAGTCGCCGTACGTGAGCGACGGGCTGACCCGGCGCAGGTCCCACGGCTCGCCGGCGGCTCGAAGCAGCGGGCCCGTGACGCCGAGCTCGAGCATCCGCTCCCGCGACACGATCCCGACGTTCTTCGTCCGCCGCAGGAAGATCTCGTTGCGATCGAGGATCGACTCGTACTGGTCGAGCCGGTCGGGCATCTCGGCGAGGAACGAGCGCAGCTTGGCCTCGAAGCCGAGCGGGATGTCCTCGAACACCCCCCCGACCTGGAAGTAGCGCGTGTGCATCCGCTGCCCGGCCGACATCTCGAACAGGTCGAGCACCTTGTCGCGCTCCCGGAACCCGTACCAGAACATCGAGATCGCGCCGAGGTCGATGCACGTCGTCGCCAGCCACACGAGGTGGGAGTGGATCCGGTTCAGCTCCAGGTGGATGACGCGCAGGTACTTGGCGCGATCCGGGATCTCGAGGTCCAACAATCGCTCGACCACCCCGCAGAACGCCTCCATGTTGAAGAAGTAGGAGAGGTAGTCCATCCGCTCGACGAACGGGATCACCTTCCAGTACGACTGGTCCTCGCAGCTCTTCTCGATCCCGGTATGGACGTAGCCGACGATCGGGCGCAGGTCCTTCACGACCTCGCCCTCGAGCGTCACTACGAGCCGCAGCACCCCGTGCGTCGCCGGGTGATGCGGGCCCATGTTGACCGTGAACAGCTCCTGCTCGCGGTCGGCGTCCTCGAGCGCGTCCGTCCGCTCCACGGGCGCCGTCCCGATCGCACCATTGCCCGCGACGTCCTCCGCTTCGCGTTCGGGCGTCGCGGGGTTCGTGTCAGGCCGAGCGCTCATTCCCACCACCCCGGGGTCTCGACCTCGTTGTGCGTGAACAGCACCGGCTCGCCCCCAATCGGGAAGTCGCGCCGCAGCGGCCACCCCTCGTAGTCCTCGGGCATCAGGATCCGGCGCAGGTCCGGGTGGCCGCGGAACGCGATCCCGAAGAAGTCGTACACCTCGCGCTCGTGGAACTCGGCGGTCGGGAACAGCTTCGTGCACGAGTCGAGCTCGGGGAGCTCGCCGTTCCCGGGGTCGGGGACCGCGGCCTTGACCCGCAGCCGCTCGACCCGCGGCATGCAGAGGAGCTCGTAGTGGACCCCGAACCGCGGCTCGCCGGGCAGGTAGTCGGCGCAGTGCAGGCTCGACAGGAAGCGGTACTCCTGACCCGGGGTGTCGCGCAGCCACCCGAGCACGTCGAGGACCCGCTCGGCGTCGATCACGAGCGCCGCCTGCTCGTGCTCGTAGTAGGTGCTGGTGACCGCGCCCTCGAAGCGGTCGTTGAGCTCCTGCGCGATCAGCTCCAGGCCGGGTGCGTCGGGCATCAGCCCAGCCCCCCGCCGTTGGGGCCCGGCGGCCCGACGCTCGGCGCGTCACCGGTATGCGGGGTGAGCTCCCCGGCGGGTGGGCGGCGCGCCCACTCCTCGGTCCCGATCGCGTTGTAGCGCCGCCGCCACCCGAGGTCGGGGCGGCCCTGGATCTTCCGCTGCAGCTTGAGGATCCCGTGCATCAGCGCCTCGGGGCGCGGGGGGCAGCCGGGGATGTGGATGTCGACCGGGACGAATTTGTCAGCGCCCTGGACGACCGCGTAGTTGGCGAACATCCCGCCCGACGACGAGCACGCCCCCATCGCCAGCACCCACTTCGGTTCCAGCATCTGGTCGTAGATGCGGCGAATCACCGGCGCCATCTTGATCGCCACCCGGCCCGACAGGATCAGCATGTCGGCCTGGCGCGGCGAGGCGCGGAAGACCTCGGCGCCGTAGCGTGCGGTGTCGTAGCGCGCCCCGACCATCGACATCATCTCGATCGCGCAGCAGGCCAGGCCGAACGTGGCCGGCCACATCGCGTTCGAGCGCGCCCAGTTCTGGGCCCGCTCGAGCGTCGTGGTGAGGACGCGCTCCTCCACGTGCCGCTCGAGGTCCTGCCCCGCGAGCTCGTCGCGAAGCAGGTCGCGAGCCCGGAGCTGGCGGACCCGAAGCTCATCATGGCCGGCCGCGTCCTTCGCTTCCATGAGCGGGCGGGCCGGGTTTGTGCCGGGATCGTCTAGCGGGGAAAGTTGGCGGAGCTTGCGGCGCTCTACCTCCAATCCAGCGCCCCTCTCCGCCACGCGTACACGAACGCGACGACGAGCAGGACCACGAACACGAGGATCTCGACGAGCACGAAAACGCTCTGGGCCGACTGCAGGATGACCGCGACGGGGTACAGGAACACGACCTCGATGTCGAAGAGGATGAACAGCATCGCGATCATGTAGAAGCTGATCCCGAAGCGGAACGTGCGCGACACCTCGCTCGGCAGCCCGCACTCGTACGGCTCCTCCTTGACCCGGTTCGGACGCCGGGGGCCGATCAGGTGGTTGAGCCCGGCGAACGCGGCGCCCACCAGGACTCCGAGCCCGGCGAAGACGATCACGGGGAGGTAGCTCTCGAGCACCGCGGGTTCGTTATACACCAACTTTGTGGCAGAGTGTTACATAGTGATTTTCCGCATCAGGAAGGGGATTGCGGGGGGTCGCGGCGAGCCCGTCGACGGGCCGGGCTGAGGGGCCCGATTGGACACTCTGCACCTCGTCCTCGGCGTCGCGGTGATCGCCACCAACCTCGTCGCGGGGGCGTGGGGCGGTGTCTCGTGGCTCCAGCAGCGCCCTTCGGTCAGCTTCTGGTACCTGCTGCGCGCCGCGCAGGTCGCGGTCGTCCTCCAGGTGCTGGTCGGAGGGCTGCTCGTGCTGCTGGGAGAGGAGGCGACCGGGGCGCTGCACTACGTGTACGGGCTGGCGCCGCTGCTGGTCTCGCTGCTTGCCGAGGCGGCGAGGGCGGGGGCCGCCGAGCGCGAGCTCGGCCAGGCCGACTTCCAGACCCTGCCCCGCGACCGCCAGCGGCTCGTCGCGCTCGCGATCGTCCGCCGCGAGATGGGGATCATGGCCGCCTCGGCGCTGGTGATCTTCTTCCTCGCCCTGCGCGCGGCGGGCACCAGCGCGACGTTCTGAGCGCTCACTCCTCGCTTCGCCGCGCCGGCGCGCGGCCCGCGGGCTGCTTCGGGCGCGGCAGGTCCGGCGCCTCGGGGATCGCGCGCGTGACCGGCTCGGCGGGGGAGACCTCGACCCGCTCGCCCCAGTGCGAGGTTTCGAGCGGCTCGTCGCCCTCGAGCATCGAGTAGGTCGCCTCCCCCGGCTTCACCTCGACGCCCAGACGCCAGCGCCGGAACGCGACCCTGAACGCGAGTCGGTCCAGTCCTGGCGGCAGCCGCGGCGCGAACGACAGCCGCCCGCCGTGGTCGCGCATCCCGCCGAGTCCCGCGATAGCGGCCAGCACCGTGCCCGCGAGCGAGGCGATGTGAACGCCGTCGAGGACGTTGTGCTCGAGGTCGTGGAGGTCCATCAGCGCGGCCTCGCCGAGGTAGTCGTAGGCGAGGTCGAGGTGTCCGACCTCGGCGGCGACGATCGCCTGCACGCACGCCGACAGCGACGAGTCGCGAACGGTCAGCTGCTCGTAGTAGTCGAAGTCGCGCAGCTTCTGATCGGCGCTGAACGCGTCCCCGCGCGCGTACAGCGCCATGACCAGGTCGGCCTGCTTGACGACCTGCTTCCGGTACAGCTCGAAGTAGGGCTGGTGGAGCAGCAGCGGGTACTCGTCCTCGGGCGTCGCCTCGAAGTCCCACCGGGCGTGGCTCGTGAAGTCCCCGTCCTGGGGATGGACCTTGAGCCGCTCGTCGTAGGGGACGTGCATCTGCTCGGCGGCGGCGCGCCACGCGTCGAGCTCGCGCTCGTCGACGTCGAGCCCGGCGGCGACCTCCGGATGTCGCTCGGCGGCGTGGACCGCGGCGCGCAGGTTGGCCTGCGCCATCAGGTTCGTGTACACGTTGTCGTCGACCAGCGCCGAGTATTCGTCCGGACCGGTGACGCCCGGGATCCGGAACCGCCCTTTGTCGTCGGCGTGACCGAGGCTCGCCCAAAGCCTTGCGGTCTCGACCAGCAGCTCGACGCCCATCTCGCGCTCGAATCGCTCGTCGTCGGTGGCCTGGACGTGGCGCTCGACGGCGCGCGCCACGTCGGCGTTGACGTGGAACGCGGCCGCCCCCGCCGGCCAGTACCCCGAGCACTCCTCGCCGTGGATCGTGCGCCACGGGAACGCGGCGCCGTTGAGTCCGAGAAGACGGGCACGGTCACGCGCGGAGTCGAGGATCGAGTGGCGCCACTCGAGCGCGCCGCGGGTGAGGTCCGGCCGCGTGTACGCGAGCACCGGCAGCACGAACATCTCCGTGTCCCAGAACGCGTGCCCGTCGTAGCCCGATCCCGTCAGCCCCTTGGCGGCGATCGCCCGCGACTCCGCCCGCGCCGAGGCCTGCAGGAGCTGGAACTGGGCGAACCGCAGCGCCTGCTGGATCTCGGGATCCCCGTCGAGCTCGACGTCGGCGATCGACCAGTAGGCGTCGAGGTAGCGATGCTGGATCTCCGCCAGCCCGTCGAATCCCTCCGCGAGGGCGTTCTCGAGGCTGGCGTCGACCTGGTCGCGGAGCCACTCGACCGACTCCACCGACGACCACCGGTAGGCGAGTGCCTTCACCACCCGCAGCGGCTTGCCCGGCGTCAGCTTGGCGGAGATCGTCACCCGTCCCAGGTCGGGCTCGGACTCGACCCGGGTCTGAAGCTCGTCGGCGTGCTCGATTACGTGGTCCATCCCGGCGACCATCGACAGCCCGCTGCGCCGGGTGGTGTGGGCGAGGACGACCCGCAAGCGGTCGTCGACCGACAGCCTGCTCTGGAGCGGCGAGTCGAGGTGGGTCCCGCCACGCGGGTCGTCCTCGGCGGCCGTTTCGCTCTGGTTGGCGAGCAGGTTCGATTGCAGCGCCAGCCGCAGCGGCTGGTCGAGCGCCTCGACCTCGTACGAGATCGCCGCGACACTGCGCTGCCGGAACGACACCAGCCGCACGCTGCGCACTCGCACCGGCCGCCCCGCCTGCGAGCGCCACTCGAGCTTTCTCTCCAGCGTCCCGGCGCGCAGGTCGAGCACCCGCTCGTGGCGTTCGAGCCTGCCCCGGTGGACGTCGAGCGGCTCGTCCTCGACAAGCGCCCGGATCAGCTTTCCGTCGGTGACGTTGACGATCGCCTGGCCGTCCTCGGGAAACCCGTATCCGCGCTCGCCGTAGCTCAGCGGGTAGGACTCGTAGAACCCGTTCAGGTACGTGCCGCTGAGCGCGCGCGGCTCCCCCTCGTCGAGGTTGCCACGCAGGCCGAGGTGGCCGTTGGCGAGCGCGAACAGCGACTCCGACTGGGCGAGCATGTCGAGGTCGAGCGCCGTCTCGCGCACCGCCCACGGCTCGACCGGATAATGCTCGTGGCCGATCACGGGTGGTGCCTCTCGTAACGGCGAAACGTTGCGTGAGGTACCACTAGTGGAGCAGCTCGGCGAGGTCGTCGACGACGACGTCGGCTCCGTGCTCGCGGAGCGCCTCGGCCTGGTCGGCGCGGTTGACGCCCACCACGTACGCGAAGTGGCCGGCGCGCCCCGACTCGACCCCCGCGAGCGCGTCCTCGAACACGGCCGCGTGCGCCGCGTCGACCCCGAGCTCCTTCGCCGCGTGCAGGTAGGTGTCGGGCGCCGGCTTGCCCTTGAGGTGCTCGCGCTCGACGGTATTGCCGTCTACCCGCGCGTCGAACAGATCCTCGATTCCGGCCGCCTCGATCACCTCTTTGCAGTTCGCGCTCGACGACACGATCGCGGTCTTCAGTCCCGCCTCGCGGACCGCCCTCGCCAGCTTCACCGAGCCCGGGAACGCCCTGACTCCCTGCTCGTGGATCAGCCTCTGGACGAGCTCGTTCTTGCGGTTGCCCAGCCCGTCGATCGTCTCCGAGTCCGGCGGGTCGGACGGCGATCCCTGCGGCAGCTCGATCCCGCGCGACTCGAGGAACGACCGCACCCCGTCGTAGCGCGGCTTGCCGTCGACGTAGGTGTCGTAGTCGGACCCGGCGTCGAACGAAACGAAATCCTCACCCCCGTGCTTCGCGCGCTCGCGCAGATACTCGTCGAACATCTGCTTCCACGCCGCGGCGTGCACCGTCGCCGTCTCGGTCATCACCCCGTCCATGTCGAACAGGCAGGCCCGGATCTGCTCGGGAAGCTTCAGCGTCACGGCGCGGCGGCGATTCTATGTCCGCGGCATGGCGGTGAGCGCTACGGCGCCTCGCCGAGCCCGAGGTAGTCGCCACGGAGGAACACCAGGGGGTCGGCGTCGGCTGTCGCGACCTCGAGCACCGAGCCGGTGACGATCACGTGGTCGCCGCCTGCCAATACGTCGCGCAGCGTGCACGCCACCCACACGACAGTCCCGTCGAGCGCCGGGACCCCGGCGCGCTCCGACCACCCGACGCCCTCCCACTTCTCGTGCATCTCGCGCTTGGTCGCGAACCCGCGAGCGAGGTCGGCCTGGTCGGCGGCGAGCACGTTGACCCCGAACCGTCCCGCGGCCTCGACGGCGCGAAGCGTGCGGGAGCCGCGGTCGAGGCACGCGAGCATCAGCGGCGGGTCGAGCGACAGCGACGAGACGGCGTTCGCCGTCAGGCCGGAGGGCCCGTCGGCCCCGGGCGCGGTGACGACGGTAACCCCTGTGGGCAGGTGGCCGACCGCGCGCCGGAAGACGCCGGAATCGATCGCGGCGCCGACCTCGGGCACGGGGTCGGACTCTGGCGTGGCCATCGCGTGAAACCTTATGATCCCGCCGCGTGCGTCCCGGCCTGGCACTGATCACGATCGCCGTCGCGCTCACGCTGAGCGCGTGCGGCAGCGAGGGGATCACGGTTCCCGAGGACGATCCCACCCATGCGGGCGCGGTGCTGTTCGCGGAGCGCTGCTCCGGCTGCCACACGATGAGGCCGGCTGGGACCGAGGGTTCGCAGAATCGCAACCTCCGCAACCAGGGCCCCAACCTCGACCAGCGGCGGGTCAGCTACGAGGACGCGCTGTTCGCGATCCGCAACGGCGGATTCTCGGGCGCGATCATGCCGCAGAACATCGTCGTCGGGGACGAGGCCGAGCAGGTGGCGGAGTTCATCGCCGAGTGGTCGGGGGGCGACGTCGAGGAGCCTCCGGCGCCGGAGGAGGAAGGGCAGTAACCAACCGCTCGGGAGCCCGGACGTGCTCGACCTGAAGCGCATCCGCGAGGACCCCGAGGCGGTCAAGTCGGCGCTCGCGCGTCGCGGAGCGGCGGGGGCGGTCGACGAGCTGCTCGACCTGGACGCTCGCCGACGCGCGCTCCTGCCCGTCCTCGAGGGAGGCCGGGCGCGCCAGAACAAGACCTCGGAGGCGATCGCCGAGGCGAAGCGCGAGGGCCGTGACGCCGAGGCCGAGATCGCCGAGATGCGCGGGCTGGCGGCGGAGATCAAGCGGCTCGAGGGCGAGCTGGCCGAGATCGAGGGCAGGCGCGACGAGCTGGCGCTGTCGCTCCCCAACATCCCCGAGCCCGAGGCGCCGGACGGCGACACGGAGGAGGACGCGGTCACGCTCCGCGAGGTGGGGCAGAGGCCGCGGTTCGAGTTCGACGTCCGCGACCACCTCGAGCTCGGGGAGCGCTGGGGATGGATCGACATGGAGCGCGCCGCGCGGGCCTCTGGGTCGCGGTTCGCGTACCTGATGGGCGACCTGGTGGCGGTCGAGCTCGCGCTCGTCCGGTTCGCGCTCGGCCTGCTGGCCGACGAGGGGTTCGTCCCGGTCGTGCCGCCGGTGCTGGTGCGCGAGCGGCCGCTCGAGGGCACCGGGTTCCTTCCAGGCGAGCGGGAGATGATCTACGAGGTACCGCGCGACGAGCTGTTCCTCGTCGGCACCTCGGAGGTCTCGCTCGCCGCCCTGCACATGGACGAGATCCTGGCCGCGGATGAGGTGCCGCTGCGCTACGCGGGCCTGTCGACCTGCTTCCGTCGCGAGGCCGGGGCAGCCGGTCGCGACACGCGCGGGATCTTCCGCGTCCATCAGTTCGACAAGGTCGAGATGTTCTCGTTCGTCGAGCCCGACGCCTCACGCGGCGAGCACGAGCGCATCCTCGGGCTCCAGGAGCGAATCCTCGGCGAGCTCGAGATCCCCTACCGCGTGGTCGACATCGCCGCCGGCGACCTCGGGGCGGCGGCGGCGCGCAAGTTCGACTGCGAGGCATGGATCCCGAGTCAGGAGCGCTACCGCGAGCTGACCTCGTGCTCGAACACGACCGACTTCCAGGCGCGCCGCCTGGCGTGCCGCTACCGCCCGGCCGAGGGCGCCCAACCCGAGCCGCTGCACACGCTGAACGGGACCGCGGTCGCCGTCGGCCGGACCCTGATCGCGATCCTCGAGAACCGCCAGGACGCCGACGGCCGTGTCTCGATCCCGCCCGTGCTGGGCGAGTACGGTGCGCCGGCGGCTATTCCTCGTCCAGATTGAGCGCGGCCGAGTTGATGCAGTAGCGCTGTCCGGTCGGATCGGGGCCGTCGTCGAAGACGTGGCCGAGGTGGCTCTCGCAGCGCGCGCACAGGACCTCGGTGCGTCGCATCATCAGGCTGTTGTCGGGGCGGGTGATGACGTTGTCGTCGGCGACGGGATCCCAGAAGCTCGGCCACCCGGTGCCCGAGTCGAACTTGGTGTCGGAGCTGAACAGCTCCTGTCCGCAGGCGGCGCAGCGGTAGGTCCCGTCCTGCTTGGCGTCGTTGTGGATCCCCGTGAACGGCGGCTCGGTGCCCGCCTCGCGCAGGATCCGGTACTGCTCGGGGGTGAGCTGCTCGCGCCACTCCTCCTCGGTCTTGGTGACCTTCTCCATCGCCCCTCCTCGCTCCGTTTCGCCGTTCCCCCCAAGGGTAGAGCCACGATCGAGATGCCCGAGCTGCCCGACGTCGAGGGCTACGCGGGCGGCGGTTCGGCTCCCCCGACCGCCGCGGCAAGTTGCTCATCGCTCGGACGGGCGGACCCGCGCTCGTCTTCCACTTCGGACGGGCGCTTCGCGTCCCCGCGCCCGTGGCCGTTCTCCTTTGCCAGCGCCTCCTCGCCGGGGCGATGAAGCAGGTTGACGACCCTCTCAGGTCCCGTCGGGCGCGCGTAGTATGCGCGGCCCTTGGCCGACGCCTTCTTCGAGCGCGACGCCGACGAGTTCGTTCCCACGGAGCTGACGCGGGGCCCGTGGGACCCGGACGGGCAGCACGCCGGCCCGCCCGCCGCGCTACTGGGACGGGCGATCGAGCGCATCGGCGCCGACAGCCGCGAGCCGGGCGCGCCGCCGACCAGGGTCGGCAGGGTGACGTACGAGATCCTGCGCTCGGTCCCGATCGCACCGCTCACCGTATCCACGCGCGTGCTCCGCCCCGGCCGCCGGGTGGAGCTCGTCGAGGCGAATCTCCGCGATCGCGACGGCGAGGTCATGCGGGCGACGGCGTGGCGCCTGCGGCCGAAGGAGGTCGAGCTGCCTCGCGGCCTGACGCGGGGAGAGCCACCGCTCGCTCCCGAGAGCGGATCCGAGGGCGACTTCTTCCCCACCGGCCACGAGGTCGGCTACCACACGGCGATGGAGTACCGGTTCGTCGCCGGCGCCTTCCTCGACCCCGGGCCGGCGACGGTGTGGATGCGGATGCGGCACCCGCTGGTCGCGGGAGAGGACCCGTCGCCGCTGCAGCGCGTGCTGATCGCCCGCCGACTCCGGCAACGGGGTCAGCGCCACCCTCGACTACCACGCCTACCTGTTCATCAACGTCGACCTCACGGTCCAGCTCCACCGGATGCCCGCGGGGGAGTGGGTGTGCCTCGACGCGGTCACGATCCCGGAGCCGACCGGGATCGGCCTCGCGGACACCGCCCTGCACGACGAGCGCGGCCCGATCGGGCGCGCGACGCAGACGCTGCTCGTCGCCGAGCGTGA
>DATHVJ010000025.1:0-2002 GCA_035461345.1 Solirubrobacterales bacterium | reverse complement strand
AGCAGCGCGACCGCGACGCCGAACCCCATCTGCTGGAACGAGACCAGCGCGCCGGTGGCGAAGCCGGCGAAGACGACGACGATGATCAGCGCCGCGCCGGTGATCAGGCGGGCGGTCGATCCGACCCCGAACGTGATCGCCTCGGTGGTATCGCCGCTCTGCGTGTAGCGCTCGCGGATTCGGCTCAGCAGGAACACCTGGTAGTCCATCGAGAGGCCGAACAGGACCGAGAACAGGAAGACGGGGACCCAGGCCTCGATCCGGTCGACCTCGCCGAAGCCGAACAGCGATGCGCCGACCCCCTCCTGGAAGACGAGCACCAGCAGCCCGTACGCGGCGCCGACCGAGAGCAGGTTGACGACGATCGCGGTCAGCGGGACGACGATCGACCGGAACGCGAGCGTCAGCAGGATGAAGCTCATCGCGAGGACGAATGCGATCACGATCGGAAGCCAGTCTCCGATCAGGGCGAAGTAGTCGCGCCCCTCGGCCGGGCCGCCGCCGACGAGGACGCCCCCGGCTTGATCGCCGAATGCCTCCGGCACGTACTCGCCGCGCAGCCTGTCGATCGCCGCCGAGGCCTCCTCGCTCGCGCCCTCGACGGTGAGCGGGACCGAGGCGACGACGACGTCGGGCCCCTCCTCGATCCCGCCGCGCTCGACCGCGAAGTCGGGATCGCCCGCGAGCTCGGCGCGCAGCTGCTCGAGGCCCTGGCGAGGGTCGGGAACCTCGCGGGTGTCGATCACGACCTCGACCGGGTTCGTGGCGCCGGTCGGGAAGTCGCGCTCGAGGGCGAGGAGGCCCTGCTTGGCGATCGTGTCGTCGGGCAGGCTCGAGGGCCCCGACGCCCCGAGCTTGAGCCCGAGCAGGGGCGAGGTCGCGAGCAGCAGCAGCGCGACGGCCCCAGCCAGCGTCGCGGCGGGATGGCGCATCACCCCGCGCACGATCCGCCCCCAGAACCGCCCCTCGCTTCCCGCCGACGCCGCGACCCGCCGCCCGAGCCACGGCACCCGAAGCTTGTCGACGCGGTCCCCGAGCACCATCAGCAGCGCCGGGTGGAAGGTCAGCGCGACGACGATCGAGACGAGCGCGACGACGACCGCGCCGAGCGCGAGGCTCCGCAGGGTGGTGTCCGGGACCAGGAACATCCCGAGCAGGGCGAGCGAGAACGCGGTGCCGCTGAACACCACCGCCCGGGTCGCGGTGCTCGCGGTATTGAGGATCGCCTCGGCGTGGGGCAGGCCCCGGGAGCGCTCCTCGCGCAGCCGGGAGACGATGAACAGCGAGTAGTCGATCCCCAGCGCCAGCCCCATCGCGACGAGCATGTTGACGATGAAGATGTTGAGCTCGAACGCCAGGCCGATGACGCCGACGAGGCCGAGGGCGACGATGATCGAGATCAGCGCCATCGTCAGCGGGATCGCCGCCCCGACGAGCGTCCCGAAGACCAGCAGCAGGATGATCATCGCCGCGGGGAGCCCGAACTGGAACTCCCCGGTCCGGAGGTCGTCCTCGGCGACCCGCTCGAAGTCGCGGCCGACCGTGAACTCCCCGGTGATGTCGACGACGAAGCCGCCGCCGTCCGCCTCCTCGGCGGCCGCGATCACCGCGTCGATGTGGTCGATCTCCTCGTCCTCGACGAGGACGACCGGGAGGATGGTCGCGTGGCCGTCCTCGGAGACGAGCGCCTCGCCGCCCGGATCGAGGTAGGTTGTGACCCGCTCGACGCCGTCGGTACCCCGCAACCGGTCGGCGAGCTCGTCGACGTGGCTGCGGAAGGCCGGTGCGGTGACCTCGCGCTCGCCCGAGCGGACGATCACCACCTCGTCGACCGCGTCGCGCTCCGGGAAGCGCTCGTCGATCAGCTCGCGGGCCTGCTTCGACTCCGGGTTGCTGGTGACGTCGCTCTCCGGTGAGAGCGCGTCCCCGAGCAAAGCGCCGACGAGGACGAAGCCGACGACGACGGCGAGCCCCCAGATCAGGAGGACGCGCCGGGGTCGCC
>DATHVJ010000024.1:0-3767 GCA_035461345.1 Solirubrobacterales bacterium | reverse complement strand
AGCTCGCTGCCGAGGCCGCGCGCCGCGCGCTCGACGCGGTGGTCGACATCGGCCGCGTCGACGTCGACGTCGAGCCGGACGCGCGAGTCCGGGAGCTCCTTGACCGAGGTCTTCACGCTTTAGACCCTAGTGATGCGGGCTCGAGGATCGCCGCAGCCGGCCACGCGCCGCGCCGATCAGCGCCGCGGAGAGGTCGATGACGAAGGCGGCCAGCCTCCCCACCGGCCCGGTAACGAGCCAAGCGCCGATCCGGTCCACGGTCAATCCTCCGCCGCGTAGCCGAGGATCGAGCGGTCGATCAGCCACTCGACCGGCGCGAGGTCGTCGGTGTACACCCGGCCGCCGTCGAGCCGCGGCCCGATCCGCGCCGCCGACTGGGCAGCCACAGGTCTCAGCTCCCGCGGCAGGTCGGAGATCCGCTCGCGCAGCAGCGTCCCCGAGGCTGCGCCCTCCGTCCCCAGCAGCAGGGTGTTAGTGGGCTCGAGCGGGTCGCGCACGACGGTCGGGAAGACCTCCGCCATCGTGCGACCGAGGACCTGCTCGAGGTCGTCGTTGCCCTCCGGATGGCCGGCGTTGACGACCACCACCCCGCCCGGAGCGAGCCGGTCGCGCACGAGCTCGAAGAACTCGCGAGTCGCGAGGTAGAACGGGATGTACGGCTGGCGGTAGGCGTCGACCATGATCACGTCGTAGCTCCCGTCGCTGCGCCGGAGCCACGGCCGCGCGTCCTCGTGGTGGACATCGAGCCTGGGGTTGCGCAGATCGAAGTAGCGCCGCCCGATTTCCGTCAGCTCGGCATCGATCTCCACCCCGTCGACCTCCGTGTCCGGGAAGTAGTGGCCATAGGCGCGGGCCGTCGTCCCTGCGGCGTTGCCGAGGATCGCGATCCGCTTCGGGGGCGCGTCGAGCCCGGCGAACGGCAGCACGAGATACCCGTCCCACACGTCGCCGGTCAGGTAGCTGCCCGGCCGGTACAGCGAGTGGACGGCCTGGCCCTCGTTGAGCTCCAGCGCCCGGTCCCCGTCCTCCTGCTCGACGACGCGCGCGTACTGGAACTCGGTGTCGGTCTCGTGCAGCACCGTCCCGTCGTCGGTCGCCTTCACGGTCCCGATCGGGATCGCGATCACCCCCGCGAGCGCCGCCGGGACCGCGGCGTACCGCCACCCGAGGCCGACGGCCGCGACCACCCCCGCCGCGAGCGCGAACGAGAGAAACGTCCGCTGGGTGCCGATCAGCGGGATCAGGACCAGCGCCGACACCCACGTCCCGACGAGCGACCCGGCCGTCGAGATCGCATACAGGCGCCCCGCGACCCGGCCCGAGTGCTCGACGTCGGGGACCGCGAGCCGGATCGCGTATGGCGACGCGGCGCCGAGCATCACCACCGGGACCGCGAGCAGGACCAGGACGCCGAACAGCGACCCGACGAACGCACCGGCCGAGATCTCGTCGAGCGCGTCGACCGAGAGGTCGAACAGCGGCCGGGCGGCGAACGGGACCAGCGCCAGCAGCACCGATGCGCCAAGCACCAGCAGGCACAGCCCGCGGAGCTGCGGGTAGCGGTCGCCCAGCTTCCCCCCGAGCCAGTACCCGATCGACAGCGCCGCGAGGACGACGCCGATCGTGTTCGCCCACACGATCGTCGAGGCGCCGAAGAACGGCGCCATCAGCCGCGCGGCGGCAATCTCGGCTCCGAGGCTGGCGGTGCCGACGACGAAGATGAAGACGTACAGGAACCGATTACGGGTCACGGCTCGCCCCCACCGGCCCGGCTCGCAGCCGCTCCTCGAGCCGTGCCCCCTGTCCCGCCGCAACCGCTCTACCGGCTCGCTCCTCGTCGAGCGGCACGCCGCGCTCGTGGGCGAGATCGAGCAATCGCTGGCGCTCCTCGCTCTCCCTCGCCCAGCGGAAGAACAGCCACACGAACAGCCCCAGCGTCACCAGGCCCTGCTCGAAGGTCATCACCACGCCGGCGGCGCCCTGGTCGGCGAGCGGGGTGATGTCCCAGGACGCCTCCCCCGGCGCGTAGTCGGGGTAGAAGACGCTCCCCGACCACATGAAGGCGTTGCCCAGCGCCGCGCCCGCGAACCGAGCGACGACCACGTAGACGAGCCGGGCGAGGTTGTCGAACCAGGCGGGCTTCGGCAGCGGACCGAGCAGGCCCATCCACATCGCGATCCCGGCGCCGAAGAAGCACGCGTGCTCGAGGGCGTGCAGTGGCTCGCTGGTCAGCGCCCCCTGATAGAGCGCCGGGATGTGCCAGACCAGGAAGTTCGCGAGCCACAACGGCAGCGCAACCAGAGGATGGAACACGGCGCGGACCCACCCCAGCCCGCGCAGCGCCAGCAGCGGCTGGAGCAGCGGCCCGGTGAGGCCGAGGACGATCAGCAGCGCGGCGAGGTCGCCGATCACCAAGTGCTGCGCCATGTGGGCAACCAGCAGCTCCTCGCCGATGTGGGCGACCGGCGAGACCAGCGCCGCCAGCACCAGCGCCACGCCGCCGGCGAAGCTCGCCTGCCGCCACGCCGCCACCGGCCTGCCGCGCCGGGCGAGCGTCCGGCACCGGAGCGCGTACGCGACCGCGGCCACCGCCAGCGGCAGCAGCTGGAGCGGCTCGTAGGTACCCGATCCGACGTGCGCGACCGGCATCGGGATTGAGCGTACCGCCGGGGTGATTACAGCCAGCGAATCTGCTTGAAGAACCGGTGCAGAACGAGCACGCACGCCGCCATCACGGCGAGGATCAGCGGGTACCCGATCGGCGAGTCGAGCTCCGGCATGTGCTGGAAGTTCATCCCGTAGACGCTGGCGATGAACGTCGGAACGGCGATGATCGCCGCCCACGCCGAGATCTGGCGCACGACCTCGTTCTGGCGCACGCTCTGCAGAGCCAGGTTCGCCTCCAGCACGCTGGTCAGGAGCTCCCGCTGCCCCATCACCTGCTCGTCGACCCTTCGCGCGTGGTCGGCGACGTCGCGGAAGAAGCTGCGCAGGGTCTCGTTCACCTGGGGGAAGTCGCCGCGCTCGAGCCGCTCGAGCGGGCCGAGCAGCGGCGACGCCGCGCGGTGGAACTCGATCACCTCACGCTTGAGCCGGTAGATTCGCTCGGTGGGGTCACCGTGGCGGGTGAAGATCTCCTGCTCGACCTCCTCGATGTCCACCTCGAGCCCCTCGACCACGGGCGCGTAGTCGTCGACCACCTTGTCGACGATCGCCCACGCCGCCGCGGCCGGGCCCAGACGCAGAAGCTCCGGTCGCTCCTCGAGCCTGACCCGGGCGGGGCCGAGGTCGCTCGCCTCCCCGTGCCGAACCGCGATCACGTACCGGGGCCCGATGAAGAGGTGGATCTCGCCGAACTCGACCTCCTCGGCGTCGTCGTCGTACCGCGCCGACCGCAGCACGACGAAGAACGACCGCTCGTAGTCCTCGAGCTTGGGGCGCTGGTGGGCGTGCTCGGCGTCCTCGACCGCCAGCTCCGGGAGGTCGAATGCCGCCGCCACCGAGCCCATCTCCTCGTCACTCGGCTCGAGCACGCCCAGCCACACAAAGTCGCCGTCGCCGCGCGCCACGGTGGCGGCGCGCTCGACGTCCAGCGGCCCCTCGTGCTGGCGTACGCCGTCGCGGTAGTGGGCGCAGTCGACGATCGCCATCGGTCCGGGTCCTGGGTTCCCCCTCCCGGCCGCGGCTCCTGCAACCGAGCCCAGGGCGATCCCGGGCTCGGCGCTCCTCGTGGGCGCTACTTGACGACGCCGATCACGTGTCCCTCG
>DATHVJ010000023.1:0-14259 GCA_035461345.1 Solirubrobacterales bacterium | reverse complement strand
TCTACTTCCGCCCGCGCGGCCTCCAGCTCCTGTCGCACGGTCTCCGTCTGGTTCGGTATCTCGAGCCGCCGCTCGAGGATCGGGATCGCCTCCTGCGCGCGCCCGGAGAGGCGCAGCGCGTTGCCGAGGTTGAACAGCGCGTAGGCGTAGTTGAGGTCGGTCGTTTCGGGCGGGAACGAGCGCACCGCCCGCTTCAGCACCGGGACCGCGGCCTCGGGCTGGCCCTGCTGGATCAGCGCGTAGCCGCGGTCGTTGAGCTGCGCCCCCTGCGCGGGATCGCCCGCCCCTTCGGCGACTGCCACGGGCGCCTCGTCGCCGCGCTCCGCCGGGCGGGACTCCCGCCCTTCGCCGCCCCCGGACCCGGCGCCGCGGGTCGGCTCGCCCGCGTCGTCGCCGACCGAGTTGAGCGCGATCGCGATCGCGACCAGCGCGGCGATCCCGGCGCCGATCCCCGCGACCGCCCATCGCGGGGGGCGCGCGCCGACCCCACCGCGGGGTACCGCCGCGAACTGGCGCGTTGCCGTCTCGTCGTCCTTCGACGCGAGCCCGGCGTCGAGCTCCTCGATCAGCTCCGTCGCGCTCCGCTGACGCCTGCGGGGGTCGGGATCGAGGCCTCGTCTCAGCGCGTCCGCGGCTCCCGGAGGCGCACCGGGCCACATCCGGCGGAGGTCGGGCGGCGGGTCTTCGCTGCGCTCGAGGATCTCCACCGGGGTGGCGCCGCGGTCCGGCGGCCTGCCGGCGAGCGCCTCGAACCCGACCGCGGCGAGCGAGTAGACGTCGGCGGCCGGCCCGCCGGGGTCGGTGCCCTGGAGCCGCTCAGGCGCGATGTAGGTCAGGGTGCCGACGACGTCGGTCTGGGTCGTGATCCGCGACACGTGGGCGGCGGTCGCGACGCCGAGGTCGGCGAGCTTGACGACGCCGTCGTCGCGAAGCAGGACGTTCGCGGGCTTTACGTCGCGGTGGACGACGCCGTGCGAGTGGGCATGGTCGAGCGCGGTCGCGACGCAGCTCAAGATCTCGACCGCCTCGGTGGGCACGAGATCGCCGCGCTCGATCACGTCCGAGAGCCGGGTCCCCGGGACGTATTCCATCACGATCAGGACCGCGTCCTCGTCGGGGACCGTGTCGAACACCGTGACCAGATTGGGGTGGTTGAGGTACGCGCCGAGCCGCGCCTCGCGCTGGAATCGCGCCCTGTTGTCCTCGCTCACCGCGTGCAGCCGCTTGATAGCGACCTCGCGGTCGAGGACTGTGTCGACCGCCAGCAGCACCACGGCCATGCCCCCGGTCCCGATCCGGTCGACGATCCGATACCGGCCGGCGACCACCTCGCCGGCGTCGATCTCGTTGCTCGGCACCACCCCGAGGAGCCGGATACCCGCTGCGCTTCGGCCTAATCGCTGACCTGAACGCGTCGCGACCGGGTCGCATATCGTCCGGCCGCATGAGTGAGCCGTTCCGGACCCCCGACGAGCGCTTCGGGAACCTGCCCGACTACCCGTTCGAGGCCCGCTACGCGGAGCTCGACGGGCTGCGGGTGGCACGGGTCGACGAAGGAGGGGGCCCGCCGGTTGTCTTCTTCCACGGTGAGCCGACGTGGTCGTATCTGTGGCGCAAGGTGATCCCGCCCGTGCGCGAGGCGGGGTACCGCTGCATCGCCCCCGACTGCGCGGGCTTCGGACGCTCCGACAAGCCGACCGACTTCGAGTGGTACTCGTACGACCGCCACACCGAGGTGATGCGGTCGCTCGTCGACGAGCTCGACCTCCGGGGGGCGACCGCGATCGTCCACGACTGGGGCGGGCCGATCGGGCTGCGGCTGGCAGTCGAGGCGCCGGAGCGCTTCGAGCGCCTCGTGATCATGGACACCGGCCTGTTCACCGGCCGCCAGCGGATGTCGGACGCGTGGAAGGCGTTCCGGGACTTCGTCGAGCGCACCGAGGACCTCCCGATCTCGTTCCTGGTCCGCGGCGCGTGCAAGACCGACCTCGGCGACGACGTCGCGGCGGCCTACGACGCGCCGTACCCGACCCCGGAGTCCAAGGCCGGCGCGCGGGCGTTTCCGCTGATGCTGCCGACAACGCCGGAGATGCCCGGCGCCGAGGCCGGGCAACGGGTGCTCGACGCGCTGCGCGCCGACGAGCGCCCGGCGCTGATCCTGTGGGCAGACTCCGACCCGGTGCTGACGGTCGACACCGGGCGGCGGTTCGCGGCGGCGATCGGCCGCCCGGAGCCCGAGATCGTCGAGGGCGCGTCGCACTTCCTCCAGGAGGACGCCGGCGTCGAGATCGGGCGGCGAATCGCGGCCTGGCTTGGCGATACCGCCTGACGCCGTCTGCTCTCGCGGGTTGACGGCCGCTCCCGCCTATAGGCTGCCGCGCTGGTGGCCAGGGCCCTGTACCCGCTCGGGCGACGCTGCGCCGAGCATGGGCGCTTGGCGGTGGCGGCGTGGGTTGTGCTCGCGGTCGCCGTTTCTCTCGTCGCCAACACCGTCGGGCGCGAGACCAGCAACAACCTCACCCTCCCCGGCACGAACTCGACGAAGGCCACCGACCTGCTCGACGACAGGCTGCCGAGGCAGGCCAACGGCACGAACCCGGTGGTGCTGGAGGCGCCGCAGGGCCAGAGGCTGACCAGCGGCGCCAACCGGAAGGCCGTCGACGACACTGTCAAGTCTCTCGAGCGCAACCGCTACGTGCGCAGCGCGACCAGTCCGCTGAGCCGGGAGGGCAAGGACGCGCTCAGCAACGACGAGCGGATCGGCTACATCTCGACGCTGCTGACGGTTGGCCCCGACGAACTCGACGTCGACGAGGCCAACGAGATCATCGATGCCGCCAATCCCGCCCGCAACGCCGGCCTGACGGTCGCTGTCGGCGGCTACCTCGGCGAGGAGGTGTCGAAGCCCGACACGGGCACGAGCGAGATCGTCGGGATCGTGGCCGCGATCATCATCCTCCTGATCACGTTCGGGACCGCGGCGGCGATGCCGCTGCCGATCGTCACGGCGATCGTCGCGGTGATCACGGGCTTGAGCCTGATCGGCATCCTTGGCCACGCGATCAACATCCCCGACGTCGCCCCGACGCTCGGGATCATGATCGGGCTCGGGGTGGGGATCGACTACTCGCTGTTCATCGTCACCCGGCACCGAGGGTTTCTCGCCCAGGGGCTCTCGGTGGAGGAGTCCGCCGGTCGGGCGACCGCCACCTCGGGCAGCGCCGTGCTATTCGCGGGCAGCACCGTCGTCATTGCTCTCTGCTCGCTGGCCCTGGCGAACATCCCGCTGGTCAGCTCGATGGGCTTCGCGGCCGCGATCGTCGTCGTGTTCGCGATGGCGGCCGCCCTCACCCTGCTTCCGGCGATCCTGGGCGTGCTCGGCAAGCGGATCGAGTCGTTGAAGCTTCCCTTCCTGCGCACCCCGGCGCACGACCACCGCCCCCATGGGTGGGCGCGCTGGGCGCACCGGGTCGGGCAGCACGCGTGGCCGGCGATGCTCGCCGCGGTCGCCGTGCTGGTGGTGCTGGCGCTGCCTACGCTGGACCTCGAGCTCGGCGCGCAGGACGACGGTGAGCTGCCGAAGGGGACCGAGGCGCGCGACGCCTACAACCTCATCAGCAGGGGGTTCGGCCCGGGTTACACGGGGCCGCTGCTGATCGCGGTCGACTTCGGGGATGACCCTGCGCACCCCGACCGCGGGAAGCTCGACGAGGTCGAGTCGCAGCAGGAGCAGGCTGAGCAGGCCGCGGCGCTGGGCGAGCCCGTGAGCAAGTCGCAGCAGCGCCAGCTCGCGCAGGAGGAGGCGTTCTACAAGTCGAAGGCATCCGATCCGCGTCTGGTCAAGCTCGAGAACAAGATCTCGAAGGCCGACGACGTGAAGCTCGTGTCGACCGCGAACACGGACAAGTCGGGCAGCGCCGCGGTGTTCACCGCGACCGCGAGAACCGCGCCCGCCTCGGAACCGACCGAGGACCTCGTCCGCGACCTGCGCTCGAACGTGATCCCGGACGCGACGCGGCGAACGAGCCTGACCGCGTACGTAGACGGCGAGACTGCCGGCTACATCGATCTCGCGGCGCGGATCTCGGACAAGCTGCCGTCCGTGATCGCGATCGTCGTCGCGCTCGCCTTCCTGCTGCTGATGGTTGCGTTCCGCTCACTGCTCGTGCCTCTCATGTCGGCGGTAATGAACCTGCTGTCGGTGCTCGCCTCGTACGGCGTGCTGACGGCGGTCTTCCAGAAGGGATGGGGCGCGGAGCTGATCGGCCTCGAGGGACCCGTCCCGATCGCCAGCTACGTGCCGCTGGTGATGTTCGCGATCCTGTTCGGGCTGTCCATGGACTACCAAGTGTTCCTGGTCTCGCGGGTTCACGAGCACTACGAGCGCAGCAGGGATAACCTCGAGGCGGTGGTCGACGGGCTCGCGGTCAGCGCCCGCGTGATCACCTCGGCGGCGCTGATCATGGTGTGCGTGTTCGGCAGCTTCATTCTCGACGCCGACGTGATCGTGAAGCAGTTCGGGGTCGGCCTCGCGGTGGCGATCGCGATCGACGCGACGCTCGTCCGCTGCGTCCTCGTGCCGGCCGTGATGGTCCTGCTCGGGAGGTCGAACTGGTGGTTCCCGCGCTGGCTCGGCCGCGTCGTGCCGCGCCTCGGACTGGAAGGCGAGGACTTCATCAAGGGCCGCCGGCCGCAAGCGGCCGGCGAGGGGTCGAAGCCCGACTCCTGAGCGCGTGCGAATTGAAGGACTACGCGCTGATCGGCGACCTGCACACCCCGGCGGTGGTCAGTCGCGACGGCTCGATCGACTGGCTGTGCCTGCCGCGGTTCGACTCGGCGGCGTGCTTCACGTAGCGAAGTGCGCCCCGGCGCTCACGGTCAGCACGGCGATCGTCAGCAGATAGCCGTTTATCAGCCGCTGGAGCTCGACCGCCGACGCGTCGAGGTCGCTCTGGATCGCAGGAAGGGCGAGCGTGACGACCGTCGAGTCGAGCATCAGCAGGAACAGGGTGCAGACGCCCGCCCACCAGCGTCCACCACGGCCGCGTCCGCTCGGTCACGTGGATGACCGCTGAGGGCCCTAGACTACCCCTGGTCCGTATGGCAGGCGGGAGCAGAGTGTCAGCAGCCGGGTGCCGGCGCGCGGTCGTGACGTTGTGGGTTGCGCTCGTCGCCGCACTGTGCGCCGCGCCGACCGCGGCGGCCGGCGACCGGGACGCTCCCGCGGTTGGCGCCGCGAAGCCGAAGGGCGAGGGGAAGAAGGGGAAGACGGGGGAGGGGCGCGCTCCAAAGGAGCTGCGGCAATTGGAGCGCGCCGGCTGCACCCCGTACCGCTCGATCCTGCAGGGGAAGTATTCGAGCAAGCAGCGGCGCGCGGCCAAGCGGTGGAGGTTCACGGTCTTCCACTTCGAGACGCGGCTGAAGCCACCGGTCAACTGGAAGGACCTGGACCCGTTCAAGAGCCGCTCCTTCCGCCAGAATCTCCACGGCCTCACCTGGATCGACACACTGCTGTACGCGTATAAGCGGACCGGCGACGAGACCATGCTGCGCCGGGCGCGGGACCTGGCACTGGACTGGATCGAGTCGAACCCGCGGCGCTTCCGCCCCGGCCGCCACGGCTTCGCGTGGCACGCGAAGTCGGCGGCCGACCGCGCCACCTACCTCGGGTTCCTCGCCCGCACCGCAGCGTGCAAGGGCTTGCTGAACCCGGAGCAGGCGCGGGTGATGGTGCGGTCGCTGCGCGCGCACGCCGAGTACCTCGCGGACGCCGGGGAGCATCAGGTGAGCAACTTCGGGCTGTTCCAGGACCTCGGTCTGCTGATCCTGTCCAGGTACGTGTCGTACGAGAAGCAGGCGGCGAAGTGGCGCCAGCTGGCGCTGCGGCGCTTCCCGGAGACGCTGCGGGGAAGGCTGAGCTCGGAGGACGTGTGGCTCGAGCACTCGACGCAGTACCAGTTCCTGGCGATCCGCCTGCTTCGCGACTTCATCAAGTACACCCCCGGCAAGCCGAACCCCGAGCTGCGCCCGACTCTCGCGGCGATGAAGGCCGCCGCCAACTGGTTCGTCAAGCCGGGCGGCCAGTACGCGCTCCTCGGCGACACCCAGATCGGCTCCGCCCCCGACTGGGGGTACAACAGCGCCGCCGACCCGCGGGGCCTCAAGCCGTTCACCGAGTCGGGGTTCGCGATGGTGCGCGACGGCGGCTCCTATCTCGCCACCACCTCGGGCTTCTTCAACCTCACCCACAAGCACGCCGACGAGCTCGACTTCGACCTCGTCGACCACGGCGTCCAGGTCGTCAACGGCCCTGGCAACTACGGCTACGACCGCTACGCGGAGTTTCGCGACTACCAGCTCTCGAGCCAGGCGCACAGCGTGCTCGTGGTGGACGGGCAGAGCTTCCCGCTCGACCTCGCGAAGACGCACGGGAGCGCGATCAGAGCCACGGGTCAGGGGGCGGGCTGGTACGCGATCGAGGCAACGAACCCGCTCGTGGCGGACCTGGGGGTGGCGCATTCGCGGCTGTTCCTGTACAGGCCGGGAAGCACCCTGGCGGTGGTCGACCGAGTGCGCGCTGACGCGCCGCACAGATATGAGCGCTACTTCCAGCTCGGCGCCGACATCGAGGCGACGGCGCTGAACCGCGGGATGCTTCGGCTCGGCGGCCCGAACTTCGCCGGTGGCCTCCACGACGCCGCCGCGGGCGCCGGGGAGGCGCTGCGGCTGATGGTGCGAGGACGGCGGACGCCGCTCCAGGGCTTCGTCTTCCCTGGCTTCCGTCAGCTGGTCCCGCGCTGGAGCGTGGACTTCGCGACGCACGCCGCGGATGCCGACTACATCGCGACGTTCAGCCTCGCGGGTCCGCACCGAGTCGGCGAGGTGGTGGCGGCGGCCGGAAACAACACCCGGGTCGAGCTGACCGTCCCGGGGGGATCGACGGAGCGCCTGTCGGTGACCCGGGACGGGCGCCGGCTGTCGGTGGCGCGGCTGCCCTAGCGCTTCGGGCGGGTCGCGCTCGCGCGCCGCGATCGCCGGCCGCGGAGCTCGTCGTGCGACATCTCGTCGAGCAGGTGGCGCAGCTCGGGTGGACGCTCGTCCTCGAGCACGGCGACGGTGCCGGGCCAGAACACGCTGCCCGCGGCGGTCGGGCCCATGAGGCCGGGCGCGTACGCCCAGCTCCCCGTGTTGAGCAGCCGCGTGCCGTTGGCGAGCTCCCACCCCGGCTCGGAGCCGAGCGGGCCGCGACGGTGGCTGTGCCCGAAGATCACGTGGTCGGCTTCGAGCCGAAGCCGGCCGACCAGCTCGCGCATCGCGCGCAGGCCCGCCTGGCGGATCTCGGCCATCGAGATGTCCCACCGGAGCGGGCCGAGGCCGAGCCGGTTGGCTGCGGCGACGACGCCGGGCAGGACGACGGATCCGAGCAGCCGGCCGCGCACTCCGGGGCGTCGCCCGTCGCGACCGTGCACGGCCTCCCATACCCGCGCCGACGCGTTCTCGCCCAGCCCGCGACGGGGCCGGGGCCCGCCCTGGGCGATGCCGTACAGCAGCCCGTACAGAGGCGCCTGAACGGACTCGTAGTCGTCGGTCGAGCGCAGGCCGACGGGCAGCGCGCCGGCCAGCTTCTCGATCACGGCGATCGCGAGACGCTCGAAGGTGGGCACGGTCACGTGGCAGTCGAGGTAGTGGCCGTGCGTCGCGTAGACGCCGGGTCGCACCCAAAGCCCCGGATAGGCGAGCGACATGTCCGCCTTCGGCATCAGGCGGGCGATCTCGGCCGCGATCTCGGTCTCGGGAGGCGCGAGCTGCTGGAGTCCGAGCGGGCGCTCTCCCCGCATGCGCCGCGACTCGAGCCACGGCGCGATCAGCTGGTGGTCGTGGTTGCCGGGCACGATCACGACGCGCGCCGAGCGGATCGCCTCGGCGAGGTGCTCGAAGAACGGCCGTGCGAGGTCGAGCGCCTGGCGGAGTGGTCGATCGCGGAGCTCGACGACGTCCCCGAGGAGCACTAGCTCGTCGGCGCCCTCGAGCTCGTCGAAGAGGACGTCGCGGAAGCGGCGGCGGCGCAGCAGATCGGAGTCGTACCCCGCGGCGAGGTGGATGTCGGAGAGGACGACGGTACGCATGGGGTAATCCTTCCACGGCCGAAGCTGGGAATAGACTGGCCCGCCACAAGCCCCGCGACGGCGGCGCGAAGCGGCGCACGTCGCGGGATTACAGAGGGAGGTACAGGAGATGGCAACCGCTGACACGCCGCTGGCCAAGGCGGCGAGCAAGTGGTGGATACCGATGCTGATCGGGGTGCTCTCGGTGGCTGCGGGGATCCTGGCGCTGGCCTACGAGGGGATCACACTGCTCGCCCTGGGGCTGATCTTCGGCGTCTACATCCTGATGTTCGGCACCTTCGCGATGGTGGCCGCGTTCGAGCCCGGCGCGTCGACCGGGCACGTCGTGTTGCGGATGATCGTCAGCATCGTCGCGATCCTCGCCGGGCTCGTGCTGATCGTGCGCCCGGGCGCCAGCGTGCTGGCGCTGCTGGTCGTGCTCGGCCTGTGGTTCATCATCACGGGCATCGGCGACCTCGTGCGAGGCATCGCCGAGCCGGGTAACCGGGTCATCTCGATCATCCTCGGCGTGATCGGCATCGCGGCCGGGATCATCGTCCTCGGCGACCCCGACATCGGGCTGAGGACGCTGGCGATCCTCGCCGGGATCATGTTCATCGTCCGCGGCGTGTTCGAGATCGCGCTCGGCTGGGAGCTGCGTAGGCTTCGGCCCACCTGAGCAAGGCGCGGTCGCGGGATAGACTGCGACCGCGATGGCGACACGGGAGGCGCCGCGGCGGACCGGGACGACGATCGACGTCGAGAATCCGGCGACCGGCGAGGTCGTCGGCACCGTCCCGGCGCTCGACACCGACGGCGTCGCGCACCTCGTAGCCCGCGGGCGAGACGCGCAGCCGGAGTGGGAGGCGCTCGGGTTCGAGGGCCGCGGCGCGGTCCTGACGCGCGCCCGGCGGTGGATGGGCGAGAACGCCGAGCGCGTGATCGAGACGATCGTCTCGGAGACGGGCAAGAGCTGGGACGACGCCCAGTACTCGGAGCTGATCTACGGCGTCAACGCGCTCGGGTTCTGGGCGCGCAAGGCGCCGGAGTACCTCGCCGACGAGGAGGTCGAGACGGCGAACCCGTTCGTCCGCGGCCGCCGCACGATCGTGCGGTACGTGCCGGTCGGCGTTGCCGGGGTGATCGGCCCGTGGAACTACCCGTTGACGAACTCGTTCGGCGATTGCGTTCCCGCGCTGGCGGCGGGCAACTCGGTCGTCCTGAAGCCGTCGGAGGAGACGCCGCTGACCTCGCTGCTGATGGCGGAGATGCTCGCCGACTCGGGCCTCCCCGACGGCGTGTTCCAGGTCGCGACCGGGAGGGGCGAGACGGGGGCGGCGCTGGTCGACGAGGTCGACTACGTGCACTTCACGGGGTCGGTCGAGACGGGCAGGAAGGTGATGGAGCGGGCGGCGCGCACGCTGACGCCCGTGGGGCTGGAGCTGGGCGGCAAGGACCCGATGATCGTGCTCTTGGACGCCGACCTCGAGCGGGCGGCGAACGCGGCGATCGCGTACGGGGTGGGCAACGCCGGCCAGACCTGTATCTCGGTCGAGCGGGTGTACGTGGAGGACGAAGTCCACGACGAGTTCGTGCGGCTGGTGACCGAGCGCGCGGACGCCCTCCGGGTAGGGGCCTCGCAGGGCCCGGGAAGCGTTGACGTCGGCGCGATCACGTTCCCGCCCCAGCTCGACCTGATCGAGGAGCACGTCGCCGACGCCGTCGAGCACGGGGCGAGGGTGACGACCGGCGGGCGGCGGGGGGACGGCCCGGGCCGGTTCTACGAGCCGACCGTGCTCGTCGACGTCGACCACTCGATGCGCTGCATGCGGGAGGAGACGTTCGGGCCGACGCTGCCGGTGATGCGGGTACGCGACGCAGAGGAGGCGGTGCGGCTCGCGAACGAGGGGCCGTATGGGCTCCAGGCGTCGGTGTGGACGCGCGACGTGGCGCGGGGCGAGGAGCTGGCGCGGAAGGTGGAGGCGGGGGCGTGCTGCGTCAACGACGCCCAGGTGAACTACGCCGCGCTCGAGCTTCCGATGGGCGGGTGGAAGGAGTCGGGCTTGGGCACCAGGCACGGGGCAGACGGGATCCGCAAGTACACCGCCCGCCAGACGATCCTCGTCACGCCGCCGACCGCGCCGCCGCGCGAGGCCCACTATTTCCCGTTCAGCGCCGAGGCGGTTCTCCAGGTGGTCGAGGCGGTGCGATTCATGGCCACGAGCGAGCTGCTGACCGACGCGCAGCGGCACACGCTGAAGACTCTGTGCGACACGTTCGTCCCCTCGATCGAGGTCGCCGACGACCCGCACGGGTTCTGGGCGCGGCCCGCGTCCCACCTCGCCGTCCCGGAGGCGATCGAGCAGGCGCTGGCGCAGCTTCCCGCGAAGCAGGTCGAGGGGCTCGGCGAGCTCCTCGACGCGCTCGCCGCGCAGGGCCTGAACGAGGCGCCGCAGGAAGCGCGGGAGGCGATCGTGCACGGGTTCGCGGACTCGGGCCCCGAGGGGCTGGCCGGGATCCACGCGCTCAAGGGGCTGGCGATGACGCTGAACTACGCGCTCCCCGACCTCGGGACCGGTCGCAACCCGAACTGGGAGGCGATCGGGTATCCCGGGCCGGTGTCGGCCCCGCGTGAGGTCCCCAAGGAGCTGCGCGTCCGGGTGCCGGAGGCGGCCGAGGTGACGATCGACGCCGACTTGTGCGTCGTCGGGTCGGGCGCGGGGGGTGGGGTGATCGCGGGCGAGCTCGCGGCCGCCGGCAAGCAGGTGTGCGTGCTTGAGATGGGGGGCTACTTCAACGAGTCGGACTTCAACCAGCTCGAGCTGCCCGCGTACCAGCGGATGTACTTGAACGGCGGGCCGTTCCCGACCACGGACGGGCAGATCACGATCCAGGCCGGGTCGACGCTCGGCGGCGGCACGGTGATCAACTGGACCAACTCGCTGCGCACCCACCCGTGGGTGCGGGAGCAGTGGGCGCGCGAGTTCGGCCTCGAGGGGGTGGACGGGGCGGAGTTCGACCGCCACCTCGACGCGATCCTGGGAAGGCTCGGAGCGACCGATGCGTGCAGCGACCGCAACGGCAACCACGAGCGCCTGCGCGAGGGATGCGAGGCGCTCGGGTACGAGTTCGGTCCCACGGTGCGCAACACCGACCCGGCCAGCTACGAGCCGCGAACGGCGGGGTTCATGGGCTTCGGCGACGCGTCGGGCTCGAAGCGAAGCAGCGCTAAGACCTACCTGGCCGACGCGCAGGAGCGCGGCGCGGAGCTGGTCGCGCACTGCCGCGCCGAGCGCATCCTGGTCGAGGGTGGGCGCGCGGCCGGGGTGGAGGCGGAGTACGCGAGCCCGGACGGGCGGACGGCGCGGGTGACGGTCCGGGCGCCGCAGGTCGTCGTCGCGTGCGGGTCGATCGAGTCGCCGGCGCTGCTGCTGCGGTCGGGGATCGGCGGGCCGGCGGTGGGCGACTACCTGCGCCTGCATCCGACGACGGCGGTCAGCGGTCACTACGGCGAGGATCAGCGCGTGTGGTGGGGGCCGCCGCAGGCGGCGATCTCACATCAGTTCGCGGACCTCGAGGACGGGTACGGGTTCCTGCTCGAGTGCCCGCACCACACGACGGGGCTGGCGGCCGCGGCGGGAGCGTGGGAGTCGGGTGCGAAGCACAAGGAGTTCATGCTCGAGTGGTCGCGGACGGCGTCGTTCATCAACCTGACTCGGGACCGCGGGCACGGCCGGGTGGGGATCGACGAGGCGGGCAACGCGGTGGCGCAGTACCCGCTCGCCGACGAGCTCGACGTTCGCAACTTCCGCCGCGGGCTGGTCGAGATGGTGCGGCTGCACGAGGCCGCCGGCGCGCGGCGGATCGTCGCGCTCGCCCGCAAGCCCACCTACTGGGAGCGGGGCCAGGACCTCGACGCGTTCGCCGACGAGGTCGGGCGGCTCACGCTGGCGCCGCGCGAGCACGCGATCTTCTCCGCCCACCAGATGGGGACGTGCCGGATGGGCACGGACCCGGAGACGAGCGTCGCGGGGCCATGGGGGGAGCTGCACGACACCGAGGGCGTGTGGATCGGGGACGCGAGCGCGTTCCCGACCGCGTCGGGCGTCAATCCGATGATCACGATCATGGCGCTCGCGCACCGGACGGCGGAGGCGATCGCAGGGGGCTAGGCGGCGGTCGACTCAGCGTTGCTCGGCTGCGAGCCGCGGCGCCGGATGCGGTCGGTGAGATCGCGCAGCTTCGGCCACCGCGAGGGGCGCTCGTCCGGCCGGTGGGTCTTCTCGGGCGCGCCGCGGGGCAGCCCGGCGAGCAGCTCGCGGACCTCGGGCGCTCGAAGCTGCTCGGTGACGGTCCGGGTGGCGACCGCGATGACCTCGTTGCGGCGCTTGGTGCTCATCAGGTTGGTGCCCATGACGGCGAGGTCGTCTCCGGTCGGCTGGATCAGGACGACCTCGGTGCCGTCGGCGCGCAGTCGCTTCGCCTCGGTGCCGAGCCGCCTGCCGGAGCCGCGATGGGTGAGGAGCCGGACCCACTCGCGCGGGTTCAGCGCGCGGATCGGGTGCAGGGTCGACGTGGGGTTGAGGCAGATCGCGAGGTCGAGGTCGAGGTCGGTGAGGACGTCGAGGTTGGAGGCGGAGTACATGCCGCCGTCGACGTAGCGGCGCCCGCCGATCGTCACCGGGTGGTAGAAGCCGGGGATCGCGCAGGAGGCGGCGACCGCGTCGGCGAGCTCGGCGGGCGGGGTGCCCTCGCGTCCGAAGGCGACGCGCTCGCCGGTCGCGTAGTCGCAGGCGACGATCCACAGGTTGGGGTGGGGACTCCAGCCCTCGGGTACGACGCGGCGGATCTGGGCCTTGAGGGGGTGGGTGGAGACGATTCCCTTCGGGAGCCAGCCGCTGACGAGCGCGGCGGGGGTGTGGCGGTCGGGGCGGGTGATGCTGCGCAGGGCGAGGCGCCACGAGCCGGGGCCGATCGGGGGACGCCCGTTGTGGAGGCGGAAGATCGCGCCAGCGGCGCGGTCGGCCTCGGACGCGGGCTGGCCGTGCGCGTCGACGACCTCATCGAATGACTCGCCGCGCGAGTGGGCGACCATGAACCACGGCGGGACGCCGGAGGCGCACAGGGCGCCGATCATCGACCCGGCGGACGTGCCGACGAAGTAGTCGGCCTCGGCGGGGTCCCAGCCGGTCTCGGTGGCGAGCGCGTGGAGTCCGCCTGTCAGCCACGCTCCTCCGACCACGCCGCCAGCGCCGAGTACGAGGCCGACCTTCATCCCTGAGGCATCTCCCCGCTTTTCCCCGCTGTTATGCGTTGTCGGCGGTGAGCGTCGCCAGGATTCGGGGGTGCCCGTCGATCACCGGTGTGTCATGGAGCTCCATCTCGCAGAGTCCAGCGTACCGGGACATGCGGTCGAGGCTGCCGGTCGTGAACTCCCAGAAGACGTAGGCGTCGTCCTTGTAGACCTCGCCGACCTCCGGGACGCGCACGGCTCCGTGCTCGGAGCCGTCGTCGCCGGGGACGCCGTGGGTCTCGAGCAGCACGCGACCGCCGTCCTCGAGCCGGTCGCGGAGCCGGCGCAGCAGCCCAAGCGGGTTCTGGACGCGGTGAAGAATGCCGAAGCAGTAGACGAGGTCGAAACGCTCGTCGAGCTCGTCGAGCTCGAACGCGTCGAGGACGTGGTACTCGACGGCGGAATCGAGCAGCCGATGGATGGCGCGAAACCCTTCGCCGCCCTCGAGCTCGATGTCCCACCGTGAGCGGACCCAGTGGACGTACTGCTCGTTGTCGATCGCGAGGACGCGGTCGGCGCCGCGGTCCTCGGCGACGAAGGCATAGAACCCGTCGAAGGCGCCGACGTCGAGGACGCTGAGCCCGGCGTAGTCGTCGGGGAGGGCGGGGATCCGGTAGCGGTGGTCGAGCGCCGCCCCGGGCGTGTAGATGCCGCGCTCGCGGTTGAGCGCGAAGGTGTGGAACCAGAACGGGACCTCGGCGAGGAGGCGCTGCGCGCGTGGAGGGTCGGCCTCGATCGGCAGGATGTCGGCGACGACCTGTTCGGGCGTCTTCGCCTCCTCGGGCGCCTCGAGGCCGGTCGCGAGGTCGGTTAGCTCCATAGGCGCGGCTCCTCTCTCGTCGGCTTTTCGTCTGCCCTCGG
>DATHVJ010000022.1:0-27256 GCA_035461345.1 Solirubrobacterales bacterium | reverse complement strand
GATCTCGCCGAAGACGATCTCCTCCGCGGCGCGGCCGCCGAGAGTCATCGCCATCGTGTCGGAGAGCTCGGCCCGCGTGGTGAGGAACTTGTCCTCGGCGGGGAGCGAGATCGTGTAGCCGAGCGCCTGCCCGCGACTGATGATCGAGATCTTGTGCACGGGGTCGCAGTTCGGCAGCACGTGGCCGACGATCGCGTGGCCGAGCTCGTGGTAGGCGGTGACCAGCCGCTCCTTCTCCGACATCACCCGGCTCTTCTTCTCAGGGCCGGCGATCACCCGCATGATCCCCTCCTCGAGCTCGTGCATGGTGATCTCGCGCTTGCTCGAGCGCGCGGTCAGCAGCGCCGCCTCGTTGATCAGGTTGGCGAGGTCGGCGCCGGTGAATCCCGGCGTCTGGCCCGCGAGCGCGTCGAGGTCGATCTGCTTGGCGAGCGGCTTGCCGCGGGTGTGCACCTCGAGGATCTGCTTGCGGCCCTTGCGGTCGGGGCGGTCGACGACGATCTGGCGGTCGAAGCGGCCGGGCCGCAGCAGCGCCGGGTCGAGGATGTCGGGGCGGTTGGTGGCCGCGATCAGGATGATGTTGTCCTTCATCTCGAACCCGTCCATCTCGACCAGGAGCTGGTTCAGGGTCTGCTCGCGCTCGTCGTGGCCGCCGCCCATCCCGGCGCCGCGGTGGCGGCCGACGGCGTCGATCTCGTCCATGAAGATGATGCAGGGAGAGTTCTGCTTCGCCTGCTCGAACAGGTCGCGGACGCGGCTGGCGCCGACGCCGACGAACATCTCGACGAAGTCGGAGCCGGAGATCGAGAAGAACGGCACCCCCGCCTCGCCGGCGACCGCGCGCGCGAGCAGCGTCTTACCGGTCCCGGGAGGCCCGTACAGCAGCACGCCCTTGGGGATCCGGGCGCCGAGCGACTGGAACTTCTTCGGGTTCTCGAGGAACTCCTTGATCTCGTGCAGCTCCTGGACCGCCTCGTCGGCCCCAGCGACGTCGCGGAAGGTGATCTTCGGCGCGTCGACCGAGAGCCGCTTGGCGCGCGACTTGCCGAAGCTCATCACCTTCGAGCCGCCGCCCTGCATCTGGTTCATGAGGAAGATCCAGAAGGCGAAGAAGAGCAGGAACGGGAGCACGTAGGTGAGCAGCGAGAGGATGCTCGAACCGCCGGTGCCCTTGACATTGGTCTCGACCTCGTTGCGGCGCAGCGAGTTGACGAGCGACTCCTCGGTGTTCTCCGGGTAGCCGGTCGAGTACTCCTCGCCGTTCGTCTCCTTGACGTCGACCGTGTGGTCCTTGGTCTCGATCGTCACCGACTCGATCGACTGCGGCTGCTCCTCGACCTGGGCGAGGAACTCGTTGTACGTCGGCTCCTCCTCCTGCTGGCCAGGGCTGATCAGCTGGTGGGCGAAGAAGGCCAGCACCACCACGATCAGGAGGGGGAACCACGCGCTCTTGAAGAAACGCCTCACGTCAGGACCTCACGTCCAGTTTTCGGCAGCATCCTTAGCTTTTTCTCAAGCCCCGGCCGTCTGCGTTCCAGCCTACCAGGGCGCCTTTCCCCCGCATAAAGCGTCCTCATGCGTGAGATACGCGTGCCGTGGGGCCGCGGATCAACCCGGCGAGGGATCCTCGCCATCGTCGAGCACGGCGACGTAGTCGAGGTTGCGGAGGCGCTGCCCATAGTCGAGGCCGTAGCCGACCACGAACCTGTTCGGGATCTCGAAGCCGACGTAGCGGATCGGGTCCTCGACGCGGCGGCGCTCCGGCTTCGTCAGCAGCGCGCAGACCTCGAGCGAGCGCGGGTCGCGGGCGCGCAGGTTGCGGATCAGGTAATGGAGGGTGAGCCCGGAGTCGATGATGTCCTCGACGATCAGCACATCGCGCCCCTCGATCGAGGTCTCGAGGTCCTTGAGGATCCGCACGACGCCGGACGAGTCGGTGGTAGAGCCGTAGCTGGAGACGGCCATGAAGTCGACCTCGCACGGCACCTCGAGGTGGCGCATGAGGTCGGCGATGAAGATCACCGCGCCCTTCAGGATCCCGATCAGCAGCACGTCCCCGCCCGCGTAGTCGCGGCTGATCTCCGCGCCGAGCTCGGTCACCCGGCGTTGGAGCCGGTCGGGCTCGATGAGAACCTCGCCGAGCTCAGGAGTCATGCAACCGCGCGCTCAGGACCACGAGCTCGTCTTCGGCGCCGTTCGCGCGCGCGAACTCCTCCGACACCGCAACCCCCGCCACCCACGCGACCCGCTGGTCGGAGACGACGACGGGAAGCCGGTGTCGCAGCGAACGCGGGACCTTGCGATCGGTGAACAGGTCCTGGAGCGACTTCGTCCCCTCCATCCCCAGCGGCCTGATCCGATCCCCCTCGCGCCACGGGCGGACGATCACCCCGGCGCCCACCGCGGACGCGTCGAGCACCGCGCGCTCGGGGCCGTTGACCCGAACCGGGGGTCGCCGCAACTCGGCGCTGACCTCCCACCGCCCGAACCGGCAGCGGCCCGGCACGGTCAGCGCCACCGGCTCCGGAACGGCGTCCTCGGCCTCGCGGAAGCGGATCAGCCCCTGCTCGCAGACAGCATGCACACCGCGCCCGAGATCGACCTCTCCCCCCTCCGGCTCGTGCGCGAGGCGCCAGATCTCGCGCGCCTGGCGCCGGCCGAGAGCGACCTCGTGGCCGGCGACCCGCTCGGCGAGAGTGCGGAGCGCGAGCCGCCGCAGGCCGGGCTCGGCGTCGGCGAGCGAGTCGGCGCGGACCGCGATCGCCCCGGGGCCGGCGCCGGCCTCCTCGAGCGTTTCGGCCGCCACCCGCTGCAGCACCCGCGCCTCCTCCGCGAGCTCGAACCGCGTCTCGGCGATGTTGCGCTCGGCTGCTGGGTTCACCTCGCGCAGGCCCGGCATCACCTCGAGCCGGATCCGGTTGCGAGCGAAGCGCGGGTCGAGGTTGGTCGGGTCGTCGCCGAACGGAAGCTCGGCCTCGGTCGCAAGCAGGCGCGCCTCGGCGCGGTCGATGCCGAGCAGCGGGCGCACGACCGTTCCCCGCTTGGCGGGAAGGCCGAGCATCGCGCGCGTGCCCGGCGACGACGCGAGCCGGTACAGCGCGGTCTCGGCGAGGTCGGTGCGGGTGTGCCCGGTGGCTACGAGCTCGCAGCCCAGCCGCTCGCGCAGCCGCTCGGCCGCCGCGTAGCGCGCGTCGCGCGCCAGCGCCTGCACGTTGCCCTCGCCGAGCTGCGGGCGCTCGACGCGGAGGTCGATGCGCAGGAAGGCGCACAGCCGCCGGCAGGTCTGCTCGTCGTCGACCGCTGAATCACGCAGCCCGTAGTTGAGGTGCAGCGCGTGGACGTTGGGCCGTCCGCAGTGCTGCACCAGGCCGGCGGCGAGGGCGGCGGAATCGGGGCCGCCCGAGACCAGCACGACGATCGGCGAGAACGGCGGCACCAGCCCGCTGTCGCCTACCACCCGGGACAACCTCCTCAGGGCCTCGTCCCTGACGCGCATTATCTCGGCACCGAGCATCGGGCGCGAAGCGCCCGACTGCGAGGTGACAGGCAGGTGCTCATGGTTCTGCCGATCTTACGACCGCTCCCGGCTGGCGAGGACAAGCGCGCGACGTGCTCCCTCATCACAGGCCACCAGCCTGTCGCGGCGACGTGCGTCGCCGCGCCCCGTCACTGTCCGCCGTCGCACGGTCACTGCCGGGGCCTCACGGAGAACAGCTCCGCAGGCTCCGGGAACCCCTTGAGCGTGGTCGCGCCGATCGGGTCGAACTTGAGGTAGTCGGACTTGCCGATCGCTTCGACGACGGCCTTGGTGACGAGCACCTCTCCCCCGAGCGCCCGGGCGACCACCCTGTGGGCGAGGTTGACGTCGGTGCCGAAGTAGTCGGCCTCCCGGTAGACCGCGTTTCCGCAATGGATCCCCACCCGAGGTTGCGGGCGCTCCTGGAACAGCCCCAGGAAACCGACCGCCCACTCGGTCAGGCTCGTGGGGTGCGGCGAGACGATCATCACCTCGTCGCCGATCGTCTTCACGATCGTGGCCCCGGCGGGGAGCGTCGCCTCGACCGTCTCCACGAAGCGCTCGACTAGGTCGAGGGCCTCCTCGTCGCCCTCCTCCTCGGTGAAGCGCGTGAACCCGGTCAGGTCGACGAAGCAGAACGCCATCGAGACCCGGCCGGCCCCGCCCGCGCCGGTGAACTCCGCCTCCATGTGGCCGACGACGTCCTGCTCGAGATAGAAACGCAGGTAGCGGGTGTGGAGGTACTCCATCAGCGGGGCGGTCAGGGGAAGGAGGTCGGCGGCCAGGTCCTCCATCTCCTCCGCGATCTCGTACGCGCCGACCCCCTCGCGGATCAGCGGCTCGTGGACGTAGAGATGGAACAGCCTCACCTCGGCTTCGGAGATCGAGCGCAGCGCCCGCGCGTACACGCGCACGAGCTGCAGCAGCGCGACGAGCGGGAGCCCCGCCGCGAGCACGCGGGCGATCCCCACCAGCGCGTCGGTGTCCTGCTCCGTCAGCGCGCGCTCCTCGGCGACCGGCGTTCCGAGCAGCGCCATCAGCCGCTCGATCAGCTCCGGCTCCAAGCCGATCCGCTCCGCGCCCTCGCCGAGCTCGACTGTGCGCTCGGCGCTTGGGAACAGCTCCTCGACGAACCCGAACGCCAGCCGGCCCTCGCGCACCGCCTGCCGCAGCGACGCGAGCGAGTGGCCTCGATCGCGCATCCGCGCAACGACGCGCGCCTGCGCCGCGGCGGTCGCGGTCCAGCGGTTGCCCTTGACGGGGACGACGCCGTCCTTCGCCCACCGCTTCAGGGTCGCCGGCGACACGCCCGCGCGCTTCGCCGCCTCCTCGAGCGTGATCACGTCTTCGGCCACGCGCCGTCCCTCATCGCCGCCTATTCAACACGGGACGACCGATACAGAGAGCGACGGGGTCATGCCCCGTCGCCCAGCGGGCTAGCGGCCCGCGACTTCGGCCGGCGACGCCCGATCGCGCCTTGCGGGCCGTCGCCTCCGCCCCAGTCGCCACAGGACGGGCGGGCGCAGGCCCACTACTCGGCCTGCTGTCGTCTCGATGGGGTCAGCTTACGCCCGCAGTTGGGGCCAGTCAACGCGAATCGCGCGGCGGCTCGCCGACCACCAGGTGGGGATAGCTGGCGGTTACCAGCTCGCGGTACGGATCGGTGATCAGCTTCGCCGCCGGCAGGTACAGGAGTGCCGAGCGCGCGTCGCCCGCGCACTTGATCTGCCCGCGCGCGATCGCCACCGGGACGCTCGCGGCGCCCTGGAGATAGGCGTTCGCGACCGAGGCGCTCATAGTCAGCTCCAGCCTCGGCTCCCACGGAGGGCGCTTGGCGAACGTCCACTCGATGCAGCAGCCCGACCCCTCGCTGGCGGCGATGTTGACGGCGAAGTCGAGGTCCGGGCATCGAAAGCGCAGCCGCATCCCGGTCGCCCGCAGAAGCGGCCCCGCCTTCTCGTCCTCATCGACCTGCGACAGGACGCGGTCGAGGACCTCCTCCATCTCCTCTGCCGAGCGAAAGCTCACCTGCCGCGCGGTCCGCGTCGTTGTCGCCATCGCGGCGAGTCTAGTGACCCCTGGCACACGGGATCAAGGGGGGGCCGGAGCGCACCTGAGCCAGGGGTCTCGGGATCTCGGTCCACACCGCGCAACCACATCGCGAGCATCTACGACAAGCTCGGGGTCCGGACCCGCGCCGAGGCGGTGTCGGCGGGTGCTGCGGGGCCGCGAGCCGGCGAACGCCGGGCAGCCGCGTCTAGAGGAACGCGGATCCGCGCAGGACGAGGTTCTCGTACAGCTTGTTCTGGATCAGCTCGCGGACCTGCTCCGAGAGGTCGAAGGCGAGCTGGCGGTCGTCGGCCGCCTCCGGGGGATGGTCGGAGAGATCGATCGGCTCGCAGAACTCGATCCGCCACCGCGACGGGAGCGGGACCAGTCCAAGCGGACCGAGCCACGGGAACGTCGGCGTGATCGGCACGAACGGCGCCCCCACCATCCGCGCCAGCGACGGGCTGTCGGCGAGCTTCGGGTAGATCTCCTCCGACCCGACGACGGCCACCGGGACGATCGGCGAGCGCGTCCTCAACGCCACCTCGACGAACCCGCCGCGACCGAAGCGCTGCAGCCGGTAGCGCTCCGAGAACGGCTTCCCGGTCCCCTTCACGCCCTCGGGGAACACCATCACGAGCTCGTCCTGCTCCAGCAGCCGCGTCGCGTTGTCGGGATGCGCCGGCACGCCTCCGACGCGGCGCATGAACGAGCTCAGGAACGGCAGCGCGAACGCCCAGTCGAGGACCATGAACCGCGGCCACCGCGGCGCCGGATGGTGAAGGCGGATCGCCGCGGTCATCATCGAGGCGTCGAACGGGAACAGCGATCCTGCATGGTTGGCGACGAGCATCGCGCGGCCCCGAGCGGGGACGTTGTCGAGGCCGGTGCTCTTCACCCGCCACCACACGTCGTGGAGAAACTCGAACGCCGGGGTGACGGCTTCCGCAAACTCGGCGTCGAAGCCCCACTCGTCCTCGGCGTAGTCGCCCCGCATCCGCTCGGCGGTCCGATCCAAGGCATCGCGGAACGACTCCGGCAGCCGGACGGCGGCGCGGCGCGCTGCGGTCAGCGGTCCGAGCCCGTTCTCGATCCCCTCGCGCATCCCGCGCAGGAAGCCGGCCACCGCGTCGGCGCGGCGGGCGTCGCCGCCGTCGGTCGCGGTGCGCTCTCCGTCGACGAGCGTCATCTCCGCGCCACCACGTCGGCGACGGTCTTCGGCCCGGGAACCCGGACGAGCTGGCGGCCCGCCGACTTCTCAACGAAGTCGCGCACCGCGCCGACGGCGTCGAACGCGGGCTCGAATCCGACCTCCTCGCGCAGGCGCCGGTTGTCGACCCCGCGCCCGAAGCGCAGCAGCCGCACGCCGTCGTTGTAGGTGCCGCCCATCCGCAGCTGCCGTCCGAGCTGGGTCAGCGCGGGGCCGAACAGGGGATGCGGGATCGGGAGCGCCGGCTTGCCGCCCATGCGCATGATCCTGCTCAGCGACACGGCGCCCGTCGGGGCGACGTTGACCGCGCCGCGGACCGGGTTGTCGACCGCGGCCTCCAGCGCCGCGGTGGCGTCCGAGGAGTGCACGAACTGTAGCCTGGGGTCGAACCCGAGCTGGACCGGGACGACGGGGAGCGACAGGTAGCCGACCAGCGGCGTGTCGATGTTGGGGCCGATCTCCGGCTGGTAGCGCAGCATGCAGCACGTGACGTCGGGGCGCCGGCGGGCGAAGTTCTCGAAGTAGCGCTCGAGCTCGCCGACGTCACGCTGGAAGCGGGTCTTGAGCGGATAGCGGCGCGCCATGTCCTCCGTGAAGAAGAACGGCGCCGCGCCCTCGGAGCCGTAGATGGCAGCCGATCCCCGGACGACGACGCTGCGCACCGACGGCGTCTTCTCGCACGCGGCGAGCAGCTGCAGCGCACCGATCACGTTGATCTCGTGCAGGGCACGGTCGGGCTTCCCCGGCGCCGGGTACCACAGGAAGCCGCAGTGGACGACGGTGTCGGGCTCGAGCGCCGGCAGCAGGCGGGAGATCACGGGGCTGCGGACGTCGGCCTCGATGAACTCCGTCCGCTCGAGCTCCGCCGCGGGCGGGTCGGTGTCGATCCCTGCGATCAGCTCGACGGACGGGTCGCGCTCGAGCCGGCGGGCGAGCTCGCCGGCCCAGTGGCTCGAGATCCCGGTGATGACGATCCGCCGGCTCGCCATCACTCACCCTCCACCTTACGTTGAGAGTTTCGGCGCAGCGTGTCGGAGACCGCGTCCAGGACCCGCGCGGTGAGGGCCGAGGACGCGTCGAGGGCGCCGAGGCCGCGACGGGTCACCTCGCCCGCGGCCTCCTCCCCGCGGCGCGCGACCTCGGCCCGCGCCTCCTCCCCCCGCCGCGCCACCTCGTCGACGAGCCGCGAGGCACGCGAGGCGAGCTGCGCGGGAAGCTTCGCTGCCGACACCGGCGAGCGCTCGCCGAGGCTCGACATCGTGCGATCGATCGCGGCGCGCAACGCGTCCCCCTGGCGTCTGGGCGTGGGATCCGTCAATGCCGCGACAGCGTAGTGGCTATCCGACGACCCGCGTGCGCGACTCGCGAGTGCGGGGGTTTTCGGATGGTCACCTCGATCAAACCCGCTGGTACGTTCCGCCGGTGGCCGCGTACCTGAAGCCGACGGCCCCGATCGCCCCCGACGCCGTGCTGCCGTCGGATCCGGGGCATGCCCTCCTTCTCGCTCAGGAACTGCTCGAGGTGCCGCTGATGAGCAACCACGCCTACGGCCTGTGGGGGTACCACGGCGAGACGGATGCCGGGCGCCCGCTGACGATCCAGGCGACCGGCATTGGGGGGCCGAGCGCGGCAATCGTGCTCCGGGAGCTGGCCGAGCTCGGCGTCCGCCGCGCGATCAGGGTCGGAGCGTGCACACCGCTCGACGGGGAGCTCTCGCCCGGCGAGGTGATCGTCGTCGAGCGCGCGACGGTGGCCGGCGGTGGGCCCGCGGGCGAGGCCGACCGCACCCTCGCCGGCCGGCTGGTGGAAGCCGCCGGCACGCCGGTCAGGACGGGACCGGTGGCGAGCGTCGATCCGGTGCGCGCGGGCACCGAGCCGTCCCCCGCGGACGCGCTGGCAACCGACCTGGAGTCGGCCGCCGTGCTCTCGCTCGCGCCGGCGCTCGGAGTCGCCGGCGCCGCGGTGCTCGTCGCGGGCACGCCGTCCGAGGAGGCGGTGAAGCGGCTCGGGCGCAGCGCGTCGGTGGCGCTCGCGTGTGCCGCGGAGGGCTGAGCTACTCGGCCGGGTTCGGGGTCCTCAGCCGCCGCTGCTCGGGAGGCGCCTCGCCTGATGCCGCGTCTGCGACCCGCTTGCGCAGCGCTCCAACGTCCATCGCCACCTCGTCGAGCCGGTCCTCGATCTCCTCGAGCCGGTCGGAGACGCTGCGCAGCCGACGCTCGAGGCGCTCGAGGTCGGCGCCCGACGGGATGTTGAGGGCGGTCAGCGCGGAGCGCTGTGCCTGAAGAGCGCGCTCGCCGGCGCCGAGAGCGGTCGCAAGCGCCTGGTTGAAGACCGGGTTCTCCAGCAGGTTGTGCGCCAGCTCGCCCAGGGCGTCCTCGCCGGCGCTGGACAGCCGGTCGCGGATGCCGTGCTCGGCGGATCTCTCCTCGGCCACGTCGGACTCCTCTCGGCTAATCGCGAACGGGAGCCAGCGTAACACCGCGTCGCCGTCGTTCCCGCTGCAGCCTTGGGCCCTGCCCGGGCCGCCGCAACATCACGCGCGGGCGAGGTTTGATTGTCTAGCGTCCGCGTGGCTGGGGTAGGTTTCGACCACGAAGCCCGAGGCGACGGTTCCGCGTTGCAAAGCCAGGATCGAACAAGTAGCGTGTCCGTGCCTGCGGGTCGAGGGTTGTCGTGCTCAGGGAGGCGCGATTTCCGGTCGCTCGCGGGCCTCGGGGTACCGCAAGAATGAGACAGAGGCTGCTGCTGATAGTTGCACTGGCGGTGATGGCCGCGGCGACCGTCGCCGCCACCGTCAGCGCGGCTCCGAGCGTCGTGGGGACGGGGCAGGACGGGGTCAGCATCAACCTTCCTGACGGGGCGGAGCTGCCTGCGGCCGCGTGCGCGAACCTCGCCGACGACGACGGCGACGGGCTCACGGACCTTGACGACCCCGGTTGCGCGGGGCCGCTCGACAACGACGAGTCGAACCCGGCGCCCGGCGGCGACGGGACCACCACGACCACCCCCGGGACCACGACGACGACGCCCGAGACCACCACCACGACCCCCAGCACCGAGTACGACGAGAGCGACGACGGCTCGGGCGGAGGCGGCGAGGGCGACAACGGGACCGGCGGCGTCGGCGGCAAGGACAACGACAAGGGCAAGGGCAAGGGCAAGAAGGGGAAGGAGGGCGAGACGAACGGCAAGGGCGGCGACCGCGGCGGGAGCGGGACCGGCGCCGTGACCAAGGAGCCGATCCGCAGGCCGGACGGCAAGCCGACCCCGTCCAACCCCTCGCTCAGCGTCGCCCAGTTCGGTCCCGCTCCGGTCGAGGGCGTCCCCAACTTCATGATCAGCCAGTTCGAGATCCCGCCCTTCATGCTCCCGATCTACCAGGCGTGCGGAACCCAGTACGGCGTCCCGTGGCCGATCCTCGCGTCGATCCACAAGATCGAGAGCGCGTTCGGGACCAACATGGGCCCGTCGACCGCGGGCGCGATCGGGCAGATGCAGTTCCTCCCATCGTCGTGGAGGGCCTACGGCGTCGACGCCAACGACGACGGCCGCAAGGACCCCTACAACCCGCTCGACGCGGTGTGCGCGGCGGGGCGCTACCTGAAGGCCGCCGGCGCCGAGGAGGACCTGCGGAGGGCGATCTTCGCCTACAACCACGCCGACTGGTACGTGGACGAGGTGCTGCTGGTGGCGCGCCAGTACGGCAAGCTCCCCGACGGTCTCGTCGGCTCGCTCACCGGGCTCACCGAAGGCGCCCACTTCCCGGTCGCGGCCCGCGCCACCTACGCCGACGACGTGTCCGAGCGCGAGATCCTCAAGCGCTCCAAGCCCGGCAAGCGCTCGTCGCTCGGCGGGGTGACCGCGAAGACGATCTCGTCCTCGCCGACCCGGCGCGGGATCAACATCTACTCGCGCGACGAGGCCCCGGTCGTGGCGGTCAACGACGGCGTCGTCAAGGAGATCGGCCGCACGAAGAGGCTCGGCAAGTACCTGGTGCTCAAGGACGCCTACGGCAATCGCTTCACCTACGCGCGGCTGGGTGAGGTCTCGAAGCTGTACCCGGTGCCGAAGCAGGACAAGCTGACCGCCGACGACTTCGAGCTCCAGGGCCCCGACGGCGACAAGGCGCCGAAGCAGCCCGCCAGCGCGACCCGCAGGGCCGCGAAGCGGGCCGGCGCCGAGCAGGAGTCCCGCGCCAAGGCCGACGAGGACGCCCCCGCCAACACCGAGGATCTGCGGCCGCGGCTGTACGCGTATCCGGAGCGGCCGCGGAACGTCGACCGGGCCGACCTCACCGGGCAGCTTGACGCGTTGTTCTCCGACCGGTTCCCCGGCTACGAGACGTTCAAGGCGTACTTCGGCGGCGTGCTGCGGTTCGACCGCCGCAAGATGGAGATGCGGCCGCTGCGCGAGGGGTCGAAGGTCGTCGCAGGCACCGTGCTGGGGCGGATCGGCGAGAACGACGACGACCACCTCGCCCCCCACGTCAACTTCGCGATCAGGCCGGCGGGGAAGGGCGCGAAGAAGATCGACCCGAAGCCGATCCTCGACGGGTGGAAGCTGCTCGAGACGACGGCGATCTACCGCGCCGAGGGTCGCAGCCCGTTCAACGAGGCCGACGTCAGCCAGGTGCTGCTGATGTCGAAGCCCGCGCTCGAGCGCCACGCTCTCAGCAACCCTCGGATCTCGATCTACGCCTGCGGGCGCGAGGACATCCAGACCCACCAGATCGACTCCCGGGTGCTGCGGACGCTGTCGGTGCTCGCCGCGCGCGGCTTCCGCCTCGGCGTCACCTCGCTGAAGTGCGGGCACAGCTACCTGACCGCGAGCGGCAGCGTCAGCCACCACTCGTCCGGCAACGCCGTCGACATCGCGATGGTGAACGGACGGCCGATCCTCGGCAACCAGGGCGGCGGATCGATCACCGAGGCGGTGCTCCGCGAGCTGCTGCGGATGCAGGAGCCGAACCGGGCCGACCAGATCATCTCGCTGATGGACCTGGGCGGGCCCACCTTCTCGATGGCCGACCACGCCGACCACATCCACGTCGGGTTCACGCCCCAGTACGGGACCGACAAGCTGGGCAAGCAGTTCGACGCCGTCCTGAAGCCGGACCAGTGGGAGAAGCTGATCGACCGGATCGGGAAGATCGACGAGCCCAAGGTGCCCCACAAGCCGTCGAAGTACGCGACGCCCGCGACGGGCGGCAAGCGGTCGAGCAAGTCGCACGCGGGCGAGTAGCGGAGCCGCGACGCTCTTCGCCTTCGCCCAGCTCGACTTCCCGGGGCGGGTCGGGCTAGCGGACGGGCGCTACCTCGTGCGCGCGGGCGGGGAGCCGACCGAGGTCGTCGTCTGCGCGACCCTCGACGCCCCGCCGCGCGGACGGCGGCGGCGCGCACGGACGGGCCCCGCCGCCCCGGCGCCCGGCCCGGCCCCGCTGCCGCTGACGCGGCTGACGGTGGTGTCGACCTCGGACCTCGGGGGGCCGGCGGAGGCGAAGGGATGGCTGCGCGAGATCGACGAGGACCCCGGGATCGCCGAGGCGTTCGTCGACCGGGCGCTGCGCGTGGTCAACCGGGCGCTGCGGGCGCAGGCCGCATCCGCCCGCGACCCCTACGTTCACGAGATCGCGGCCGACGGCGCGGCGGCGACCAGGATCGGGTACGGCGAGGGCGAGCAGGTGGCCGACGGCCGCTGGAGCGAGGCGCGCGGCCTCGAGCGGGCCGAGCCGCGGAGGCGCCGCCGCGGGGCGCCCGAGGAGTCGCAGGAGCGCGTCGCCGCGGTCCTCGGCGGCCACGAGGAGCTCGCCGCCTCCGAGACGCTGCTGCTGCGCGCCCGCCTCGACCTCGACCAGGGCGACGCCCGGGCGGCGGCGCTCCAGCTCCGCGCCGGCGCCGGCGCGCTGCTCGCCGAGCCGGCCACCGGTGAGGCGCGGGACGAGATCGAGGAGCTGCGCGGGCGGCTGCCCGAGCTCGGGGACGCGGCCGCCGCGACCGGCGAGCCCGATCCCGAGCGCGTCGAATGGCTCGCCGAAACGCTCCAGGTCTGCGAGCGCGTCCTCCGACGCCGCTCGCGCCAATACTAACCCTCGGGTTGAGGGTTAGCCCCACACCCCGATCCGTTCCCCCGCCTCCGCCGCCTCCCCCCCTTCGCCGAGTGGACACTTAGGTAGCCCATCGGCTACCCAACCGTCCGGTCGGCGTGGTGGGTGGGTCAGAGAGCGGCCAGGACCGCGCGCAGGTCCTCGACCACGTCGCCCCGCATGCGGACCGCAGCGGCGTCGTCGTAGGGGGTCGGTCCCTGGGTGACGATCGCGACCCGGCCGCGGCCGGAGGCGAGCGTGAGCTGGGGCAGGCCGGCCACCGGGTGGACTTCGAGCGAGGACCCCACGCACAGCAGCAGGTCGGCGCTCGCGGCGAGCTCCTGCGCCTCGGCCATCGCCGCCTCGGGAAGGAACTCCCCGAACAGCACCACGTCGGGCTTCACGTACCCCATGCAGCACGAGCACACCGCGACCCCGTCGTCGTCGAACAGCCCTTCTGTGTCCTCGAGCTTCCAGCTCGCGCCGCACGACGTGCAGCTCGAGGTGTCGATGCTCCCGTGGACCTCGATCAGCCGCTTCGTCCCCGCCTTGCGGTGCAGGCGGTCGACGTTCTGGGTCACGACCGCCTCCAGCAGCTCGCGGCGCTCGAGGTCTGCGAGCGCCTCGTGGGCGGGGTTCGGCCGCTTGTCCCCCAGCGCTTCGAACCGCGGGCGGTAGAAGCTCCAGAACCGCGCCGGGTCGCGCCGGAAGGCGTCGATCGTCGCGACCTCGAACGGGTCGACGTTCTCCCACATCCCGGTGCCGGGAGAGCGGAAGTCGGGAATGCCCGAGGGCACGGAGATCCCCGCCCCGGTCAACGCGACCGTGCGGCCGCTCTCCCTCAGCAACCCAGCGAGCTGTTGAGCGGGCGTCCGGATACCGGCCGAGCGTTTTGCGCGTTCCGGAGGACGCCGCGCAGCGGCGTCCGAGGGGTTGCGAGCGAGGCCGGTGTCCGGGCGCCCGCCCTCGATTACTTGCCCTTCCACTTCGGCTTGCGCTTCCCCAGGAACGCCCCGATCCCCTCGCGCGCGTCCTCGGAGCTGAACGCGGTCACGAAGCCGCCCTTCTCGGCCTCGATGCCCGCGTCGAGATCCGGCTTCGCCGACACCCCCTTGATCTGCTCGACCGCGACCGGGGCCTGCTCGGACAGCTTGCGCGCCCACAGCAGCGCGGTGTCGAACAGCTCGTGGTCGGGGACGACGTCGTTGGCGAACCCCATCTCGTACGCCTGGGCCGCCGAGATCGAGTCGCCGACGAGGTTCATCTCGAGGGCCTGGGCCTCCCCGACCAGCCGCGCGAGCCGTTGGGTTCCGCCGAAGCCGGGGATGATCCCGAGGTTGATCTCGGGCTGGCCGAAGCTGGCCGACTCGGCGGCGAGCCGTATGTCGCACGCCATCGCCAGCTCGCAGCCGCCGCCGAGCGCCAGCGAGTTGACCGCCGCGATCGTGACCACGCCCGACTGCTCCATGCGGCGCATCAGGCCGTGGCCCCCGTTGAGCAGGTCCATGCCCGCCTGAGGGTCCGTCATCTTCGTGAACTCCTTGATGTCGGCGCCGGCGGAGAAGACCGCGAACGTCGACGAGGTGATCACGAGCGAGCGGATCTCGTCGTTCGACTCGACCTGTTCCCAGACCGCCGTTAGATCGCGGATCATCTGCGGCGAGATCGGGTTGGTGGGCGGGCGGTTGAGCCACGCGATCGCGACCGGGCCGCGGGTCTCGAGCAGCACCGTCTCCTGCTGCTCGAGGTCCTCGTCGGCCCGCGGGTATGCGAAGAAGCCCTGGCCGGTCTTTTGCCCCAGGCGCCCCTGGTTGACGAGGCGGCGCAGGAACAGCGGCGCGGCGAAGCCCTCCCCCCACTCGCGCTCAGCGACCTCGAGCCGCTCGAGGATCACGTCCAGGCCCGCCTCGTCGGCGCGGGTCAGCGGGCCGGGCAGGATCCCGGCGCCCATCATCATCCCGAGCTCGACGTCCTTCGCGGTCGAGACTCCCTCGTCGATCACCCGGCATGCCTCGGCCAGCGCCTTGAGGCCGAAGCGCTCGACGATAGTCACCTGTTCGGTTGCGGCTTCCATCTCGACCTCCTCAGCCTTGTTCGCCATGTGAGTAGTAGCCCTGGCCGGTCTTCTGGCCCAGGTTGCCCGCCTCGACCAGCTCCTTCATCTTCGGGTGGACGTAGAAGCGCTCGCCGTACGAGGCCTGCAGGTGCTCGGCGACGTGAAGCACCGTGTCCAGCCCCAGCAGGTCGGTGAGGAAGAACGGGCCCATCGGCGCCGCCTTAGCGTCGGTGATCTCCTTGTCGATCTCCTCGACGGTGCGCCCGCTCTCGTCCTGGTGGCGCCAGATCTCGGATGCCGCCGAGTTCAGCACCCGGTTGACGACGAACCCCGGCTCCTCGCCGCATCGGATCGGGTTCCTGCGAATCTGCATCGCGAAGTTGACCGCCGCCTGCGAGGTCTCCTCCGATGTCAGCTCGCCGTCGACGACCTCGATCAGCCTCATCACCGAGGCGGGGTAGAAGAAGTGAAACCCGACCACTTTCTCGGGCCGCGTCGTTGCGCTGCCGATCTCCGAGATCGACAGCGACGAGGTGTTGGAGGCGAGGACCGTGTGCCCCGGGGTGAGCCCGTCGAGCTCGCCGAACACGGCCTGCTTGATCTCCATCCGCTCGGGCACCGCCTCGACGACGAAGTCGACGTCGCCGAAGCCCTCGTACTCGGTCGTGCCGGTGATCCGGCCGAGCGTCGCCTCGAGGCGCTCGTCCGCCTGCTCGCGGGTCAGCTTCTCCTTCGCGACGAGGCCGTTGAGCTGGCCCTCGGTGACCTCGCGGGCCTTCTCGAGGCCCGTGTCGACGAACTTCTGGTCCACGTCCTTGAGCACGACCGGGACCTCGGCGGCCGCGATCACCTGGGCGATCTCGCCACCCATCGTGCCGGCGCCGACGACAGCGGCTTTGAAGACGAACATCAGATGTGACCCCTCCGCGGGTGTAGGTGGACGGCGGGAAGGCTAGATGATCGATTGCCAATCCGCGCGCGGGGATTGGGGATCGGTCATCTAGGAGGGAGTGGCCTCCGCCTCGATCCTCAGGCGCTCCAGCGAGCGGCGCAAGGACCTTCCGAACTGGGGACGGATGAAGATCGGATCGGTGAGCCGCGTGAGGAGCCCCGCGTCACGCACCCGATAGACGACCTCCTGGCTGACCCGTGTGCCCTCGCCGCCGCCGGGGCTCTGCTCCGGCTCGAACGCCGTCGCCAACTCGCCCTCGCTCTCGGGGTCGGAGAACTCGATCCTGTGCAGGCGCCGCGGCTCGTGCTCGACCACCCGCTCGCTCACCGTCCCCCGCCCGGCCGGCGTCGAGCGCCACCGCAGCGTCCCGCCGCGCTGCGGGTAGCCGTCCGAGCGCTCGACGGAGCCGAACCCGTCCACCCACGCCGGCCACGTCGCGGGGTCGAAGTAGAGTTGCCACACGGCGTCGACCGGAGCCGCGACGTGGACCGAGTCGGCAACCGACGCCATAGCGACTATGCGAGAACCCGTGTGTGCCCCGCGCGCCGCCCGGCGTGCGCGGGGGTTGTCGGATAATCACTCACCCGGCCCCGTAGATCTCGCGCTTGATCAGCGTCACCGAGCGGATCATCGAGTCGAGGAACGGCTCCAGCTCCTCGACCAGACGCCGGTACTCCTTGCGGCCCGCCGGCGTGATCGAGTAGTAGCGGCGCGTGCGCTTGTCCGGGTGCTCCCACCGGCCCTCGATCATGCCCCTCGCCTCGAGCTCGCGCAGCAGCGGGTACATCGTGTTCGGGTTGACCGAGATGACGCCCTGGGTGATCTCCTCGATCTCCTCGATCAGGCGGTTGCCGTAGTCGGGCTCGCGCGAGATCAGGTGCAGGACCAGGAGCGGGAACACGTCGCGGCGCCGGATCTCGCCGCCGAACACGTCCGAGGGCCGCCCGCGCGTGGCACGCGCGCGCGGCTCGGTCGCGCGAGTCGCCTCGGCGACGGCCTCCGCGACCGGCTTCCCGCCTCGCTTCGGTGCCATCGACGCCCGACTATAGGCATGGCGTCGGAGCGTGATGAATCGCACCCACTCGCCGCCTTACGCGGGTCTATGGTGTGCCAGCGGCCACCTAAACTGGAGGGACGATGGGGAACATGGATTCGACGCAGCGCTCGCAGATGGAGCGCATCGACCTCGGGGACGCTCGCGGCACCCGCCTGCTGAGCACGCGGTCGCGGAAGTGGGCCCTGATCTACATGCTGCTCGCGCTGCCGATCCTGGGCGCCTTGATCTACGCGACGGTCGCCGGGATCGACAACTGGTGGCAGGTGCTGGTGCTCGCGATGATCGTCCTGACCGCGGTCGGGATGATGATCGCGATCAGCCCCAACCGCCGCGGCTAGGCGGGCGTCGCCTCCTTCTGGGCCTTCTCCTCGACCTCGACCTCCTCCTTAGTCTGGAGCTCGGCGTCGGGCGGGCGCGGGGCGAGGATCTCGCGGGCGATGACCAGCCGCTGGATCTGCGAGGTGCCCTCGTACAGCTGCATGATCTTCGCGTCGCGCATCAGCTTCTCGACCGGGTACTCCTTGATGAATCCGTAGCCGCCGTACACCTGGACGGCGTCGACGGTGACCTCCATCGCGGTGTCGGCGGCGAACCGCTTCGCGTGCGAGGCGGCGAGCGTGTTGCGCTGGCCCTGGTCCATCAGAATCGCGGCCTGCCACACCAGCAGCCGCGACGCCTCGATCTTCGTCGCCATGTCGGCGATCATGAACGCGACCGCCTGGTGCATCGCGATCGGGACGCCGAACTGGACCCGCTCCTTGGAGTACTCGCTGGAGAACTCGAACGCCGCGCGGGCGATGCCGACGGCGAGCGCTGAAACGCCGGGCCGCGTGCGGTCGAGCGTCATCATCGCGAGCTTGAAGCCGTGGTTCTCCTCGCCGAGCAGGTTCTCGGCGGGCACCTCGACCTCGTCGAAAGAGATCAGCGCCGTGTCTGAGGCGCGCTGGCCGAGCTTGTCCTCCTTCTTGTCGACGGTCACCCCGTCGGCATCGCGGGGAACGACGAAGGCGCTGATCCCGCGATGGCCCTTGTCGGGGTCCGTCTTGGCGTAGACCGTGTACCAGGAGGCGTGGCTGCCGTTGGTGATGAAGCACTTCGACCCGGAGATCACCCACTTGTCCCCCTTCTTCTCCGCCCGGGTCTTCATCCCGCCGACGTCGGAGCCGGCGTCGGGCTCGGTGAGGCAGAACGACGCCAGCTTCGGCTCCTCGGCGAGCATCCCGAGGTACTGCTTCTTCACCTCCTCGGTGCCGCCGAGGATGACGGGCGCGGAGGCGAGGCCGTTGGCCATCAGCGAGGTGCCGATGCCGGAGCAGCCCCAGCCCATCTCCTCCTCGATCAGGCACCCGGACAGCATCCCGAGCTCGGGCCCCCCGTATGCCTCGGGGAGCTCGGCGTTCATCAGCCCGACCTCCCACGCCTTGTCGACGATCTCCTGCGGCCACGTCGCGTCGCGGTCGTAGTCCCAGGCGACGGGACGAATCTCCTTCTCGGCGAAGTTGTGCGCCATCTCGCGCAGGTCCTTCTGCTCGTCGGTGAGGGTGAGGTCAACCACGCTGGGTGCTCCTTTGTCGGTGGGTCGATTGACTGGTCAGTCAGCCAGTTGCTCGCGACAAGCATACCGGCTCGGCGCCGATCCGTCGCGGGATGCGTTTCGCGCCCGCGCCGGGGCGGTCTAACCTAAGCCGCATGCCCGAGGTCGTGCTCGCGCTCAGCACCGGGGACGTGTTCCTGCTCGCGGTCGTCGTCGCGATCCCGTTCGCGATCCTCAGCTTCGCGCTCGGCGCCGGGCACGCCCTCGGCCAGATCGGCAAGGGCCAGTTCGCGATCGAGCAGGAGCTGCCGCAGAAGACCGGCGGCGCGCCGGCCCCGGTCTCCCCCGAGGTCCGCGAGGCCGAGGTGCGCCAGCTCGTCGAGGCCAAGGCGTACCGCCAGGCAGCCCGCGGCGAGACCCCGCTCGACATCGAGGCCGAGGTCGAGCGGCTGCTGGACGACCGCCCGGGGCCGGGCCCCGCTGGTGACGCCGAGCTTCGCGACGAGGTGCGCCAGCTCGTCGTCGCCCGCAACGAGCGCCGCGCGCGCAAGGGGCAGGATCCGCTCGACGTCGAAGCCGAGGTCGACCGCCAGCTTCGGGAGCTCGAGAACCTCGGCCAGTGAGCGCGAGGCTCTGCAAAGGTGGGGGCGGGCGGGGAAGTTGATGCTGGGCCGAGCACGAAACCAGCTGCAGTGACTTCCCGGCTTCACCTCGCCGCTCGGTTCGGATATACATGGCGGTGACCGACGACTAACCCGCGTGAGCCCGGAACAGGACATCGACCAGACCGTGGTCGAGGTGGACGACCTCCTCGTCCGCCCCGGCACGTACTTCAACCCGCAGACCGAGGTCCTGGTGATCGTCGACGACTCGACCTCGCTCGACCAGGGCGTGTTCAACATGGAGGCGTACGAGGGCGCCGAGTGGGTCCGGATCGGCGACGAGGTGCCCGTCGACGAGGAGGCGCGCGACGAGGCGCTGGAGCGGTTCCAGACCCACTACCACGCGGGCGCCGCGGGGTCGGTGTCTGCGACGGCGCTCGAGCAGGGAGACGAGGAGCTGGACGAGGGCGAGCTCGGGCAGGAGCCCGGCCGCGAGGACTAGGCGAGCGATGAAGCAGCCGTCACGCGACACCTACACCGTGGTCAGGCGCGAGGAGACCGAGGACTTCATGGCCCAGTTCCCCGGCTATGGCGAGATGAGGTCGTACACGGCGCCGCTCGGGGATGAGCAGGTGGGCTTCAGCTGGCGTCGGATGCCCGAGAAGACCGGCGGCAAGGGGAGCTACGGCCACCGGCACGAGAACCAGGAGGAGGTCTACGTCGTGATCTCCGGAACGGTCCAGTTCAAGGTCGACGACGACGTGATCGACGTCGGGCCCGGCACCGCGGTGAGGGTCGGCGCCGAGGTCGTGCGATCGGTATGGAACGACGGCCCCGGGGACGCGGAGCTCATAATCATGTCCCCGACGAGAGACGATCCGGCGATCAAGGTCGAGGACTTCTGGCCCGTCGACTAGCGCCGCGCTAGGCGACGCTGACGAACACCAGGAAGACCGCGTACAGCGCCCCCCAGGCGACGATCGCGGGTGCATTGAACTGGCCGCGCAGCCGCAGCGCCCAATAGGCGACCAGTCCGCCGGCGATCCCGAGCACCATCGACAGGATCGCGAAGCGGTCGAGATCCCAGCTCGTCAGCAGCAGGCCGAGCGCGACCGGGAGCATCGACTGGAACACCATCGCCCCGGTGATGTTGCCGAGCGCGAGCGCGTCCTTTCCGTCCCGCACCCAGAAGAAGCTGTTCGCCTTCTCTGGCAGCTCCGTCGCCAGCGGGGCGAGCACCAGCGACAGTACCAGCACCTCGACCCCGAGCTCCTCGGCGACCGTGATCACCTCCTCGACGAACAGGTGCGCGCCCCCCACCATCGCGCCGAGCCCGACGGCGAACTGGATCAGGATGATCCGCATCCGCGGCTCGCTCGCGCGGCTGCGGTCCATCACCAGCGGCCCGATCGTGTCCTCCGCCTGCACGGCCCCGCCGCCCGTCAGCGTGCGGCGCACGTAGGCCGCGTATCCGGCGACCATCGCGACGGCGGCGATGATCCGTATCCCATCGGGAAGCCCGATCCCGAGGATGAGCGCCGCGGTGAAGAAGAGCAGGAACACCGACAGGTCGCGGTCGAGGGTCTCCACGTGCACGTTCAGATGCCGGCCCTGCGGCCGGCGGCGGCGGTAGGCGAGCGCCGACAGGCCGACCAGCGCCATCGCGATCGTCGCCAGCAGGAACGGGGCGCCGACGATCGCTCCGATCGCGACGTTCTCGGACCCCTCCCTGCCGCTGATGACCGCGACGACGGGGATCAGGCTCTCCGGCATCGCGGTGCCGACCGCCGCGAGCAGGCTCCCCACCGCCCCTTCGCCGATCGACAGCCGGTGGCCCAGCCACTCGACCGCGTTCGTGAACAGCAGCGCCCCCGCGAGGATCACCGCGAAGCTCGCGGCCAGGAGGATGAGGTTGCCTGCCATCTACGGAGCTTATGGGGATACTCAGGTCACCATGTCGGGGGAGAACATCGAGGCGGTGCGCGCGCTCTTCGATCGCTTCGGGGAGATCGATTTCGCGCGTTTGCGAGAGGCGCTCGAGACGTCATCTTCCCTGCGGGAGGCCGCGCCGAAGATCGGCGGCCTCGGCCAATGGAGCCTCGATCGCCTCCACCCCTCGATCGAGCTCGACGCCACAGCGCTGCCGGCCGTGCCGGAGGGCAACCGCGCCAGCGGTCATCAAGGCGAGTACTCGACACCGATCTGCAACGTATGGACGCTCCAGAACGGGCAGGTCGTGCGCCTCCAGATGTTCCCGACCTGGGAGGAGGCGATGGAGGCAGCCGAGCGCCCGGGATGAGCCGCGACGACGGCGGACGGGGTGAGTGAGCGTCAGGCGAACGCGAATGCCAGCGCCAGGATCACGTACACGGCGAGGAGCTGGACGCCCTCGAACCACGTCGACTCCCCCTCGCCGGTCACGTAGTTGGCGATCAGGACCGCGATCAGCACCGCCCCGAGCTCGAACCCGTTGAAGACGAGCGGCATCGGGCTCGGCCCGAGCACGAACGACGCGAGCACGAGGACCGGCGCGACGAACAGCGCTATCTGGGCGCTCGACCCGACGGCGATGTTGACCGCCAGGTCCATCTTGTCCTTGAACGCGACCAGGATCGCAACCCAGTGCTCGGCGGCGTTGCCAACTATCGCGACGACGATCACGCCGACGAAGAACTCGCTGATCCCGATCGACTCCGACGCCTCAGTGATCGAGCCCACCAGCACCTCCGACATCAACCCGACTGCCGCCCCGGCGACGGCCAGCAGAATCACCGACCGGCGGACGCTCCACCCCAGCGTGTGCTCGGCGTCCTCGTAGTGGGGGTTGAAGAGATCGCGGTGGGTGCGGAGCGAGAACACGAGCCCGATCACGTAGGTCGCGATCAGGACGCAGGCGGTGAGCGCCGACAGCGTCTCGACCGTCGAGTCGTACTCGACCCGCACCGCGGTCACCGCGGGTAGCCCCTTTCCCTCGACGAGCTCGAAGATCGCCGGCATGATCAGCGCCGCGACCGCAAGGAACAGCATCGCCGACTGCACCTGTGCCGCGGTGCGGTCGAATCGCTGCCGATCCCGCTTCAGCCCTCCGACCAGCATCGCCGCGCCGAGGACGAGGAGGATGTTGCCGAGGATCGACCCGACCAGCGACGCCTTGACCACCTCCTGAAGCCCCGCGCCGAGCGCGAACAGCGCGATGATCAGCTCCGGGGCGTTGCCGAAGGTGACGTTGAGCAGACCACCGATGCCGGGGCCGGAACGGGCCGCGAGCTCCTCGGTCGCGAGCCCCATCAGCGCCGCCGTCGGGATGATCCCGAGCGCGGCGACGACGAACACCACGGTGGCCGAAGCGTGGATTAGCTCCAGCACCACCGCCGCGGGGATGAACGGAACCAGCATGTACGGCCATCCCTGGGCGGTGAGCAGGAAGCGACCGGGGGATGTGCGCTCGGCGGCCATCGCGGCCCGCAAGCCTAGTCAGCCCGCTAATACACTGGCCCCATGCGGACCCGGCGCTTCGGCGACACCGACCTGACCACCTCCGAGATCGGCTTCGGGACCTGGGCGCTGGGCTCGAGCTGGTGGGGCGACGTCAGCGCATCGGACGGTGAGCGCCTGCTGGGCCGCGCGCTCGAGCTCGGGATCACGTTCTTCGACACCGGCGACGCCTACGGGCGCGGCGCCAACGAGGAGCTGGTCGGCCGCGTGCTCGCCCCCCGCCGCGACGAGATCCAGCTCGCGACCAAGTTCGGCTACGAGCTCGGTGCCGGCCGCCGCGAGCACTCCGAGGGCGAGCGACCACAGCGCTGGGACGCGCCCTTCGTGCGCGAGGCGCTGGAGGGAAGCCTGCGCCGGCTGGGCACCGACCGGATCGAGCTGTACCAGCTCCACAACCCGCGCATGGACGCGATCGAGAGCGACGAGACGTTCGCGGTGCTCGAAGAGCTGAAGGCCGAGGGCAAGATCCGCCATTACGGGGTCGCGCTCGGACCCGCGATCGGGTGGCGCGAGGAGGGGCTGCGGGCGATCGAGAGCCGCGACATCGCCTCGGTCCAGACCGTCTACAACCTGCTCGAGCAGGACCCCGGCCGCGACCTGATCGCCGCCGCGTCCGAGCGCGGGATCGGCGTGATGGCCCGGGTTCCCACCTCGAGCGGGCTGCTCGACGACAACCTGACGCTCGAGACCACCTTCCCCGAGGGAGACCATCGTCGCCACCGCCCGCGCGAGTGGCTGGTCGAGGGACTGCAGAAGATCGAGCGGGTGCGGTTCCTGTGTGAGAACGGCGACGCCCGGACCATGGCCCAGGCCGCGCTGCGGTTCATCCTCGACAGCGGGGTGACGACGGTGATACCGACGATCACCTCCGACGCCGAGCTCGAGGAGTACGCCGGCGCCGCGGACGTGCCTGCGCTCAGCGGCGAGGAGCTCGCCCGGGTGGGCGAGCTCTACGAGCGCAACTTCGACGTCGAGCCGGTCGGCGCGTAGCCGTCGCGGCGCGCCGGTCGCCGCCACCCTGCGCGATCATTGCGCCGTGGCGACAGGGGCAGACGAGGAAGCACTAGCGCGTTCGCTCTACCTCGAGGTCGACTATCCGGGATCGATCAAGGCGCACGAGCGCGCCCTGGCCGCGTATCGGGAGGAGGGCGACGCGCTGAGCGCGGCCCGGGCCGCGCGCGTGCTCGCGTGGCTGCACCTCAACCTGTACGGCGACCTGACCCTGGCGGGCGGATGGCTGGCGCGCGCCGAGCGGCTGCTCGAGCGGGCGGATGAGGACACGGTCGAGCGCGGCTGGGCCGAGGTCGTCCACGCGATCCTCGAGCCGTACGGTGAGATCCGCGAAGCGCGCCTCGCGGCCGCCCTGGAGGTCGGGCGGCGCCACCGGCGCGCCGATCTCGAGTTCGCGGCGCTGAGCCGGATCGCCGAGGACCGGATCGCCGCGGGGCGGATCGACGAAGGGATGCGGCTGCTGGACGAGTCGCTGACCGCGGTGTGTGCCGGCGAGATCCAGGACCTGGAGGTCGTCGAGAGTGTGTTCTGCGGGATGTTCGTCGCCTGCGAGCAGCTTCAGGACGTGGCCCGCGCCGAGCAGTGGCTGCGGGCCGCCGACGAGTTCGTGCGTCGGCGCAACCAGGTTGCGGTCGGCGCCTTCTGCCGCGCGCACTACGGGGGCATCCTCACCGCGGCCGGCCGCTGGGACGAGGCCGAGGCCGAGCTCGGCCAGGCGGCGCGGATGTTCGAGGACGGGTACGAGGGAAGCCAGGCGATGGTCCTCGCCCGGCTCGCGGACCTGCGCGTCCGCCAAGGGCGGCTCGAGGAGGCGGCCGTGCTGCTCGAGGGGATCGACCAGCGCCTCGACGCGGCCAGGCCGGTTGCCGCCCTGCATCTGGCGCGGGGCGAGACCGCGCTGGCGCGCGAGACGATTCAGCGCGGGCTCGCGGACTCGCGGACGCACCCCGCAGCAGCGGGCCCGCTGCTCGCGCTGTTGGTCGACGTCTGCGTGGCCGACGACGACGTGGCCGGGGCCGCTGGCGCGGCCGAGCGCCTGGCGGCGCATGCCGAGAGTCATCGCAGTCCTTATCTGGAGGCGTGCGCGGCGCTCGCCCAGGGGAAGCTGTGCGTCGCGAGCGGATCCGGCGACGCCAAGGCATGCCTTCGCGACGCGCTGTCGGCGTTCTCGCGCGCCCAGATGCCCGTCGAGCTGGCGCGGGCGCGACTCGAGCTCGCCCGTGCCGCAGCCGAGGAGCAGCCGGAGGTCGCGGTGGCGGAGGCGAAGGCGGCGCTCGAGGCCTTCGACCGCCGCCGGGCGAGGCGCGACGCCGACGCGGCGGCGGCGCTACTGCGCGCGCTCGGAGCGCCGGGGCGCAGCGCACCGAGACGCGACCCGCTCACGAAGCGCGAGTCGGAGGTGCTCGAGCTGCTCGGGCTCGGCCTCTCCAACCCCGAGATCGCGGAGCGTCTGGTGATCAGCACGAAGACGGCGGAGCACCACGTCGGCCACATCCTGTCGAAGCTCGACCTGCGAAACCGTGCCGAGGCCGCCGCCTACGCGACCCGGGCGTCGGGAGCGAAACCGGGGACCGAATAGGGGAACCCCCCGATGTACCGGGGCCGATCCGGTGCCAGGCTCGCCCCCTGGAGCGAACGGAAAGGCGGAGCGGATGACCGACATCGACGCAGGCGGACTCGAGCGGCTCGGATTCGGCGGCGTGATCGTGGCGCCCGACGACCCGGGCTACGACGAGCTCCGGAGGACCTTCAACGGAATGTTCGACCGGCGCCCGGCGCTGATCGCGCGCTGCGGCGGCGCGGCCGATGCCGCCGCGGCCGTGCGGTTCGCTCGCGAGGCCGGCCTGCCGGCCTCCGTCTACGGAGGGGGCCACAACGTGACGGGAAACGCGGTCTGCGACGACGGGGTGATGATCGACCTGCGCCCGATGAAGGGGATCGAGATCGACCCGGAGCGACGGGTCTGCCGCGCCGGGGCGGGGTTGACCTGGGGAGAGCTCGACGCGGCCACCCAGGAACACGGCCTCGCCGTGACCGGGGGCCGCCATCCCACCACCGGGATCGGAGGGCTGGCTCTCGGCGGGGGGTCGGGATGGATCGAGCGCAGGTACGGATACACCGTCGACAACCTGCTGTCGGTGGAGATCGTGACCGCCGACGGGCAGATCCTTACCGCGTCGGAGGACGAGAACCCACAGCTGTTCTGGGGCACCCGCGGAGGGGGCGGCAACTTCGGGGTCGTGACCGAGTTCGAGCTGCGGCTGCACTCCCTCGGTCCGACGGTGCTCGGCGGGATGCTGCTCTACCCGGCGCCGATGGCGGCCGGGGTGACGGCCAACTTCCGCGACGCTATGGCCGCCGCGCCGGACGAGGTCGGCTCGGCGGTTGCGCTGCTGACCGCGCCGCCCGAGGAGGCCGTCCCCGAGCCGGTTCGGGGGCAGCCCGTCGCCGGAGTGATCGTCTGCTACGCCGGACCAGTCGATGAGGGCGAGGAGGCGCTGCGGCCGCTGCGCGAGTTCGGGCCGCCGGCGCTCGACATGGTGCGCCCGATGGCCTACATCGAGCTGCAGCGGCTGATCGAGGACGGCTACCCGCACGGGATGCGCAACTACTGGACCGGCGACTTCCTTCGGGGGCTTCCCGAGGAGGCGATCGAGGTGCTGTGCCGGTATCACCTCTCGAAGCCCTCCCCCCTCACCCAGATCCTCATGCTCCCGGGCGGCGGGGCGCCGTCCAGGATGCCGAACGACGCAACGGCGCTCGGCTCGCGGGGGGCGCCGTTCAACTACCACATCACCTCGCTGTGGCCCGATCCGGCGGACGACGAGGCGAACATCGCGTGGACGCGCGAGCTAGCCGCGGAGATGAAGCCGTTCGCGACCGGCCACGCGTATCTCAACTTCCTCAGCGACGAGGGTGAGGAGCGCGTGGTCGCGGCGTTCAGGCCCGAGGCCTATGCGCGATTGACGGCGCTCAAGGACCGCTACGACCCCGACAACCTGCTCCGCGCCAGCCAGAACATCAGGCCGAGCGGGGCCGTCGCGGGCGAGCCCGTCGCTGCGCCTACTGCGCCAGGCAGTCGTTGATCTGCTGCTGGGAAGTGGCGTTCTGAAGGCACTTTGCGATCGCGTTGCCGCCTCCACCGCCACCGCGACCGCCTCCACCGTCACCGCCAGACCCACCGCCGAGGCCGCCGCCGCCCAGTCCGCCGCCCAGCTCGCCGCTGAGCACGCCCTCGAGGATCCCAGGCGGGAGGCCAAGCGCCTGCTCCAGGCCGCTGAACGGCTGCGCGTCGCTCGGCGCCTCGATCGTCTGCGGCTCGTTGACGTCTCCGAGCGTGACCGAGAACTCGACGTCGACGTTGTCGACCGTGGCGCCCGAGTCCTCGGGCTGGGTGATGGCGAGGTTGAGGTCAAGCTTGCGCAGGATGCGATCGTCCTTGCCCGAGTACACGTCCATGCTCGCCTCGTCGACGGCGTCCTCGACCTCCGCGACCTCGTCCGGGTTGATCGCCTCTCCGCCCGCCTGCTCGGACAGGTTCTGGACGTCCTCGAGGATCGCCGCCACGTCGGCGTCGCCGTGGATGTGGATCGTCTCGGTGCCCTCGACGTCCTCGTCGCCCTCGTTCTCGAGGTTGGTCAGCCACCCCGAGGGGTCGATCCCGAGCTGCTCGAAGACGGCGCCCGCGTCT
>DATHVJ010000021.1:0-3746 GCA_035461345.1 Solirubrobacterales bacterium | reverse complement strand
CAGGAAGTGGTCGACTTCCTGGGCCGCGCGGCGTAGCTAGTCGGTCCAGCCGACCTCGTCGTTGGTCTCGAGCTTGCGCCAAAACGTCACGTCGGGCTCGGTCGTCACCCCGATGTCGTCCATCACCGCCTGGATCTCCGAACGGGACTCCTCGAAGAACGCCTGGAAGCCGCCCGCGTCTGGCCACTCGTCAACGATCATGATCCGCCCGTCGTCCGACGCGTAGAACCGATGCGCGATGACGCCGTGGCGCTTCGCGTTCTCGGCAATCGCGGGCAGACGGTCGGGGTCCTGCTTCGCGATGCTCTCCAGCTTCTGAGGGTCGCCCTCGACCCGCAGGGTCATGATCACCGACATCTGAACCTCCTCCGGTCGAGTTTCGACCGGATCAGATCACACTCTGGCTACGGACGACCCTCCGCCCCGACCGCGCGCCGCTCGACGTCCAGGCGCGGCAGGATCCGCTCGAGCCAGTCCGGGATCCACCAGTTGCGGGCGCCGAGCAGCTGCATCACCGCCGGCACGAGCACCATCCGGACGACGGTGGCGTCGAGGAAGATCGCCGACGCGAGCCCGATCCCGAACAGCTTCAGGAACGTGTCGGGGGCGGTCACGAAGGCGAGGAAGACGACCACCATGATCGCCGCCGCGGCGGTGATCACGCGCGCGGTCTTGGCCAGCCCGTCGGCCACGGCCCGCCGCGTGTCGCCGTCCTTGAGGTACTCCTCGCGGATCCGCGAGATCAGGAAGACCTCGTAGTCCATCGAGAGGCCGAACAGGATCGCGAACATCATCACCGGCATGAACGGTGCGATCGGCACCTCGTGGTCGATCCCGATCAGCTCGCCGACCGGCCCGCCCTGAGCGACGAGCGTCATCACGCCGTACGCCGCGCTCACCGAGAGCAGGTTCATGATCCCGGCCTTGAGCGAGATCAACGGCGAGTGGAACGCGACAAGCAGCAGCAGGAACGAGAGGCCGACCACCGCAGCGATGAACAGCGGCATGCGGTCGGTGATGTAGTCGCTCTGGTCCTCGAGCGCCGCGGTGACGCCGCCGACGTGCGCCGTGATGCCCGAGTCAGCGAGCGCGTCGGGCAGGACGTCCGAGCGGAGGCTCTGGACGAGCTCCTCCGTCTCCTCGTCCTGGGGAGAGGTGGTCGGGATCACCGTCACGATCGCCGCCGTGCCGTCCTCGTTGATCACCGGGTCGGGGACGAACGCGACACCTGCTTCGCCGCGCAGCCGGTCCGCCAGCGCCTCGACGTCGCCTGTGGCACTGCGGTCGGGGAGCTCCGTGGCGATCACCAGCGGGCCGTTCGTGCCCGGGCCGAAGCCCTCTGTCTGCAGGTCGTAGGCCTGCCGCGTCATCGTGTCCGGCGGGTCGTTGCCGGCATCGGGGAACCCGAGCCGCATCCCGAGCGCGGGGGCGGCGAGCGCGAGCAGCAGCGCGGCGGCGAGGATCGCCGCCGGCCACGGCCGCCGCTGGACCGCATGGCTCCACCGCGCCGCAGGCGACTCGCCGTTCCCCTCGGCCTTGAGCTGGCGGCCGAGGAACGGGATCCGCAGCCGGTCGACTCTCGGGCCGAGATAGGAGAGCAGCGCCGGCAGCAGCGTGACCGCCGCGAGCATCACCACCAGCACCGCGAACGAGGCGGAGATCGCGACGCCGAACATGTACGGCAGGCCGGTGAGGAAGAGGCCGAGGACGGCGATCACGACGGTGCCGCCGGCGATGATCACGCTGCGCCCGGCGGTGGTGACGGACTCGGCGATCGCGTCGTGACGATCCTTGCCCTCCTTCATTGCCGCCCGGAAGCGGGTGAGGACGAGCAGCGCGTAGTCGATCCCGACGCCGATCCCGATCAGGCCCGAGACCGCCGTGGTCCAGTCGGGGACGTCGACGACGTTGGCGAGCAGAAGGATCAGGCCTCCCGAGGAGATGCCGAGCCCGACGAGGGCGATCGCGATCGGCAGCCCGGCCGCGACCACCGAGCCGAACGCGATCAGCAGCACGATCGCAGCGCCGAGCAGCCCGATCCCCTCGGGGCTGCCCCCTTCCTGTGCGCGGTAGATCGGGTCGCCGCCCAGCCTGATCTCGAGCCCGTCGCCGCTGTTCGCCTCGGCGGCGGCTACAAGCTTCTCGCCGTCTTCCTTCTCGACCTCCCAGCCCGGGATCGTCAGCGGCAGTGTCGTCGTCCCGATGGTGCCATCCTCGGAGATCCGGATCGGCGTCTCCTCGGCGATGTGGTCGACCTGCTTGGCCTCGTCGAGGAAGGCGTTCACCCCCTCGCGGGCCTCGGGGCTTCTCGCCCCGTCCGAGTCCGACCAAACGACGTAGACCTCCTGGCCCGAGTAGCCGTCGAACTCGCGCTCGGTGAGCTCGCTGGCCGCCTCTGACTCCGAGCCCGGCGTGTCGTAGTCGGCGTTGTACTCGCCCGCGAGCGAGGAGCCCAGGCCGATGATGACGACCATCGCCGCGATCCAGGCGAGGACCACGCGGCCGCGACGGCGGTAGCAGATGTCGGCGAGACGGGCGAGGCGACGCGTCATGCAGGAGCCCCCTTCTGGAATGACGTGGGTTTACGGGTGTGACGACAAAGGTTAGGCGCGGTGGCCGGCGCGCTTGGTTGCCATGGTGTTTAGACCGGGGGCGGCCCGAAAACTAATCGCGGACCGACGAGGCAGACGAGAAAGCAGCTGATGGGATTCGAACCCACGACCAAGCGGCTGATGGGATTCGAACCCACGACCAAGCGGCTGATGGGATTCGAACCCACGACCTTCTGCATGGCAAGCAGACGCTCTAGCCAACTGAGCTACAGCCGCACGGAGACGCCATTCTAGCCACGCGTCGCGGTCCCTACGGCGCGGGGAGGTCAGCCGGCGGCGTCGAGGGCGACGTTGACGAGGCGATCGGCCTCGGCGTTGTCCTCGCGGCGAACGTGACGTATCGACCACGAGTCGAGCTCCGCGAGCGCCTTGACGACCTTCGCGTGAAGCGCCTTCAGGGCGTCGTCCTTGACCTTGTACTCCCCGCGCACCTGGCGCGCGACGAGCTCCGAGTCCCCGATCAGCTCGACCTCGCGCGCGCCGCGGGCGCGGGCCCGGTCCAGCCCCAGCAGCAGCGCGCGGTACTCGGCGACGTTGTTCGTCGCCTCCCCGATCCGCTCGCCATGCTCCTCGACGACCTCGCCCTCCGGCGTCGAGACGACCGCCGCGATCGCGGCGGGGCCGGGGTTCCCCCGCGCACCGCCGTCGACGTGCACCACGAGGCGCTCCGCGCCGCTCACCCGAGATCGTCCGGGACGAGGACCTCGCCGTCCCGGTTGCTGCCGACGCGCAGCTGGATGCGGCCATCCTCGCCGGCGCGGGCGTTCCAGGCGCGGTCCGCGGGGCCGAGCTCGCTTACCTCCTTGCCGTTGCGCAGCGCGCGCACTGCCGCGTCGTCGTCGCCGAACTCGACCTTCCACTGGTACCAGGAGAGCTCCCACGCCACCGTCAGGCGTACCTGGTCCGGCGCTTCGGCCGGGGTCACCGCCGCCACGCGGGGGTTGCCCAGTGAGCGCGTCAGGCCCTCGACGGTGCGGCGGTGCTCGCTGCGATTGAAGCGGTCGAGCGCGCGCCGGATGCGACGCTCCGGCGGCTCGGCCGCCCCCGAGCGGCGCGGCGCCTTGTTGGTCGGCGCCGAGGGCTTGCGCTGCGGAGCGGGACGTTCCTCGGCCTCCTCCGGCTCCTCCATCTCCT
>DATHVJ010000020.1:0-8160 GCA_035461345.1 Solirubrobacterales bacterium | reverse complement strand
CCGCCCGCCTCGCGGATCACGAGCTCGATCGACTCGGGCGAGGAGCGCACCGGAGCATGTGCGGGTGCCGCCGACCTCGTCGCGAAGCGCGGCGATCGCCGCCGCGATCCCGGCGGCGTTGAGCGGCTGCGCTCGACGTCGGGCTGCGGCTCGGGCTCATCCTCTCCGCGGGAGCGGCACCGGCGTCGGGCGGCTGCGGCAGCCCCGACGGCCCTCCTGCCATCGCGGCGATCCTACGATCTGAGAATCGATGCGTGAAGCGCGCCGTCGGCGGTCGCGACCCAAGACATGTGGCCGGCGCGCACGATCGCCACCTCGCCGGGCTGGGCCGGATCGCGGTGCTCGACCTCGGCGTCGAGCGTCTCAGGGACCTCGCCCGCGGCCAGCTCCTGCTCCAGCGGCTCCCAGAAGTGGGAGTTGTTGACGTGGCCGGCCGCGTCGACGTCGGTGGCGCGGAACAGCCATGTCGCGACGCGCTCGGCGCCGTCGGGCGGGTCGGGGTGGCGCAGGCGCGTGCCGGCGGGGCGCCCCGCGGCGCTCTCCTCGTACGCGGCGACGAAGTCGCGCGGAAACCGCAGCGGCCTTCCCGCCTCCCGGTCGAGGCACACCCACAGCGCCACCGCCTCCACCCGAGCCTCGGTGCCGACCACGCTCGTCCGCCGCTCGGCGCTGAACCGCCCCAGCCCGGAGCAGAACGTGCGCAGGGTCAGCTCCTCGCCGAAGCGCGGGAAGCGCTCGGCGCGGATCCGAAGCCGGCGCACGATCCACGCCCCGCGGTCCTCGAACCCGGCGTCGACGAGGTCGAGGTAGGCGACATCCTGGAGCCAGCGCGCGATCGCGTCGAGCCGCGCCCGCCCGCCACCGTCGGCGTCGGCGGCCCCGGGGCGCAGCGCGCGCTCGAACACCCGCCCGGACGCCGGCTCCGGCACCAGCTCCGTGGGCTCGACGCTCACGTCGTCGCCGCCGCCGCGAGCCGGTCGGCCGCGCCGACCGGGTCCCCGCTCAAGAGCTCGGCCCCGGCCCGCTCGGCGCGCGCCTCGCCCGCCCCGCGGCCGGCGATCAGAACGCGCGCGGGCTGCGCGAGCCGTGCGATCTCCTCGGCGGCCGAGTCGAACGGCTCCGCGCTCAGCGCCGCGAGCACGACCGCGCGCGGGCCGAGGCGCTCGACCGCGTCCTTCACCGTCTCGATCGGCGTGTTCGCGCCCAGATAGGCGATCCGCCATCCGCGCGCGCGGAGCACGAGGCCGAACAGGATCAACCCGATGTCGTGCAGCTCTCCCGGGGGGCAGGCGAGGATCGCGAGCGGGCCCGACCCCGTCCCCCAGTTGCGCGCGAGGCCGGCGAGCCGGCCGCGGACGATGTTGGTGGCGAAGTGCTCCTGTCCTACCGACGCCTCGCCGCGCTCCCACCGTTCCCCGACCTCCTCCAGGACCGGGAGCACGACGCGGTTGGCCAGCGCCTCGACCGACAGCGCGGCGATCGCGTCGTCGAGGACGGCGGTCGCCTCCGCCTCGTCATAGCGCTCGAGCGCCTCGCGCAGGCGGCGGTCGGCGCCGCCCGAGGAGGTCTCCGCCGGGGAAGGCCTCGGAGCTGCGCCGGAGCGCGCCAGGCGGGCGGCCTCGCTCGCGGACACCCCCGAGTCGATCAGCGCCCGCATCGCCCGCACGCGCTCCTCGTCGCCGCGGCTGTAGAGGCGAAAACCACCGTCGCTGCGGGCGGGGGTGAGCAGGCCGTAGCGCCGCTCCCACGCCCGCAGCGTGTCGGCGTTGACGCCGGTGCGCCGGCTGAGCTCGCCAATCCGCACCAGCGGCCCCTCGTTCCTGTCTCGCTCCTGTTCAAACATTGGACACATTCTTGACAGACCAGAGTCTACCTGCTACAACCTCGATTGCAACTCTTGACAGACACTGTGCAGACACTCCACACTGCGAGGCAAACGAGATGAGAGACACAACCACGCGACGCACCGCCGCCCGGGGGCTGTTCCTGGCCGCGGCGCTCCTGTCCTTCGCCCTGTCGGTGTTCCTGTACTTCGGCGGCGACGAGACAGAGGGCATCTTCGTCGGGATCTGGGTGCCCTCGATCCTCGCCCTCGGGGCATTCCTCGTCCCGCGGCACGAGCCGGAGGCGCGCGCGCGAGTGGAGCGTGATCGCCGATGAGCTCGCCGGGTGCGATCTTCGTCTACGGGGTCGTGGTGTTCGCGTTCGTCGCCGCGGCGCTCGGCGTGATCGTGTGGGGAATCGTCGAGGACCACCGCTCGCGGCACCGGCCATGATCGCCGGCGCGCTCGACAGGGTCCTCGACTGGACCGTGCTCCCGGGGTACACGTCGCTCGGCTACCGACTCCGCGCCGCCGCCTGGGACGGCGACATCCCGCCCGGCGCGCTCGCGGGGCGCACGGTGTTGGTCACCGGCGTCAGCTCGGGGATCGGCGAGGCAGCTTCCGAGCGGCTCGCGCGGCTCGGTGCCCGCGTCCACATGGTGGCGCGCGATCCCGAGCGCGGCGCGGCGGCGCTCGAGCGCGTCGGCTCGAAGCTCGAGGACTCCGGCATCGAGGCGGGCTCGCGGCTCGAGCTCGAGCGTTGCGACCTCTCCGACCTCGACTCGGTCCAGGCCTTCGCCACCGACTTCCTCGGTCGCGCCGGCGAGCTGCACGGCCTGCTCCACAACGCCGGCGTCCTGCCGCCGGGCCGCCGCCGCAGCCCGCAAGGTCACGAACTCGCCTTCGCGACCAACGTGTTGGGGCCGTTCCTGCTCACCAACCTGATGCTCCCCTCGCTGCGCGCGGGGGCCCCCTCCCGTGTCGTGCTCGCCTCGTCCGGCGGCATGTACACGGCGCGCCTGCGACCCGACGATCTCGAGCTCGAGCGGCGCGAGTACGACGGCGCGCGCGCGTACGCGCACACGAAGCGGATCGAGGTGATCCTCGCCGAGCTGTGGGCGGAGCGCGAGCGCGCGAGCGGCGTCTCGTTCGCGTCGTTTCACCCCGGCTGGGTCGACACCCCCGGGCTCGCGTCGTCGCTGCCCCGGTTCCACCGGATGCTGCGACCGCTGCTCCGCGACGCCGACCAGGGCGCCGACACCGCGGTGTGGCTGCTCGCTACGGCCGCGTCCGAGCAGCGTCCCGGCGCCTTCTGGCACGACCGCCGGCCCCGCCCCCCGCACCGCGTCCCGTGGACCCGGGAGTCGGAGGCGGAGCGCCACCGGCTTTGGAACGAGCTCGCCCGAATCACCGGGTGGAGCGAGGACGAGAAAGGAGGCCGCTGATGGCCCGTTACTCAGGCACCGTGAGGACGTCGCGCCCACCCGAGGAGGTGTTCGACTACGTCGCCGACTTCTCGAGCGTCGCCGAGTGGGACCCCGGCGTCAAGGAGGCGTACCCGGTCAACTCGGGCGGCGTGCGGCGCGGGGCACAGTTCAAGGTGATCTCGCGCTTTCTCGGCCGCGACGTGCCGCTGACCTACCGCACCGTCGAGCTCGACCGTCCGCACCGCGTCGTCCTGCAGGCGATCAGCGACACGGTCGTCTCCACCGACACGATCAGCTTCCGCCCGCTTCCAGACGGCGGAACGCTGGTCACCTACGACGCCGACCTGCGGCTGAAGGGCGCGCTGCGCCTCGCCGACCTCCCGATGCGGCTGATCTTCCGCCGCATCGGCGACCGGGCCCGCGACGGGCTCGAGGAGGCGCTGGCATGAGCGGGCGCCGGATCGCGGTGGTCGGCGCCGGCGTGTCGGGGCTCGTCGCAGCGCGCGAGCTCCATCGCGCCGGCCACGAGGTGAGCGTGTTCGAGGCGGGCGACTACGCGGGCGGGCACACGAACACCATCAGCGTCGAAGCCGACGCCGGCAGCTGGGAGGTCGACACGGGGTTCATCGTCCTCAACGACCGCAACTACCCCAACTTCGAGCGCCTGCTGGCCGAGCTCGGCGTCGCCACCCAGCCCGCGAGCATGAGCTTCTCGGTCTCCGACGGGCGCGGCGGGTTCGAGTGGGCGAGCCGTCCGCGCGGAGTGTTCGCGCAGGGCGCGAACCTGCTCGACCCCCGCTTCCACCGCATGCTGCTCGACCTGGTGCGCTTCTTCCGCGACGCCCGCGCGCTCGTGGGGACTAACGGCAAGGGACCCACCCTGCGGGCGTTCCTCGAGCAGCGCGGATACTCGGAGTACTTCGTCGAGCGCCTGATCGTCCCCCAGATCTCGGCGATCTGGTCGGCCGACCCCGATCGGCTGTGGTCGTTTCCGGCCAGCTTCATGGCCGAGTTCCTCGACAATCACGGCAACCTCCAGCTCGTCGGCCGCCCCCGGTGGCGCTCGATCCCCGGCGGCTCGCGCCGCTACGTCGAGGCGCTGACCGCCCCGTTCGGCGATCGCATCCAGCTCCGCACCCCGGTGCGCGCGATCCGCCGCCGCCCCGACGGTGTCGAGCTCGTGCTCACCCATGACGTGGAGCGCTTCGACGAGGTCGTGATCGCGACCCACTCCGACCAGGCGCTGGCGATGCTCGCCGACCCCACCGACGCGGAGCGCGAGGTGCTGGGGGCGATCGACTACCAGCCGAACGAGGCCGTGTTGCACACCGACGAGCGGCTGCTCCCGCGGCGCCGCGGCGCGTGGGCGAGCTGGAACTTCCACCTCGCCGACGAACCGACAGGGCGGACGACGGTCACCTACCACATGAACCGCCTCCAGTCCCTGGTCGCGGATCGCGAGTTCCTCGTCACCCTCAACCGCACCGACGCGATCGACCCCGCGAGGGTGATCCGCCGCATCCCCTACTCCCACCCGGTGTACACCGCCGCGGCGGTGCGCGCCCAGGGACGCTGGGCGGCGATCAGCGGCGCCAACCGCACCCACTACTGCGGCGCGTACTGGCGCTGGGGCTTTCACGAGGACGGCGTGTGGAGCGCGCTTCGCGTGAGCGAGCGGCTCGGGGCGCTGGAGCGCGGGCGGCGGGTCCTGACCGCTCCCGAGCGGGCGCTGGCGGCGTGAGCGCGACGGCGATCTACCACGGCCGGCTTCGCCACCGCCGCCTGAGCCCCGTCGAGCACTCGTTCTCGTACGGGGTGTGGATGCTGCTCGTCGACCTCGACGAGCTGCCCGAGGTCCTCGACCGCCACCCGCTGTGGTCGGCCCGGCGACCGGCGCCGGTGCGCTTTCGCCGCGCCGACTACCTCGGCGACCCCGACGTACCGCTCGCCGACGCCGCCCGCGACCTCGTCGCGGACCGCACCGGGCGGCGCCCCGGCGGACCAGTGCGGCTGCTGACGATGGCCCGCACGCTGGGAGTCGGCTACAACCCGGTCAGCTTCTACTACCTGTACGCGCACGGAGGCGACACCGTGCAGGCAATGATCGCCGAGGTCACCAACACCCCGTGGGGCGAGCGCCACTGCTACGTGATCGAGCGCTCGGCGCCCGGAGCGCCGCTCGGTGGGAAGATGCCGAAGCGCATGCACGTCTCCCCGTTCATGCCGATGGAGCAGACCTACGAGTGGAGCTCGGGGCAGCCAGGCGAGCGGCTGGGCGTGCGGATCGCCAACCGCGAGCGCGGGGAGCTGGTGTTCGAGGCGTCGCTGGCGCTGCGCCGCCGCGAGCTGACCTGGGCGGCGACGACCACCGTCCCGCTGGCCCACCCCCCGCAGGTACTGGCGGCGATCGCGCGGATCTACGGCAACGCGGCGCGGCTGAAGCTCAAGGGCGCGCCGTTCCACCCCCACCCCAAGGCGGCGCGATGATCGAGCGCGCCGCCCGGACAGCGCTTCACCGCGCCCTGCGGCGGATCCGCGCCGGACGGCTCGAGCTGGTCGAGGAGTGGTCGGGCGAGCGGCTCGGCTTCGGCCCGCCCGAGGCGAATCTGCGGGCCGAGATCACGATCCACTCGCCGCGCTTCTACCCGGTCGTCGCCCGCCGCCGCAGCGTCGGGCTCGGCGAGGCGTACGCCGACGACCTCTGGGACGCCGACGACCTCGTCTCCGTGTTCAGGATCGGCGCGCTCGAGCTGCGCCGCGCCGACGCGATGCGGCGGCGCCTGGCGCCGTTCGTCCGCCCCGCCCAGCGCCTCGCCAAGCTGCCGCTGCTCAACACACGGGGCGGCGCGCGGCGCAACATCTCCGCCCACTACGACCTCGGCAACGAGCTGTTCGAGCTCTTCCTCGACCGCGAGGCGATGATGTACTCGTGCGCCTGGTTCGAGCGCGAGGACGCGACGCTCGAGCAGGCGCAGGCGGCGAAGCTGGAGCGGATCTGCCGCCGGCTCGAGCTGCGCCCCGACGACCACCTGCTCGAGATCGGCACCGGGTGGGGCGGGCTCGCCGTGCACGCGGCGTCGAACTACGGCTGCCGGGTGACGACGACGACGATCTCGCGCGAGCAGCGCGAGTACGCCGAGGCGCGGGTCGCCGCTGCCGGGCTCGAGCGTCAGGTCGATGTCCTCGGCGTCGACTACCGCGACCTCGGGGGCAGCTACGACAAGCTCGTCTCGATCGAGATGATCGAGGCGGTCGGGTGGGAGTACTTCGACGTCTTCTTCCGCCGCTGCTCGGAGCTGCTGCGCCCGCACGGCCTGTTCCTGCTCCAGGCGATCGGCGTCGACGACCGCGCCTACGCCGCCGAGAAGAGCTCGCGCACGTTCGCGACCGAGCTGATCTTTCCAGGGGGGTGCCTGCCGTCGCTTGAGGTGATCCAGCGCTGCGTGGCGCGCAACACCGACATGCGCACGGTGTGGCTCGACGACATCAGCACCAGCTACGCGCTCACCCTGCCCCATTGGCGGGAGCGGTTCCTGGCCGCCGAGGCCGAGCTCGAGCGCATCGGCTACGACCGCCGCTTCCGCCGCACTTGGAAGATGTATCTGGCGATCTCCGAGGCCAGCTTCCGCGAGGCGCGGATCGTCGGCCTCCAGATCCTGTTCGCGAAGCCCGGGTGGCGCGCCGGGCTCGCGCAGCTCGCCGCCGGCGACGCCCATCGGGCTCCGGCCGCCGCAGGTCAGACCCTGTAGCGCGCCAGCGCCTCCTGCCTGGCCTCGGCGTGATCGACGATCGGGCCCGGGTAGTGCTCGCCGATCACGCATCCCGCCTCGCGCTGGACCTGGGGCGGCATCGTCCACGGCTCGGGCAGGTACTCGTCGGGGACCGCCGCGAGCTCCGGCACGTAACGGCGGACGTAACGACCGTCGGGGTCGTGTCGCTCCATCTGGCGCGCCGGGTTATAGATTCGCCGGAACGCCGGCTGGGGGTCGGTCCCGACCGAGGCGATCCACTGCCAGTTGCCGTTGTTGTTGGCCTCGTCGCCGTCGACCAGCAGGCGCATGAAGTGGCGCTCGCCCCAGCGCCAGTCGACGCCGAGGTCCTTGGTCAGGAACGAGCCGACGACGAGCCGGGCGCGGTTGTGCATCCAGCCCTCGCGTCGAAGCTGGCGCATGCCCGCGTCGACCAGGGGGTAGCCGGTGCGTCCCGCGCACCAGGCCTCGAACGGCCGCTTGGCGCGGCTCCACCTGATCTTGCCGCGGTAGCGCTCCCGGAACTCGGACCTGGCGTTGCGCGGGAAGTGGAGCAGGACGTGATGGTGGAAGTCGCGCCAGCAGAGCTGGCGGCGGAAGGCGGCCGGCCCCTCGCCGCGGCCCGTCCGCTCCTCGGCCTCGCGCGGCGACACGCTGCCGAGGTGCAGGTAGGGCGACAATCGAGATGTCCCGTCACGGCCGAGCGTGTCGTGGCCGTCTGCGTACCGGCGCACGTCGGCGGCCAGGAACCGCGCCAGCCGCATGCGTCCCTCCGTCTCGCCTCCGCGAGGCGGCTCGTCCACCTCCTGCTCGAGGCCGAGCGAGGCGAGCGACGGGATCCGGCCCTTCGCGAGCCGCGACGGCAGCGCCGGCAGCCGCCGCGGGGCGCGCGCGACCTCGCGCCTCGGCTCCGCCTCCCACGCGCGGTGGAACGGCGAGAAGACCGTGTACGGCTTGCCGGCCCGTGTCCGCAGCGCGCCGAGGTCGTCGATCGGGTTGAGCCCGGGGTGGGCGACGAGGCGTACCCCGGCGCGCTTCAGCCGCGCGCGGACCCGGTCGTCACGCCTGCGCGCGAACGGCGACACGTCGGCCGTGAAGTGGACCTCCTGGGCGCCGACCGCCCGCGCGAGCGCCGCCAGCTCCCGCTCGGGCGGGCCGTGC
>DATHVJ010000019.1:0-2516 GCA_035461345.1 Solirubrobacterales bacterium | reverse complement strand
GCCGAGCGCGAGCATCGCTGCCGCCGCCATGCTGGTGACGATCCCGATCATCATCTTCGTCTTGATCTTCCAGCGGCGGATCGTCGCTGGTCTGACCTCCGGGGCGGTGAAGGGATGACCCACTACCGAGAAGGGAGGGATCGCGATGGCTGACATCGTTCTCGATGGGATCAGCAAGCGCTTCCCCGACGGCTACGAGGCCGTCAAGGACATGAACCTCGAGGTCGCCGACGGCGAGTTCGTCATCCTCGTCGGTCCCTCTGGCTGCGGCAAGTCGACGGCGCTGCGGATGATCGCCGGTCTCGAGGACATCAGTGAGGGCGAGCTGAAGATCGGCGGCGACGTCGTCAACCAGTACGCGCCGAGGGACCGCGACATCGCGATGGTCTTCCAGAACTACGCGCTCTACCCGCATATGAGCGTGCGCGACAACATGGCCTTCCCATTGAAGCTGGCCAAGGTCCCCAACGAAGAGGTTCGCAAGAAGGTCGAGGAGGCTGCGCGGATCCTCGACCTCGAGGCGCACCTCGACCGCAAGCCCGCCAACCTGTCGGGGGGCCAGCGCCAGCGTGTGGCGATGGGGCGGGCGATCGTCCGCGACCCGAAGGCGTTCTTGATGGACGAGCCGCTCTCGAACCTCGACGCGAAGTTGCGAGTCCAGATGAGGACCGAGGTCGCGCGGCTTCAGAAGCAGCTGGGCACGACGACCGTCTACGTCACCCACGATCAGACCGAGGCGATGACGCTCGGCGACCGCGTCGCGGTGATGCGCAGCGGCGCACTGCAGCAGGTCGGCAGGCCCGCCGACCTGTACGAGCGCCCGCTGAACCTGTTCGTCGGCGGCTTCATCGGCTCGCCGGCGATGAACTTCATGCCCGGCGAGCTGAGCGGCGACAAGGTCAAGACCCCGCTCGGCGAGCTGCGCATCCCGGAGCAGGCTCGGGGCTCCGGCGCCAGCGGCTCGGTGATCGCCGGCATCCGCCCCGAGAGCTTCGAGGACGCGTCGCGCGTGTCGGCGGCCGCCCGCGGCGACGGGGTCACCTTCAAGGCCAAGATCGACCTCGTCGAGTCAATGGGCGCCGAGCAGTACGCCTACTTTCAGCTCGAGGGCATGGGTGTGGAGTCGGATCAGCTCACGGAGCTGGCCCAGGACGCGGGCGCCGACGATGTCCCGAGCTCGGGCGAGGGCCAAGTCGTGGCGCGGCTCGATGCCGCGAGCGAGATCGAGCGCGGAACCGAGGCCGAGCTGTGGCTCGACACCTCGAAGCTGCACCTGTTCGACCCCCAGAGCGGGCGCAACCTGGCGGTCGGGTAGCCGGTCAGCGGCTGCGCCGGGCGCGCTCGCGCTGGAGGTGCTCGAGCACCTCCTCGTCCCAGCTGTGCGAGCGCATCAGGAAGTAGCGCTCCGCGACGACCCGCGTGTACGCCTCGGCCTCGGTCTCGCCGGGCCGCATCATGCCGGCCTCGCGCACCGCGGCGACGATCGGCTCGTAGTCGTCCCGGAACCACGCCTCGGCGACCTGCTCACGGGTCATGAACTGCCCGCACGCCTGCATCGCGCGAAATCCCCATGCCTCCACCGCCTCGGCGAGGTGGCCGTAGTCCCACGGGTCCGAGAGCTCGATCCGCGACCGCGCCCGGGGCGGAAGCGGGACGCGTTCGTAGAACACGCGCTCGTGGCTCTTCAAGGGCAGGTCGGCCGCTCGCAGGCCGGAGTCGGGGTCGACCTCGGTCAGCACCTCGGTCACGTACGCGTCGATGTCGCGGCGGCCCTGGGCCCGCGCGACCGAGGCACGGTGGTGTCCGTCCTCGACGAAGTGCATGTCACCGATCCGGTACACCGAGATCGGCGGCATCGCCTCGCCCTTGCGCTGCGCGGCTGCAATCCGCTGCCACCGGTCGCGAACCCGGCGCGAGGTGGGGCGGAAGCGGCGGTCGAACTCACGCGAGCGGTCGACCGTGCCGACAATCGAGTCGAGCGGGATCACCTGGAGGCCGAGATGGCGCTCGCCCCGAAACCCGAGCGCGTCGCGGACCTCCTCGAACGGGAGCACGAGGTCGACGTCGTCCGGCTCGCGCCGCAGCCGCTTCGACAGCCGGGCGAGCACCTGGCGCCGGCGCGCGCGCGAGAAGTCGCTCTGCGCGTCCTGAGCTGGGAACCCCGTGTCCGGCACGTCCAGAACATTACGCGCGACGTGCTCCGCGAGCGAGCCATGGATGGGGAGCGGTAATGCGGGCGCAAGCCCGCATGCGCCGTCGCGCGTTTAGGCAGGGGCCTTAGGCAGTCAGTGACCGGGCGGCGCGGCGGCCACTGCGCAGCGCGCCCTCCATCAGGCCCGCGAACTCGCCCGCCGTGTGCTCCCCGGCGAACGCGAGCGGGCCGACGGGGTCGGCGAGCGCGTCGGCAACCTCGTCGGAAGGCAGGGTGGAGTAGGCGCCGCGCACCCACGGGTCGTCGCTCCACGTCGACAGCACGGCGCCGGCCCCGTCGAGCTCGAGCTCGGGGCGCAGGGTCC
>DATHVJ010000018.1:0-3521 GCA_035461345.1 Solirubrobacterales bacterium | reverse complement strand
CTCGGGGGCCTAGCGGAGGCGGCGCTGCAGGCGGCGCTCGTGATGGACGCCTCGGGGAAGGACGACGTGCTGCTGGAGACCGTCGGCGTAGGCCAGGCGGAGATCGACGTCGTCGACCACGCCGACACGATCGTGCTGGCGTTGATGCCGGGCTCCGGGGACTCGATCCAGGCGCTCAAGGCCGGTGTGATGGAGATCCCCGACGTGATCGTGATCAACAAGGCCGACCACCCGCTCACCGACACGATGGAGCGCGAGGTGCGGACGGTACTGTCGCTCGGAGCGCGGGGCTCGTGGGACGTCCCGGTGCTGCGCACCGAGGCGGCACGCGGCGAGGGCGTCGCGGAGCTGCTCTCCAAGATCGACGAGCACCGCCGCCACATCGAGGCCGAGGGGACGCTCCAGGAGCGCCGGGCGCGCAACCTGCGCAACGAGGTGCTGGGGCTCGCCGCGGCGCGGCTGCGGCGCGACCTCGAGGCGCGGGCGGAGGGGGACCCCGAGGTCGCCGAGCTGCTCGAGCGCGTCGTCAGGCGCGAGACGGACCCGGCCTCCGCCGCCCGCGAGCTGCTCGAGAGGGTCGGCGATGGCTGATCCCGCGATCGAGCACCCGCCGGTCGACGAGATCGAGGGCTGGGTCGGATGGCGCCTCGACGACATCGGCGGCGGGGGGGTGGGCAAGGTGGAGGGCGCGTACGTGGACGCCACCAGCGGCGAGCCCGAGTGGCTGCTCGTGCGGGTCGGTCGCTTCGGCCGCCGCACGCTGGTCCCCGTGCGGACCGCCGTCGGCGGGGTGGGGCGGGTGTGGGTCCCCTACCCGCGCGAGACGCTGCGCGGCGCGCCGAGGGTGGAGCCCGGCGAGCCGCTCGACCTCGAGCGCGAGACCACGCTCGCCGCGCACTTCGAGACCGACCGCGCCGAGCGGCTGGCCGGCCGCCCGCCGGGGTCGGTGATGTCTCGCCCGGCCGTCTAGCAGCCGAGCTCGCGCGCAATCACCATCTGCTGCACCTCGTCGGTGCCCTCGCCGATCGTGAGGATCTTGGCGTCGCGGTAGAAGCGGCACACCGGGTACTCCTCGATGTACCCGTAGCCGCCGTGGATCTGGACGGCCTCCTCGGTCGCCCGCACGGCGAGCCGTCCGGTCTTCAGCTTCGCCTGCGCGGCGACGAGCGTGAACGGCTCGCCGCGGTCCTTGAGCAGCGCGGCGCGGTAGGTGAGCAGGCGGGCCGCCTCGATCTCGGCCGACACGTCGGCGAGTTTGGCTTGAATCGCCTGGTACTTCGAGATCGGCTGCCCGAAGGCGCGGCGCTGCTTCGCGTACGCGAGTGCCTCGTCGAGCGCCCCCTGCGCCAGCCCCACGCCCATCGCGGAGACGCCGATCCGGCCCCCGTCGAGGATGTGGAGGAAGTTCCGAAACCCCTCGCCGCGCCGCCCCAGCAGGTTCGACTCGGGGACCCGGCAGCCGTCAAACGACAGCGGCCGGGTATCGGAGGCGTTCCAGCCCATCTTCCGGTACGGCTCGCCCTGCTCGTAGCCCGGAGTCCCGTTGGGGACGATGATGTTCGAGATCTCGCGCTCTCCGGTGCGGGCGGTGATCGTCACGCAGGCGGAGATATCGGTGCCGGCGTTGGTGATGAACTGCTTCGCCCCGTCGATCACCCACTGGTCGCCCTCGAGCTCGGCCCGCGTGCGGGTGTTGCCGGCGTCCGAGCCGGCCTCGGGCTCGGTGAGGCCGAACGCGGCGATGCGGCGGCCGGTGCACAGGTCGGGCAGCCACTCGCCCTTCTGCTCGTCCGTCCCCCACAGGTGGATCGGCATCGTCCCGAGCGAGGTGTGGGCGGCCATCGTGATGCAGACCGAGGAGTCGACCCGCGCCAGCTCCTCGACCGCGAGCACGTACGAGAGCGTGTCGGCGCCGCCGCCTCCGTACTCCTCGGGGAACGGGATACCCATCAGCCCCAGCTCGCCCAGCTTGGCGACGATCTCGTACGGGAAGGCCTTCGTGCGGTCGAGCTGCTCGGCGATCGGAGCCACCTCGTCGCGCGCGAACTCGCGCACGGTCCGCTGCACCAGCCGCTGCTCGTCGGACAGCTCGAAGTCCACGGCGCCGCAGCTTAGGGCCCTTACGATGCTGCCGTGCCCAGCGAGCCGCAGCCGCCGCCCGAGGTCCGGCTCGGCAAGCTGGTCGAGAGCGGCGTCGCGCCGAGCATGTTCGGCCTGATCGAGCACGGGGTGGACCGGCGTCCCGAGGTCGCGGCTGCGATGCGCGGGCGGGTCGTGCTGCGATTCGCGGAGCCGTTCGCCCCCGTGCGGATCACCTTCACGGCGCGCGCGATCACGGTCGAGGACGGCGACTTTCGCAGCCCCGACCTCGCGATCTCGGGCTCGCTTCCGGACATCGTCCACTTCGCGACCGCCCCGCACGTGCGCGGCGTGCCCAACCCGGCGCGGGTCAGGGGCCGCGCGGCGCTCGCGCGGGTCGCCCGTCGCCACGTCCGCGTGACCGGCGACCGGGCGCTGGCGCGAAAGCTGCTCAGGTTGCTGGCGCTGTAGAGCGTCGGCTAGGTGGTCGCCGCCTCGCTCGCCAACGTGACCAACAGCCGCACCCCGTACCCGGTCGCGCCCTTGCCGACGTACTCCCGCCCCACGTCCCACGCGGTCCCGGCGATGTCGAGATGGACCCACGGGACGTCGCCCACGAACTCTTCCAGGAACGACGCGGCGTAGATCGTCCCTGCCTTGCGCTTCTCGGAGGAGTTCACCAGGTCCGTCACTGTGCCCTTCGTGAGCTCCTTGTACTCCGGGTGGAGGGGAAGCCGCCACGCGAGCTCACCCGTCTGCGCGGCCGCGGCGCGCACGCGCTCGGCCCACGCGTCGTCGTTCGAGATCAGCGCCGCGTACGTCGACCCGAGCGCGGTGAGGACGGCGCCGGTCAGCGTCGCAAGATCGACGATCCTGGTCGCGCCCTGCTCCACGCACCAGCTCAGCGCGTCGGCGAGGATCAGCCTCCCCTCGGCGTCGGTGTTGATGACCTCGACCGTGCGGCCGTTGTGCTGGGTGATGATGTCGCCGGGCTTGGTGGCGTGGCCGCTGGGCATGTTCTCGGTCGCCGGTACGGCTGCCAGGACGTCGACGGGCAAACCGAGCTCGGCGATCGCCGCTACCGCCTCGAGCACGGCCGCCCCGCCCGACATGTCCATCTTCATCTCGTGCATGTGGGCGGAGGGCTTGATCGAGATTCCGCCCGAGTCGAACGTCACCGCCTTGCCTACGAACGTCAGCAGCTCCGAGCCCCCGCCGGCGCCGGCATAGCGCAGGACGATCAGGCGCGGCTCCTCGTCCGTCCCGCGCGACACTGCCGCGAGGCCGCCCATTCCGAGGCGCTCGATCTCGTCCCGGCCCATCACCTCGACCGACACACGCTCGTCGCCCGCGGCGATCTCCTCGGCGCGCTCCGCGAGGTGCGAGGGCGTGGCCACGTTTCCCGGCAGGTTCTGGAGCTCGCGGGCTCGGTTCGCGGCCTC
>DATHVJ010000017.1:0-19157 GCA_035461345.1 Solirubrobacterales bacterium | reverse complement strand
GGTCGGCGGACTGTGCTTCGCGGGGTGGGCCGGCGCCGACCGGCTGTGGCTCGTCAGCCGCCGGGCCGCGTTGCGGCGCGCTCGCGCCCGAGCCTCGCGGCTGCGCTGAGGAGCACCGACGACCGCGTTCGTTTGCGCCCGGCGCAGTCGGTGACCGTCCGAGGCCGGCACGCCCCGACCCAAGGGGCGCCGCTTCTGCTTCCATGCAAAGGAGGAGCGCGACTCTCGCGCGGATCAGTCGCGGAGTCGAACGACGAGGGTCCGCCGGCGCTCAGTCCAGGAAGTTCAGGGAGTTCGCTTAGGGATTGAGCTGGTAGAAGCGGTAGAAGTCGTTCTCGATCGGGAGCACCACCGATTCCCGAAAGCCCGCCTGCTCCGCGTAGCGGCGCACGGTTGAGGCGCGCATGACGGTCCCAGTTCCGGCGGGGTTCTCCCCGACCATGCCCACAGGAAGGCAATGGAGGATGCTGAACCCGTAGTAGAAGCGCTCCACTTCATCGCTGGGAGGGTCGAACTGGTCGGGCACCCGCTCGTCCGCGATTACGACGCAGCCGCCGTCCGCGAGCAGCGCCCGGCAGGTCGAGAGCACCTGGACTGGATGCGACATGTCATGCAGCGCCTCGTGGATGTAGACGAGGTCATAGCTCCCGGCGAACTCCGCGTCGGCCGCGTCGCGCAGATGGAAGGTCACCCGGTCCTCCAGCCCGCTTTCGGCAAGGTGCCTTCGCGCCGCCTCTATCGACGCCTCGTCGAGATCGATGCCATCGACGCGCACTGACGGATAGGCGCGGGCGATTGCCAGGCTCGAGTATCCCTCGCCGCACGCGATGTCCGCGACGCGTGCGGGTGGATCGGCGCGTAGTCGCTCGTGCACATCGGTGATCGCGGGAAGCCACTCCGTGCCGAGCAGGTTCTCGAACATCGGGCGCGTGAAGCGCGCCTGCCCGTCGTGAAGATCCCCGCCGTAGGTTGCGTACGGCACCCCCTCGCCTGTACGAAACGCATCGAGTAGGGCGTCGATCGGTCGCACGCAGGCCACGACGAGACGCCCAATCGGCGCTATGTAGTTCAGGCTGTGCTCGTCCAGGAGCGCTTCGTCGTGGCCGGAGGGCAGCGAGTATCGGCGCTCCTTCGCATCGACGCCGGCATCCTCAACAGCAAGGATGGAACTCGCGGCCTGTTGCTCGAGCCACTCGCGCACGTAGCGCTCGCTCAGCCCCGCGGCGCTCGCAAGCTCGACCGAGGTCGCCGGTCCCCCCTCAGAGAGCAATCGGTAGAGCCCCAGCCGATCGCCAAGGTATACGCCGAACACCTCCGTGGCGCCCACCGCTGCGAGGAAGAGCCGCTCGACCAAGGCGTCGCGGCGCTCGTCGAGTCCATCGGTGGATGCGTCCCTGCTTCCGGCCTCTGCTGCCGAACCGGAACCGCTTTCCATGCGCTCTCCTCTTCGCGGACGGGTCGAGTCTCCGGACCTTTCGATCAAACACGATTCAGGGGGATGGGTCAAGAAGCCTTCACCGTTGCGTTCCGAGAGATTTCGCCCGGCCCCTACTCCGACAGCCCGGCGGCTTCGAGGGCTCCGGCCCCGGGTCGAGAAGGTCTTTCGCCCCGCGTATCAGCCCGTCCCGGATCGTCTACCTTTGACGGGAGCGAGCTGCACTGGTGAGCTCGGCCACGCCTCCGAGCGAACCTCAATCGCCGGTTTACAAAAGCTCCATTTGGAGATCAAAGCGGGGATGACGGTCAGCGGCTTCGCCGAGATCACGCTGGAGGCGCGGGACCCCGAGGCCCTCGCGTCCTTCCACCGCGATGCCTTCGGACTCGCCGAGATCTCGCGCGAACCCGACCGGACCTGGCTCGCCGTGGGGCCGGGTGCGCGCCTTGGGGTCTGGAACCCTGGCGAGGAGGGGTTCGGCGACGAGGGCGGCCGGCACGTGCACCGCGCGCTCGCAGTCGAGCCGTGGGACTTTTTCGAGCGAGGGTCGGGCGGCCGCGACGGCGTCGCCGCCCTGCGGGAGGGCTGATCGTGGACGCGGTCGTCGTCACCGGAGCCTCGAGCGGGATCGGGCGCGCCACCGCGCTCAGGCTCGACCGCGCCGGGTTCAAGGTCTTCGCCACGGTCAGGGAGCAGGCCGACGCCGAGTCGCTGTGCTCGCAAGGGTCGCCGCGGCTCTCGACCCCGCCTCTTGACGTGACCAGGGCCCGCTCGATCGCCAGGGCGCGGAAACTGATCGCAGAGGAACTCGGCGGGGCCCCGCTCTCGGCGCTTGTGAACAACGCTGGCATCCCCGTCCCAGGGCCGCTCGAGGAGCTTCCGATCGCCGATTTCCGCCGCCAGCTCGAGGTCAACGTCGTCGGCCAGCTCGCCGTCACCCAGGCCTTCCTGCCGCAGATTCGCGAGGTCGAGGGACGGATCGTCTTCGTCAGCTCGCTCGGCGGTCGGGTCGCCTTCCCTCTCGCCGGCGCCTATCACGCCTCCAAGTTCGCTCTCGAGGCGGTGGGCGAGACCCTGCGCCAGGAGCTGCGTCCCGGCAACGTCGAGGTCGTGCTCGTCGAGCCGGCGAGCGCCTCCTCGGAGATCTGGCGCAAGGCGATCGAGCGGATCCGTCGTCGGCAGGCGAACGGTTCGCGCCACTACGAGCAGCAGCTCGACAAGTTCACCGAGCGCCTCGCCCAGCAGGACGAGCGGGGCATGGACGCGGAGAAGGTCGCGGAGGCGATCGAGGAGGCCCTGACCGCCCGCAGTCCATCCTCGCGCTATCCGGTCGGCGTCGCCGCCCAACTCCTCACCCGGGTGCGAGCCTCGTCCCCGATCGCCTCTTTGACGCCCTCACTTGGCGCACGCTTCGGCGGTGAGGGGTTTGCCGGGGCTGATCTCCTCGCGACCGTGCCGGATCTGCGCGTCGGTCCAGTATTCGACCGGGTGCACGATGGCGTCAGCGGCGAAGAGCTGAGTGAACGCGTCTAGGTCGCCGCGGTCCAGGCGTCATAAGCCTTACGGAGCACTTCGACGTTCTCCCGCGGCATCTCCAGGAGCCGCTGCCCGTTTTCGAGAGCCTAGCGCTGCCGCCGCTGGTCGTGGAGACGCGCTAGAAGCGCGTAGCGAAGCTCGCCAGGCCTACTCCCGCAGTCCGGTGGCCTCGAAGTCCTCGCGATGGTGGAGGAAACCGCGCAGCTGGCAACCCTGCCTTCTCTCAACTCGACGATCCACGCCCGTCGGTCATCGACCTCCACCCCGCTGACGCGCCCGCGACCAGAAGCAGCGAGTGCGCTGCCAGAACTTCCCGTGTGCCGCGGCGAGTTCTGAGAGCTCGGCGGCGAGGTCGGCTCCGAGATGAAGCTCGGGGTCCGGGAAATGACGCCCGACGAGCCTCAGGCCGTCAAACCGCTGAAGGAGCGACTCGATCGGGAGCTTGGCGGCGAAGCAGTGCGGGCAGCCGAAGTCTCCGTATTCCACCAGCGTGAGCCTGTGGCTTCTTCGCACCTAGTACGTGATCGCCGTCTCCGACCGGGAGTCAGTCCGTTGGGGGCCCGAGCGCTCACCGCCCTACGGGCCGCCGATGCCGCAGGAGGATCACCTGATCGGCGGCGGAACACCCTCTGCCGTCGCGGCGAGAACGGGGTCCCACTCACACACCTCACAGGCGTGGCGGAAAGCGGAGCGGGCGAATTCCAGCGCGAGGGCCGCTGGATCGGTGCTCTTCCGGACGTCCTCCCAGTCGAGCACGTACTCACCGAGTTGCCCGTCCCAGCGTGCAGCAGCGGGGCTCAGGGTCGCATCCGCAAAGCCATCGGGCGCCGGGTATGCGAGAGCGAAGAAGGCCGCCCGCCCGTATTTCGGATCGCCCGGCCACCAGCCGATTCCGACCTGCTGGGCATCCCCTCCGTTGCGCATGATGAAGTCGTCCGACGGTGGATCGGCGGGCCGTCCCGAGAAGAAGCTGACCGCGAGGTCGAAGGTGCCCCACCAGGCATTGACGGGTGTCGAGCGTCCCCGAAACGGCGCCCGGACTGCGGCAAGCACGAGCGCCGCCCGGGTGGCGGCCTCGAAATACACCGCCACCTGGTCTGGGTCATAGGTCGCATGCTCGTGGTCCTCGTCGAGGGGTACCTCCCAGGGCACCTCCTGGGGCGTGGGATTGATCTCGACTGCTCCGGCCAGGTCGCCTAGGGCCTCGAGCACCTCGCGCGTCACTTCGGCGACGGAGCGGTTGGGCGTGAGCGCAATCCGTATCTCCCGGCCACCGCTGTGCTCGACTACGGCCTCGTGCGTGCGTAGATCAAGGGCCGCAACGATGGCCCCGGAGTCGTCGGGCGCCGGCAGCCCAAGCGTCTCCCAACCGCGCGCGCTCAGCCGCAGGGCGGCGTGCTGGAGCTGGGGCTCGGGCGGGGCAAGCTCCACTGCGAGCTTTCCGAGCACCTGTGTATGCGCGTGGAGCGTGTCGCATGTCGCGCTCCACGAGTCGTAGGCGAGCGGTGGCCACTCAGTCGACATACTCAGACGCTACACCCAAGGTTCGCTCGCTCCAGATGCGCCCAGGGGTGGGAACGCCGTGCCGAGCGGTCGCCGAGACGCAAGCAGCTCAGGCTCCGGCGACGCCTGAGGGCCAAGGCGCGGACTCAATCGGGACGCGGGGGGTGCTGCTTGAGCGGCGTTGGGCCGTCGTCTACACGCTTCGGATGGGCAAGGTAGTGAGGTTTCAGGCCTTCAAGACCCGGGAGGAAGCCCTCGAAGCCGGCGGGGTGCGGGGTAGCGCAACGCGATGGGTCTAAGCTCGCCTGAGCGCCATCCACCAAGCGCAGGAGGTCGAGACCAATGATCGTCCAGGTCGTCAAGTACAAGACCGGCCTCTCGGATGCGGAGGCCGCCAAGACCATCGTCCAGCGAGCGCCGCAGTACGAGGCGCTGCCAGGACTGCGGCAGAAGCTCTACATCCGGGAGCCCGAGACCGGCGAGTACGGCGGGATCTACGTGTGGGAGGACGAGGACTCGATGCGCGAGTTCCGCGAGTCGGATCTCGCCGCGACGATTCCCGAGGCCTACCGCGTCGAGGGCGATCCGCGAGTCGAGGTCTTCGAGGTCGTCTCTGTCCTTCGCTCCGAACGAGGTATCGCACCGACGAGTTAAGCCGGCGGGTGGCGGCACTCGTTCACGGCGGGAGAGCGACTCCTTGCCGAAAGCGGAAGCGAGCCCGTCGGGACGCGCACCACCGCTTCCGCGTCGATTCAACTCGCGGGCACCCGGCGAGGTCGCGATCTGCAGGACGCTCGCGCCATCGACGGATGAGCACTCGCTCCTGTAGGCGTCCTTGAACTGCAGCCACGGCGTCGAGACCCGGGGCAGCGGCGCCGCGAAGGACGAGGTGCTGATCAAGGGCACCGCGTGCTAATTACCCTCCGGCGAGTGCTCCATCGCCGGTCGGCTGCCCGGCGCGCGCGCCCGCGAACACGTTGTGGACCAGATGCACTGCGATCGAGCCCTCGCCGGCCGCCGAGGCCACGCGCTTGACGGAGGCGTGCCGCACGTCACCGGCGGCGAGCACTCCCGGCACGCTCGTCTCGAGGGCGAACGGCCGGCGTTCGAGCGGCCAGCCGTGGTCGTCCGGGACGTCCTCGCCCGTGCACAGGAACCCGTGTTCGTCCCTCGCTATCTCGTCGGTCAGCCAGTCGGTGTGCGGGCGGGCCCCAATCAGCACGAAGAGCGCGTCGGCGGGGACCGTCTTCTCGTCGCCGGTGGCTCGCTCCCGCAGCACCAGCTCCTGAAGACGGCCTTCCCCTCCCCCGCCGACCACCGAGGTGCTGGTGCGTGCCTCCACGTTCGGCGTAGCCTCGAGCTCCCGCACCAGGTAGTGGGACATCCCGGCCTCGAGCGATTCGGCGCGGACGACGAGCGTGACCCGCCGCGCGTAGCGCGCAAGGTGCAGGGCCGCCTGGCCGGCCGAGTTCCCGCCACCCGCGACGTAGGCGTCCTTTCCCGTGAGAGCATGGGCCTCCGAGGCCGGTCCTCCGTAGAAGACGCCGGCGCCCTTCAGGGCCTCGAGCGAGGGAACGCCCAAGCGGCGGTAGCTGGCGCCGGTGGCGAGGATCACCGCTCCGGCGTTGACGCGCCGTCCGTCCGAGAGCGAGACCTCGAGCCGGCCACCCGAGCGGCTGAGCGCGGTCGCCCTGTGCATCAAGACGAAGCTCGCCCCGAAGACCAAGGCCTGCTCGTAGGCCTGCTCGGCGAGCCGATTCCCGCTGACCCCCCTCGGGAAGCCGAGGTAATTGCGAATCAGCGAGCTTGACCTGGCCTGTCCACCGATGCCGCCCTCGTCCACCACGAGGGTGTGCAACCCCTCGGAGGCGCCGTAGACCGCCGCCGACAGGCCCGCCGGCCCTGAGCCAACGATGACGACGTCGTAGGGACGCTCCTCGAAGTCGACCGGGGCGCCGGCGGCCTTCGCGAGCTCTGCGTTGGAGGGGTCGCTGAGGGCCCGCCCGTCGGGAAGGATCATCAGCGGGAGCTTTGCCTCGGGACCCGCCTTTGCGCAGAGTCCCCGCCCCTCGTCGGAGTCGGCCAGACAGAAGGAGTGCGGGACCGCGCAGCGCTCGAAAACCTCCCTCAGCTCGTAGGCCCTGCCCGACCACGCCTCCCCGACGATGTGGATCGTGTGCGGAACCTTGCGCCGCTCCGTCGCCCACTCGAGCAAGAAGCTCGAGATCGCCTGGTGGAAGACCTCATCCGGCGAGGCCGCCGGCCTCGGAATGTAGTAGTCGATTCGCCCCAGGGCCATCGAGTCGAGGATCGCCTCGGCGGTCGGCGGGTCTGCCCAGGCGCCCCCCGGAACCACGAGCCCACGCTGGGCGTGCGGATGGAGCTGCCGCGCCCGCTCCAGCAGCTCACCGCCGGTCGCATCCGAGACCGACTTACCCGCCAGCACCAGCGCCACCTCTTCGCCGGCCCGCGCCAGCTCCGCGAGCCTCCGGAGCGCCTGCTCCGGACCGCTCAGGCTCTCGACACGGTAGTCACGGGCGTAGCGCTGGACGAGCTGAGTCTCGACCTCATCGAGGGCGTCCTGGTCTTCGTCAACGGCGAGGAGGACGGGAAGGGGCATCTCGTGCTTTCGACCCTAGCGGCCCTAGATCGAAGGATCAAAGCAGGTGGCTGTATAGACCTGTCTCCTCGGCCAGGAGCTCGGCCAAGCGTTCGATCACCGGGGGAGGTCGTCTATGCGGCGACGTACCCCTTGCCCTTCTTGCGGACCTTGCCCTGCTTTTGGAGGTCGCCCATCACCCGGTAGACGTAGTTGGGCTGGATGCGCATCTTCTTCGCGATCTCGGAGGCGGTGATGCCAGGGTTCGCTTGCACGTGCTTGACCGCCTGGTCTGCCCGCGTCGAGCGGCGCCGTCCCCGCCTGCGCCCGGTGGCGCGCCGGGTGTTCGTCGAACCCCGGGGGCGACCCTGTCGGCGGCGTCCGACCCTCCCACCGGTGATGTCCGAGAGCGTCCCCTCGAGCCGCTTTCGCTCGTCATCGAGCTCCTTGAGCCGGCGCTCGATCAAGGACCGGGCCTGGTCGAGTACGTCGGGGGGCTTGGGTGGCATGTGTATGGACTCCTTCCGGGTCCGCGAACAGTGTCCCGACGGACCACGCTTTCTGTAAGACGTGATCCTACGCTCGATAGGGGCTATTCGACCCGCGGGACGTGCTTCAGCCTCGGAGTGCCACGCGATCGCGCGATTAATGCGGAGGGCAGAAGCGGGGGCGCCCGCTACCGCGAGGAGCTCCTTCGCGCCGCGATCACGGAGGTGAACGCGGCCGGACCCGACCTCGTTGTCGTCGCCGGCGACCCTACGGACGAGGGATACCAGGACCAAAATTTCCCGATCGCCGAGCGGGAGCTGGAGCGGATCGAGTGCCCGAACGTGGTGCTCGTGCCGGGCAACCACGACGCGCGCCACGTCGGCTACCTGGACTTCGAAGAGACCCTTGGCTCGCGCGACTCGCGCCTGCGCCTCGAGCTCGGCGGCTCGACGGTCGCCCTGGCGGCGGTCAACGGCGAGGAAGACCACGGGGAGGCTCGGGCCGTGCGTCACGGTCGAACCGATACGGGGCCCGTATCCGTATGTCTCTCACTCTGCCCTCACGTATCGTCACCAGTGTGGGAGATTCATTCACGAGTCGGACGAGGATCCCGACGCGCGTCCTGGCGGGTCTGGTCGCGGTGGCCTTCCTGGCGCTCGGCGCCGCCGACGCGCACGCCAGCGCGGCGAAGGACGAGGTGCTGATCAAGGGCACCGCGTACACCTTCGACAACCAGGAGCCGATCGCGGGGGCGACGATTCGGGCGCGGGGCGCACCGGGCGACTCCGCGACCAGCCGCGCCGACGGCCGCTACCGGCTCCGGGTAGCCGAGGGGGCGAAGGTGACGCCCTACATCGAGGCCGAGGGCCATCACGGCATCTACCTGCAGACGTTCTTCACCCGCGATCGTGACCTGAAGCGCGTCAACTTCCAGATCCCCACCATCCCGACCTATTTCGCGCTCGCGACGCTGCTCGACGTGGAGCTCGACGAGAACGGCGACCCCGCCAGATGCGCGATCGTGTCCACCGCGAGCACGAAGCGGATCCGGGGGCTGAGCTTTGCGGAGTTCGTCGCCTACGGCGCGCACGGCGTCGCAGGAGCGACCGCGTCGACGCGGCCGCGGGTGCCCGGCCCCGTGTACTTCAACGACAGTGTGATCCCGGATCCGTCGCTAACCGAGACCTCGATCGATGGAGGGATCATCTGGGCCGAGGTCCCCCGCGGGAACTACAAGGTGAAGGCCAAGCACCCGCGGAAGCGGTTCGCGAGCTTCCGCGCCGCCTGCAGGGACGGGCGCGTCGTGAACGCCAACCCGCCGTGGGGCCTGTACCAGCTGAAGGCGGGCGAGAAGGCTCGCGCCGAGGTCACCGGCTGAGGTAGTTCCGTCGTGGTCGAGTGACAATCCCGTGGTTTCGAGGTGGGCCAATCGCAGGTCGCCGACAGCCCTGTAGCTCGGCTCGTAGTCAAAGTCCGGAAGCGACTCGAACCGCTCCTCGGCGGTGCGACCCGCAACGCGCGACGAGCGGCAGCCCCTCCAACGGGAACGGGAGCGCTTGGCTGTCCGGGGTGGACGCGGCCGCGAACGCTTCTCAGCGAGCCTCGGAGACGACGCGCTCGGATTGCTGGGCGGTGACAACGGTGACAGGGAGGCCGAGCGTCTCGACCCGGTGAGGGAGATCACGGCGGAGCCAGCGCGAGACGCGCGCCGGAAGCGTGGAGATGATGATCTCGTCGAACCCCCCTCCCTCGACTGCATCCTGCACGGCGACGAACGGATCGCTATCGCCCACGATCCCTGCGACGTGGCCACCCGCGGCCTCGTTGAGCAGTGGGATGGCCAGCTCAAGCGTCGCCGCCGCTTCGTCGGTTTCCGGGTCCCAGTAGGGACGCGGCACAACCAGCGTGAACGTGCAGGGAGACCTGCGAGCCCGGGCGCGGACCTCCTCGAGCAGCCTCGGCGTCGCCGCGGTTCGGTGAGCAACGACCAGGACGCGCGTAGACGCAGCGGACATCATCCCGGTGTGATTGTCGCATCGCCCCCGCCGAGCCGAGCCTTTAGGTGCACTCCTGGTTTGCGCGACGAGCAGACGCGCCCTGCCGACAGACCGTCCGCACCGAACATGCCTCCGGGGCCACGGGCCCGGGCTTCCGTGGATTCATCGATGCCTCCGAATACTCGGAGCGCCCGAGGCGATTCTGGACTGCCGAAATGCCACGGCAGGGTGCTTCGGGACGTGATCGCCGATTGGGTGTTGCCGTGGAAGAAGACGACCAGCCCCCTCGGCTTCCTGTTCGGCAGCGCGAAGTAGCCGAAGGTCTTCTCCCCCTTGACCTTCAGGTCGAGGCGACGGGTGTTCTCGCTCTTGTCACGGCAGGCCTTGCCCGCGGCCCTGCTCGCGGCGCTGGCCGGGGAAGCGAAGCCGGCAATCAGCGCGATCACGAGCAGCAAGACCGACAGCTGCGTAACCCGCATGCCGAGGTGTACGCGGTGCGTCGAGGTCGGAGCGGCCATTTGCCACCAGCTTCATGCGTACGGGCGCGCCTGACATCCCCTGTTGTCCCCTGTGTTCTATCGGTTCTTCCCGTGGGCCTATATCAACACTCGCAGCCGTTGACGAGGGCCGAAAGACTGGCCACTGGCACCTTAACCCTCCGGGCCACGCCGCAGCCGCTCGCGCACCCGCTCCAGCGACCACTCGAACGGTTCGGTCTCCTCGATGAAGCTGGTCAGCTCGTGCACGATCCGCTTGGGGGCATCGAGCATCGGCCAGTGGCCCGAGCCCTCGATCTCGACGTAGCGGCTGTGGGCGACCAGCTCGCGGACGCGGCGCCCGTGCTCGACCGGTATCACCGGGTCCTCGTCTCCCCACATCAGCAGAAAGGGGATCTGGTCGGCGAGATAAAGGCGGTCGAGCGCTGAGACCTTCTGGCCATCGGGTCCGATAACGCTGCGCATCGTGTCGAGGAAGGCGTCGCGGGCGCCCTGGTGGACCAGCGAGGCGTAGCCACGCGCGAACTCGGCCAGGTCCGGCCCGGGCTCGATTCCGAGCCTGGAGGTCACCGAGTGGACCGCGCCGCCGCCCCGCACCGACCACTCGCGCGCCAGCAGCGGCAGTACCCACTCCGACCCGGGTAGGGTCGCCGCGCGGAGCAGGGGGTGGACCTCCCTGCCGAGCCCGCCGGTCGAGATCAGCGCCAGCCGCTCGATGTACTCGGGGAACAGGTAGGCGAGCTGCATCGCGATCCCGCCGCCGAGCGAGTGTCCGACGACAGTGCCGCGCTCGAAGCCGAGCACCGCCAGCAGGTCGCGGACCCCGGCAGCGTAGGCGCCCAACGAGTAGTCGCCCCTGGGCTTGGCCGAGCGGCCGTGGCCGATCATGTCGGGAGCGATTACGGTGTAGCGCTCGGCGAGCGTCGGCATCACCTGGCGCCAGGCATCCGAGGTCGATGTGATCCCGTGCAGCAGCACGACCAGCGGCCCCTCCCCGGCTGCCTGGAAACCGACCGTATGGCCGTGCAGGGTGACCTCTTCATAGGGGCCGAGGGGCTCGCCGGGGCCGCCCCAGCTCGGGGGTTTAGGCGTCGTCTTCTCCATCAGGTCGGCTCCTTTCCGCCAGGGGTTTCTACTTGACCTGAATGTATTCGGGACCACGCGCGCATCGACGTCGGCCGGGCGCGGCGGGCAGATCCCTGCTGGGGTGGTGGCTTTCGAAGAACTGCTTGGACCGGCCGCGTACTTTGGCTACCCCACCGCCGCGACGGTTGGTTGTAGCGGTTAGCGGGAGGACCTGGACGTGGATCGCGTGCGGGTCCCGGACGACGTCGAACGCTTCCGCGCCCCGGCCGCGGTCGAGCGCTTGCGTTGCGCTGCGGTCCGCGCGTTCTGCGGGCTGGTGAGCGCCTTCTGGAACTGCGAGATGTCCTTGCGCACCGCCTGCTCCAGCTTGGTGAGGTCCCTGCGCGTCGACGTAATCATGCGCTCGAGGTTCCTCTGAAGGTTGCGCCCTCCGACGCTGACGTCGTTGCGCAACGCCTTTGCGGCCTTCTCGGTGGCGTTGAGCGAATCCTTGGTTCGCTTCATCGCCGCCTCTCGGGCTCGCGACAGGTCCGATCTAACGCCCCGCGCTGATTGTCTGCCTCCTGGTCGCCATCTCCTACCTCCTGACTAGTCTGTGACGGCGGGGACCCTAGCGCGGCTCGGATCGCGCTTCAGGCACCGTGGTTGGCTCGGAAGATCCCTGCGGGCTCAGGCGCGGGTCCTGGTGTGCGAGCGAGCGCCTCGATGAACTGGGCAGGCAGTCCTCAGACCACTCATCCGGAGCACGCCAGACCCAGAGCCGGCCACGCAGTGGGCGGTTTCCTATTGCAGATCGGTATTGATTCGTTGACGCCGGGACATCCTCTTCTAGGGACCGACTCCGACCCACCCCAAGAGCTCGTCCGCCGCGTTGTATTGCCACCTGCGGCTCTGGCGTGACCAGGCGTAGAGCCACAACGCGGCGCGCTCCTGATCATCCAAGCCGGGGATCTCTTCGATCCGGTCCTCAATCGCGTCGAACGCAACTCGTGAGCGGATCAGCCCGCTTACGTCGCGCTGCGCTTGCCGAAGGCCCATAGTCTCCCCCTTTCTTGTTGGAGCTATGTGCCGGACTGCAACTGTTGCACTGGATCAGTTGAAGATGTGGCTGTCCCACTCGCCGTGACCGCAATTTGCGCGGTCTCGGTGCTCAATCCATCTCGCGCTCGAGCACGAAGAGCTCCACCGCGAGGTCGGGGTCCTGGCGGTTGGCGCTCATGAAAGCCGCGACCTTGCGCCCGGTCAGCTCCTCAATCGTGGTGACAAAGCGCTCCTGCATGCTGTCCTGCCAAATCTGGCGGGCGCGCCGGACCTCGTGCCACCTGCCGGCCTCGAACAACGTTCGCTCGCCTGCGGTGTAGCCCTCGCCCAGGATCACAACGACCAAATCGGGCTCCAGATAAGTGCGGCAGCGGGTCGGCCCCTTGCCGAAGTGGTGTTTGTAGAGGCCGACTAGCGCAGTCGATATGTCCTGGCGAAGCGTGCCCTGCCCGTCCTCGATGGGCTCGCGCATGTCGGCAGCGTCCTGAGGGTGAAGCTCTTGGCTCTCCATAGTGTCCTCGCTTCTCGTCACAGCGCTCCCAAGCACATCCGACAAGACGCCGTCCAACTCGCTCATCCTAGCTCGCCGCTGACAGTCTGCTGATGACTCCGCGGAGCCGCTGCTCCCTTGCGCGATGAGCGGGAGCGACGGTTCACGGCTCGGCCTCTTTGAGGGAGCCCGTGGCAGGGCACGTCAGTGGCCAGGGCCCTTCTTCATAGAGACGATGATCAGAGCCGGGTCGCACGATTAGCAGCCGGCTTCACCAGCGGGTGGGCCGCGGTTCGTTTGAGACAGTGGTCCGGTTACTCAGCGGGTAGGTTTCCGGGAGCGGACCCGTTCCCCTTGCCCGCGTCCGAGCCAAAGCTCACTGTCGCCGTCACCGGTCCTACCGGGACCTTCGGCTTTGGCCTCATGCCATTGCTCCAAGCCAACGAGCGAATCGCCCGCGTCATCGGCATCGCGCGTCGGCCGTTCGATCCCGGCGAGCAGGGGTGGACCAAGATGGACTACCGGAGGGGCGACGTCCGCGACGCTGCCTCCCTCGAGCAGGCCTTCGAGGGGGCTGAGGTCGTTGTCCACCTCGCCTTTCTGATCACGGGAACGGCTTCCCGCGAGACGATCCGGGCGATCAACGTCGAGGGCACGCTGAACGCCTTCCGGGCGGCGGCGCGGGTGGGGGCGAAGCGGTTCGTGTACGCGTCCTCGGTCGCCGCTTACGGGTTTCACGCCGACAACCCAATGGGCATGACCGAGGAATGGCCCGTCCGCCCCGCCGCCCATCTCTTCTACGCGCAGGAAAAGGCAGAAATCGAAGAGCTCCTGCATGAGGAGGCGCGTGCCCACCCCGAGCTCGGGCTGTACCTTCTTCGCCCGCCGATCGTGCTCGGCCCCCATGCGGTCGGGGCCAAGACGACCCGCCCAGCGGCGCCCGAGTCGATCGCTCGGCGGCTCGCCGGGCTCGTAAACCGCCTACCCGTGCCCCTGCCGATGGTCGCGCCGTCCTTGCCCATGCAGTTCATCCACGAGGAGGATGTGGGACAGGCGTTCCTGCTCTGCATCGTCGGCGCGGGTCCACCCGGCGCCTACAACATCACCGGCGACGGAGTGCTCACAGGGACGCAGGTCGCGCGCCAGCTCGGGCTGGCCCCCGTGCCCGTGCCGGCGAGGCTGGTTCAGGCGGCTGCCCGGACGGTGGCGGCCCTGCCCCTTACTCCGGCCGCGACGGAGTGGGCCGAGGCGGCCAGTCATCCTTCGATCATGGACGCGAGCAAGGCAAAGTCCGAGCTGGGGTGGAGCCCCCGGTACACGAGTCTCGAGGCGCTGCGCGACTCGCTGCCGCGTCGGGGTCGTTTGACTCGGGGCGCCGGACAGTAGGTGCCGGGCCCCGCGGAGCGACGCCGCGTGACGCGCGGCCTTTGCGGGAACGAAGACCCTCCAGCGGCGTCACTACGGTCATCGGCCCGCGACGAACTCGCGCAGCGCCACCCTGCCGGCGCCAATCAGCGGCCCGCCGTGATCGCGCTCGGCGTTCTGTTGGGCCGCGGCACCGGAGTCGAGCGCGGCACTCGTCCCGCAGATAGTGACCGGCTAGCCACATAAGGATCGGACCGGAAGCCCTCGCGAGCCGCTGGATCCGCTCAACGCCGTGGCTGCTGATCGCTGGGACGATCTTCTGCGCGCGAGCCGGGCGGAGGAACCGGACCGCCTCGGGGCAGCTTCTCTGCTCCAGCGCCGAGGGGATTGAGGGCTTCACGAGGCGGAGTCTGCTCGGCTTTGAGCACACGGACGCCGTAGACGAAGACATTGGCTCCGCCAACGTTGCCGCCCACCGCCAGGAACGCGAAGCCGGCAAGCCCGAGCGCGAGCGCGAGTCCCCGCACCTCGTCGTCCTTGTAGCCGTCGAGCTGCGCTAGCCAGGTCAAGGCGAAGAGGGCCGTCGCCACGACCATCACCACCAGATGGATCGTCGCCACCGTGCGGGCAGAAGTCTTCCGCGGGATGTCGAGCCAGTCGAGCAGCCCGGTGAGTGCCGTGGGGGCCGCCAGGATCAACCCGAGCGAGATCGCCAGCAGCGCGCCGTGTGCCATCTGCTCCTCCTCGACTCCCAGAGCACCGAAGACCAGCATCGCGGTGCCAGCGGTGTAAGCGCCGATGCTGGCGTCGGTGAGTGGCGGGTGAAGCGGCTTTCCGGGCGCTCTTAGCAGCCTTCTCACGGGTCCCCTTCTCTTCGGGCGGCTGCTTGGGGATCCCTATCTCAATCCCTCTGGCGTCGCCGCCGAGGACATTCTTGCACCCGAAGGAGCGCTCGGCTCGGCGGCCTCGTGGTTCGGTGACGGGCGGTTGCGTCCGGCTCGGTAAACGGAACGACCCGTCCATCGCTCCGCCTGGCGCCGCTGGAGATGCCGGTCGCCTAACCCCTTGGCCGGTACGTCGTGCGCCTACCTCTTTGGCAGCGGGCTGAGGTGGTGTTCTCGACGTCGGCGTAGGCGCGCATGGTCGCAATCTCGTAGCGAATCCTTCAGGCGCGCCTCGGCCGCCCTGGGTTGTAATCAGGCGAACCTGGGTAGGTGATGCTCGATTGACGAGACGGTAGAGGAGGAAGATTTCGATGGCGGAGACGACGGCCCGGGATGCGAAGCTCGTCCAGTATCTCCACGAGGCCCACGGCAAGGAGAAGGAGCTGGAGACCTCGCTTCAGGCGCACATCGCAATGACGACGCGTACCGCCTATAAGAAGCGCCTCCAGCAGCACCTCAAGGAGACCAAGAACCACGCCCGCCAGATCGAGCGCCGGATCAAGCAGCTCGGCGGCGCGTCGCTCGTTCAGACCGCCACCGCCAGGGGCGCCGAGGCCGTGAGCCGCGGCACCGCCCTCGCCAAGGGCCCGCTGCACGCGGTCCGCGGCACGGGCGAGGACGAGATGCAGCTCAAGAATGCGATCACAGAACATTCCGAGGAGGGCGAGGAGATCGCGCGCTACATCGCGATCGAGGCGCTCGCCGAGGCTGTCGGCGACAAGGAGACCGCGAGGCTGGCACGCGGCATCCGTCGCGAGGAGGAGCGCATGGCCGCCTTCCTCGCCAGGCAGATCCCGCAGCTGACCAGGGCGGTGGCGCGGGCGGAGATCCCCGCGTCGGAGCGGCGGACCGCATCCCGGCGGCGCTCCACCCGGCGGCGCTCCACCCGGCGGCGCTCACGAGCTTCGCGATCGCGCGGCTCGAAGGACTCCTCCGGCGGGTCGCGCTGATCGATGCCCGAAGAAACCCGATCCTCTCGACCCGGACTGCCCAATCCGCTTGCAGTGCTCCGTGCCTCCGTCAGCTTCGTAGACGATCTCCCCGGCCTCTCAGAGCAGCTCACCAATTCGATCGATGAGCTGACTGGTCTGATCGCCGAACAGGTGAGCGCCACACGCGAGCAAATCGCCGAGTCGCGGGCGCTGCGGGCGGAGACTACGGCGCTGCGCCAGGAGGTCGGTCGGATGCGCGAGAGCTTCGATCAAGTTCGAGAGAAGGTTCCGGGCCTCTGAGACGTCCGGGCGTCGGCGGCTTGGAGGGCGTCGCCAGCGCAATCTGTATCTGCCCGGATCAGGCGTCTCGGGCCCATGCCCTCACCGACGAATCGACACGGAGGCCCGTAGCGGCGAGAGCCGGGTCGAGCACGCGATCCAGCGGCTGCGCGATCGGGGCATACCCGCCCGCGGCCACGTCGACGACGAGGGCGACCCGATGCAGGCGCTGCTCGACGGCCTGCGGGAGTTCCAGGCCAACGAAATCGTGATCGTCCCGGGGGCCGAGAGCGGGTGGCCCGAGGCAGAGCAACTCGCGGACCGGATACGGCGGGAGGTCGGGGTGCCACGGGTCGCGGGCAAGCAAGCCACCGCTCGCATCCCGCAGATCGAATGTCGGTCGTCTATCTAACGCGACACCAGCTGGACTTGCTCATCGAGTTCACCGAGGGGCATGACTTCAGCGTCAGCCTCGAAGAAGGAAAGGCTGGCGAGAGTTACGTCACCGCCAAGCTCATGGACGCCGATGGAAACGTCACTGACGCGCGTACCTGGACCTGGACGGGACAGACGCTGCGATCCGAGGCGCTTCCGCCGGAGTAGGAGAACCTGGTAACGAGCTTCGGGTAGGTCGGCGTAGGCGTGGAGGTCGGGGGGGCGCGCGCAGGCGCTAGTCGCGTCCGAGCAGGCGACGTAGGGCGAGAAATGTCGCCACGGGCGGGATCGTCATCGCGACGACGCTCCCGAGGGCGAGCTCGTCGCCGACGCGGCTGCCCGCAACCGGTCGCCCGCGCAGCCGGTCGAGCAACGCGTCGAACGTGTTGGCGGAGCGGTTTGCGACCCCCATAGCGTCCGTCACGAGCTCGAGGTCGGCTCGCTCGCTCTCGTCGTAGTGGCGCGCGAGCTCGGCCTCGAGCTCGTCGGGGACCGGCCCGAGATCGGTTCGGGTCCGTGCCTGCGCCCAGGCAATCGCCGCCCAGGTCCGGCGGTCGAAGCGCTCCGCGTCCTGTCCCTCGATCGCCGCCAGCTCCTCGTCGGTGACGCCCTCGGCGAGCGCCCAACGTCGGTGGGCGAGGGTGCACCAGCGACAGGTGTTGGCTCGAGCGACGGCGACCATGACCTCCTCGCGGAGACGGGAGTCGAGGCGCCCCCGACCCCAGACCGCGATCAGCTCCCGGGATCGCCCGACGAGCGCGGTGGCTTCGCGTAGCGCACCCGCTGCCGTCGTGGTTCGAGGCTGCCGCATCCGTCGGTCAGCCTAGCGAGGCGACCCAGGGGCCGCCGTGGTCGGGGGCGCTATGGGTGCCTCGACGACTAGGTCTCCCCGCGCAGGTCTGGATCGAACTATTGCCGCGTGTCGACCTGCCTTGAGTCGAAGGCTGCATGCGTAATCCCCGCACGTGCCTGGCGACATGACTAGTCGACCTGGTTTTCCTTTCGACGGTGAACCGTCGCTCAGACACGCAACAGTCCGCGAAAGCTCGTAGTAGTGGCGGGCCAGCCTCGTCACACCGCGGTAACAGTCGCAACGCTCAGCGCGGCAGGCGCTACCTGACTATCGAGATGCCGCTTCTCGACGCAGCGGATCCACAGAGCGGAGCTGAACTCGGACGATGCACGGGGTCCTCCATATCGGCCGGATCGCAGACGGGAGGGGCGGCTTCCGCGCCCAGATAGCCGTCATGGTGAAGCCAACGGGCTGTTCGGGGAGGCCTACATGGCCGCCATCAGGCCGTTCCGGCATCTAATCGGTACCCGGCGATGATGCGGCAGATCGAGCGGGACCCGCGGGCGGTCGCCGGCGCGGAAGGACCACAAGAAGACCCCGCCTGAGCTGTCCTTTCCCTGTCCTTTCCCTGAGTAGCCAGGGCCCGTACGTCTCTCGCTACGACGCGCGGATAGTCGAACGGTCTCGCCTCAAGCGCACCCGATCCCGGGAACCGCAGATCCGACCTAGCCGTGCTCTTTTTGCCGCTCCGCGAAGCGAGTCCGCGAAGCCTCGATCTCCGCGAGGGCATCCTCGCGTGAGTACCAGCCATCCACCTCGACCTGCTTTCGCTCCAGGTTCTTGTAGATCGAGAAGAAATGGCCAATCTCGTCGCGGAGCCCCTGGGGAATGTCCTCGAGGACCTCGAGCGAGTTCCAGCCTGGATCGGTGCGCGGCACGCAAAGAACCTTGTCGTCGATGCCTTTCTCGTCGCGCATGCGAAGGAGGGCAATCGGCTTGACCTCGATTTGGCAACCGGGAAATGTCGGCTCCGAGACGCAAACCATCGCGTCCAGCGGATCATCGTCAAGTGCCCAGGTGTTGGGGAAAAAGCCGTAGTCCGTCGGATAGTGCACTGACGAGAACAGCAGCCGATCCAGCTTGATCGCGCCAGTCTCATGATCGAGCTCGTACTTGTTCCGGCTCCCCTTCGGGATCTCGATCACACAGAGCAGACGTTCACTCATTGCGCCACCCATCTTGGCGGCTTTTTGCCGCAACGTGTGAAGGGTCGGTATGCCCTCGCCGACCGACTAACGCGGTATAGGACCATGTACACGGCGAACGGACCGATCTGGTCCCAGTCCGCGAGGCAGTCATAGCGGGGGACCGGTCTGTCTCCGGCCACGACTCACAGATAGTCGAGCGAGTCCGTCGTGCTGTCTGACGAGGACGCTCTCGCAAGCAGTAGCGGATAGGAGCGGCGCGGGGACTAGTCCTCATGTCCAAAGCAGCTACTTCGGATCGGCTAGGCCGAGCTCGATCGAGGGTAGCTACAACTGGCACGGTCGTCGCCGCGACCGATCTGAGGCTTACCCCGACGTACCTCCTGCCCCGCCGGCTACCGGGCCGGCCCGATCAGGCCGTAGTGGCCGTCGTAGCGCATGTAGATCACGTTGCCGCGGCCGCTCGCGGCATCGGTGAAGTACATGAATCGATGGTTGAGGATGTTCATCTCCGCTACCGCGTCCTCGAGT
>DATHVJ010000016.1:0-15631 GCA_035461345.1 Solirubrobacterales bacterium | reverse complement strand
CGACGTAGATCCGGCCCTTCACCCCCTCGCCGAACGAGGTCGGCGACGGCACGTCGACCTCGAGCGGGCGGTCCTTGCGCGCCCCCGAGAGCTTGGGAACGAAGCTGCGCAGCTTGCCGGCGCAGTGGTCCGCGTACAGATAGCGGCCGTACAGCGACTTCAGCTCGCGGTCGCGGACCACGTATCCGCCCACGACGGCGCAGTTGCCGCCGTTCTCGTACTCGTGGATGGGGGCGCGGTGGTCGGGTGGAGCAGGGGTGCGGGTGTCGAAGCGGTGGGTCCCCTCGAAGGCGTTCCAGCCGAAGTTCGCGCCGGCGAGGCCGGACGGAGTCTCGTAATTCACCTCTTCCCATGCTCCCTGGCCGACGTCGGCGATCGAGATCCGTCCGGTCTTGCGGTCGAACGAGAACCGCCACGGGTTGCGCAGCCCGAGTGCGTACACTTCGTTGAGGCCCGGCGAGCCGACGAACGGGTTGCCTTCGGGGTTCACGTACGGGGTGCCGACCGAGCGCGGGGCTACACGCAGCAGCTTGCCCAGCGGGCTGTTCGGGTTCTGGCCGTTCCCATCGGGATCGCCGCCGCCTCCCCCGTCACCCGCCGCGATGTAGAGGTGCCCGTCGGGGCCGAACTGGAGCTGGCCGCCGTTGTGGTTCGAGAACGCCGGATGGGCGAACTCGATCACGGTTCGAGCGGACGCCGGATCGGCCGTGGTGGCGGTGGACCGCCGGAACTCCGCGACCCGGTTGATGTCGCCCCCCCGAGCCGTGTAGTAGACGTAGAAGCGGCCCGATTGCTTGTAGTCCGGCGCGAACGCGACCGACAGCAGGCCCTCCTCGCCGCAGCACTCGACCCGGCCGCGGATGTCCAGGAACGGGGTGGCGAGCGTGCGCTTCCTGCGCAGCACGCGGATCGTGCCCTGCTGCTCGACGACGAACAGCAGCCTCCGCGAACCGGGTGCGTTGTCCAGGTGCACCGGCGAGTCGAACTCGCCCAGCTTGCGCAGCTCGACCCCGCCCCTGCCGTCGCCGAGCTTCGGCTTGGCCTCGGCGGCCGCCGGGAACGCGAGCGCGAGCGCGAGCAGCGTGGTAGCGCGCAGGGCCACGCCTCCCGTAACAGCCGCCGGGCGGGAACGGATCACTTGGGATCGAGACGGTAGACGGGGCCGTTGAGCGACACGGCGTACACCCGGCCGCGGTTGTCCTCCCCGAACGAGCTCAGGTGGGGGACAGATGGGCCGAGGGCGCGGTCGTCGCCCGGCCGTGGTCGCGGGTCGGCGGTGAAGCTGCGAAGCTCGCCGACGCAGAAGTCGGCATACAGGTAGCGGCCGTAAAGGGACCGCAGCCGCTCGTCGCGGACCACGTACCCGCCCGTCACCGCGCAGGCCTCGGTCAGCGGGTAGGTGAGGACGGGCGGGATCGCGCCCGGAGCCTCCTGGCCCTCGTCGAAGCGCTCGTTACCCTCGAAGGCCGACCACCCGAAGTTCGCTCCCCTGCCCGCGCCTCGACGGACGAGGTCGATCTCCTCGAGGGAGTCCTGGCCCACGTCGCCGATCGACAGCGCGCCGTTCTCGCGGTCGAACGAGAACCGCCACGGGTTGCGCAGTCCGTAGGAGTAGATCTCGCCTCGCGCCCCCTCCTCGTCGACGAATGGATTCGAGCCGGGGACGCGGTACGGGTCCCCCGCCGCCGGCGCGGGGTCGATCCGCAGGATCTTGCCGAGCAGCGTCGAGAGGTCCTGGCCGTTGCTCATCGGGTCGCCGGCGGATCCCCCATCGCCGGTTCCGACGTACAGAAGGTCGTCCGGCCCGAGCAGCAGCAGCCCGCCGTTGTGGTTCTCGAACGGCTGCACTATGCGCAGCAACTCGCGGCGCGTCGAGGGGTCGGCGCGAAGGGGGTCGTCCTCGTCGCGGCGGAACTCCTGAATCCGGGTGTCGCCGGAGCGGTCGGTGAAGTCGACGTAGAAGCGCCCCGACTCGTCGTAGTTCGGGGCGAAGGCGATCGACAGCAGGCCCTGCTCGCTTCCGGTCGACACCTCGCCGCGCAGGGCGAGGAACGGCTCCGGGCGGGGCGACCCGTTGTCGACCACGATCACCCGCCCCTCCTTCTCGACCACGTAGAGGTCCTCGCTCTCGCCGGGCGGTTGGGCGACGTACAGGGGCAGCTTGAAGCTCCCCACCCGCCTCAGCCGCACGCCTCCGCGCCCATCGCCCACCGGTGGGGCCCCGTCGCGGGACGCCGGTGCGCCGGCGGTCGTGGTCGCCTCCGTCGTGGTTGTCTCGTCGTCGTCGTCCCCGCAGCCGGAGATCGCCGCTGCGGACACGAGTGCCGCGACCGCCAGCCCCGCCATGGCGCGGCGCCTACCGCTCGATCTCGACCTGGCCCGCGTCGTTGACCCTCGCCTTCGAAGGCTTGGTTGAGATCGTGACGACGAACTTCCCGCGCGGCGCGCTTCCGCCGGCCGTCACCGCCTCGGCATTCCCCTGCAGCCCGGCGGCGATCTCGTAGTTGACCGTGTAGGTGCCGCCGCGGACCGGGGTCACGCGCCACACTATCTCGCGCTCCTCGCCCCGGTCGAGCGGCCCGAACGCGAACGTGTTCGTCTGCGCGACGGCGCCGGGCGACGAGCCGGGCGAGCGGGACTCGCCGGCCAGCCGCGGGTACTTGTCCTCGAGCACCCACACCGGTCGGTTCGGGTTCGCCAGCCCGGGCTGGTCGAGGCGGATGTTGAACGAGCCCGCCGCGCCGTCGTCGACGAAGATCGTCACCGCGAGGTCAGGGATCACCTCGTCGCCGCTGTTCTCGACCCCGAGTCGAAGCTCGGTCGTCTCGGCGAGCTTCTGGCGATTGGGGAACTTGGCGGTGACGACGTCGACGGGGAACTCGCCCTCCGGCTCGTCGGCGTCCTGGCGCTCTCCACCACCGCCGCATGCGGCGAGGGTGAGGACGCCGAGCCCCGTCGCGACCCTCGCTCCGACCCTCCTCCAACGCCGCCTTCGGGTGGTTGTGCCTTTCTCCCCCAAGGCGCGGGCAACATACCACGGGGGAAGTGGGGCACCCGCAGCGTGAGCGGTTGGCAGTGGCGTTCGGGTGGGCGATGAAATACCCTTGGGCCCAGCCCGGGCGTTCCCGGGCGGAGGAGACATGGTCAGAGGTTTCGCCGACAGGGCATTCCTGCCCGCCAAGTCCCTGTTCGAGCAGGTCGGGAACATGATGGTCCTGACCGGCAAGACACTGGTCGCCACGGTGCGGCCGCCGTACCCGTACGGCGGCGAGTTCATCGGCCAGTTCCTGTTCGCGCTCCAGCTCACCTGGTTCCCGATGCTGATCTCGACCGTCGCGTTCGGGTTCGGCGCCCCGGGGCTCCAGGCCGCCAACTTCCTCTCCCTCTTCGGTGCGCTGGATCGGCTCGGAGGCTTCTTCGTCCTCGCCTCGATCCGCGAGTTCGCCCCCTTCGTGACCGCCGTGGTCGTCGCCGGGGTAGCGGGGACCGCGATCACCGCCGACCTCGGCGCGCGCAAGATCCGCGAGGAGCTCGACGCGCTCCAGGTGCTCGGCGTCGACCCGATCAAGAACCTCGTCGTGCCCCGGTTCCTGGCCCTGATGCTGATCACCGGGCTGCTCGACATCTACGCGCTGATCTTCGGGATCTTCGGCGGCATCTGCGCCGAGCTGCTCTACGGCCAGCCGCTGGCCGGGTTCTTCGCCACCCTGCTGACGAACGCTTCGACGACCGACCTGTGGGGCTCGGTGCTGAAGACGACCCTGTTCGGGGCGATCATCGCGATCGTGTCCTCGTACAAGGGGATGAATGCGTCCGGAGGCGCCGAGGGAGTCGGGAGGGCCGTGAACGAGGCGGTCGTGATCAGCTTCATGGGGGTGTTCGCGTTCAACTACGTGTTCACGCAAACGCTGCTTGCCACCCATCCCGAGCTGCAGGTGATCCGGTAAGTGCCCGGGTGGCTCGCACTTCCGCGCGACTGGCTCGCCTCGCTCGGCGACATCGCGCGCTTCTGCGCGCGGGTCATGGGGCTCGTCTACTCGGGCCGCGTGCTGCAGTTCTTCGGCGAGGCTCTGCGCCAGGCCGGGATCCTGATCCTCGGCTCGACGATGGTGATCTGGGGCCTGGTGTTCGTGCTCGGGCTGTCGTGCGGGATCGAGGGCGCGTACCTGCTCCGCGCCCAGGGCGCGCCCTCGTACGCGGGCGTGTTCGCCGCGTGGTGTGACCTGCGGGAGATCGCTCCGTACGCGTTCGGGTACATGCTGTCGGCGAAGGTCGGGACCGGGATCGTCGCCGAGCTCGGCGCGATGCGGATCTCGGACGAGATCGACGCGCTCGAGGTAATGGGCGTACCCCCGGTCACATACCTCGCGGCGACTAGGCTGCTCGCGGCGTGGATCGTGTTCCCGTTCATGTACCTGGCCGCGATCGGCGTCATGTACCTGGCGAGCTACATCGCGGTCGTGGAGCAGATCGGCGACACCTCGGCCGGCGGCTACTTCCTGGTCTTCTGGATGTTCCAGAACCCACCCGACCTCTTGTTCAGCCTCATCAAGGGGATGGTGATGGCGACCGCGATCGTGCTGGTCGGCTGCTACTACGGCTACACGGCCTCCGGCGGCCCGGTCGGCGTCGGGACCGCCACCGCGAAGTCGATGGTCCTCAACATCGTCCTCGTTCACATCATCGGGATGATGGGAACCCTCGTCTTCTGGGGGGCGAATCCGAGAGCGCCGATCGGCGGCTAGATTAGGAGAGAGAGCTTTGGCTGAACCCGAGGACCGGACAGAGACCACATCCGAAGGCGTGGCGGCCGACGAGGGGACCGACCGCCCTGCGGAGGCGGTGCCTTACGCCGACGAGGTCGGGGCTGCGGGACGCGACTACATCATCCCGGGCGTCGATCCTGAGGACCCCAATCCGTACAAGTGGCACACCGGCGAGAAGCGTGGCCACGGCGGCGGCCAGGAGGCGATCGAGGTGATCGATCTGGTGAAGCAGTTCGGCCGCATGCGGATCCTCAACCAGTGCAACCTCGGGCTCCCGGACAACCAGATCTCGATGGTGCTCGGGCCCTCGGGGACCGGGAAGAGCGTGCTGATCAAGCACATCGTCGGACTGCTGTACCCGGACTCCGGGGACGTCCTCGTACACGGCGAGTCGGTTCCGAACCTGACCGACGACGAGCTGTTCGAGATGCGCAAGAAGTTCGGGCTGCTGTTCCAGGACGGTGCCCTGTTCGGGTCGATGAACGTGTACGACAACACCGCGTTCCCGCTGCGACAGCACACCGACAAGAGCGAGGAGGAGATCGGTGAGATCGTCAACCGCCGCCTGAAGGAGGTCGGTCTCGCGGAGGCGATCTACAAGATGCCGAACGAGCTGTCCGGCGGGATGCGCAAGCGGGCCGGCTTCGCCCGTGCGCTGGTTCTCGACCCCGCGATCGTGATGTTCGACGAGCCGGATTCCGGCCTCGACCCGGTCCGCACGGCGCTGCTCTGCGAGCTGATCCGCGAGGTGCACGAGGAGAACGGCGGCTGCTACCTCGTGATCAGCCACGACCTCGGCACGGCGCGGCGGGTCGCCGACTTCCTCGCCGTGCTGTGGAAGGGCAAGATCGTCGAGAGCGGACCCCAGGAGGAGCTGTTCAACTCCGAGAACGAGTTCGTGCGCCAGTTCCTCAACGCCGAGACGCGCGGCCCGCTGGCGATGGACTGAGGACTCATTCCGGCCGCGTCGTCGTCTTCGACTCCGTCGCGGCCGGGTGCGGTACGGGAAGGCCGGGCTAACTTCCACACATGAGCGGGCTCTTCGCCAGGCTCACTGGCTGGGCGGTGCGGCGGCCCGGCGCGATCGTCGCCGGGGCGACGTTCCTGTGCCTGCTCGGCGTGGCCGGGGCGCTCAGCCTGCGCTCCGACGCCAGCACCGACACGCTCGTCGACCGCGGCTCGGACAGCTTCGCCGCCACCGAGGAGTTCAAGCGCCAGTTCGGCGACGACCCCGTCGTCGTGCTGGTCCGCGGCAACCTCCGCCGGCTCGTGCTGACCGACAACCTCGGGCGGCTGCTCAACCTCGAGGGGTGCCTCGCCGGACGCGTCCCCGAGGGCCAACCGGCGATGACCGAGACGTGCGCTCAGATCGCGGAGCTGGGCCCGAGCCAGGTCGTGTTCGGCCCCGCGACGTTCCTCAACCAGTCCGCGATCCAGGCCGAGAAGTTCCTCGGCTCCCAGACGCAGGACGCGCTCGACCGGGCGCGGGCGGCGGGCCTCGCGGCGGCGCGTCGGGCGGCGCGTCGGGGCGCCTCGGAGGAGGTCCAGGCCGAGAAGGCGCGCGCGGCCGCGCAGGCAGTCCTCGGCCAGTTCCAGTCGGGGCTTGTCGACCTCGCGGTGCGGTCGGGCCTCAGCGGGCCGCCGACTATCGACGATCCGCGTTTCGTCTCGCAGGTGGTGTGCGACAGCCGCGAGCCCGGATGCACCCCGAAGGAGAAGTTCTCCTACCTGTTCCCGAACTCGGAGTCGGCGCTGATATCGATCCGGCTGCGGCCCCACCTCAGCGAGGAGGATCGCGAGCGCGCGATCGATCTCATCCGCCAGGCGGTGAGCGAGGACGAGTTCCGGCTCGACGAGGGGAGCTACGTGGTCAGCGGGGTCCCCGCCGTCGTCGACGGGCTCGGCAAGGAGCTGCGCAGCGAGATCCTCATCCTGCTCGCGGCGGCCGTGGCGGTGATGGCGCTCGTGCTGGCGCTCGTCTTCTCCCCGCCGTTACGGCTGCTGCCGCTCGCAGTCGCCCTGGTGTCGGTGGCGATCGCGTTCGGGCTCCTGGCATTGGTTGGAGGCGCGCTGACGATGGCGTCGGTCGCGGTGCTCCCGGTGCTGATCGGACTAGCCGTCGACTACGCGATCCAGTTCCAGGCGCGCTATCGCGAGGCGGAGTCGGAGGGGTTCACGCCTCCGGTTGCGGCGCGGCGCGCAGCGGCGGGGGGCGGACCGGTTATCGCTACCGCCGGGCTGGCGACCGGCGCCGGGTTCCTCGTCCTGCTGCTGTCGCCGGTGCCGATGGTCCGAGGCTTCGGCGTGCTGCTCGTGCTCGGGATCGCGATCGCGTTCGCGGTTGCGCTGACGGCCGGGTTCTCGGCCCTGGTCCTGGCTCGCACTGAGCCGCGCCCCGGCGGAGGGCGGGCAATGCCGCTGCCGTCCGGAGCAAGACAGGCCATGCGCCGGCTGGGGAGCCTTCGCGGTGCGCTCGGCGCCTGGCTGCGTGGAGGGGGGAAGCGGTCCCTCGCCGTCGCGATCGCGATGCCCGGGCGGGTGCTCGCGGTCGCGGTGGTGCTCGCCGTCGGCGGCTGGGTGGCGGGCACCCGGACGGAGGTGGTGTCGGACATCACCGAGCTCGTGCCCGCCGAGCTGCCCGCGCTTCAGGACGTCGACGAGCTCCAGGACGCGACCGGGGTGTCGGGGGAGCTGAACGTGGTCGTCAGGGCGCCCGACGTCCGCGACCCCGAGGTGATCGAGTGGATGCGCGACGTCAAGCAGGACGTGCTCACCCAGCACGGGTTCACCGGTGAGGCTCCGAGCTGCAAGGACGCGGACCTATGTCCCGCGGTTGCACTCCCGGACCTGTTCGAGGACAACCGTGAGCTCTCGCCGGCGAGGGTGAGGACGGTGCTGGACGCCGTACCGCCGTACTTCTCCCAGGCGGTCCTCGCCAGCGGCTCCGGGGAAGGCCCGCCGGACACCGCCCACATGGCCTTCGGGATCCCGGTCATGCCGCTGGACGAGCAGAAGGACCTGATCGACGACATCCGGGCCCGCATCGATCCCGCCGCGACGGAGGGCGATCCCCCCGCCGGCCTCGAAGCGGAGGTGGCGGGGCTGCCCGTGCTCGCCGCCGAGGCGAACGCCGCGCTGTCGGGCAGCCGCTACTGGCTCACCGGCGCCGGATTGCTCGCCGTCGCCATCGTGCTGCTCGCGGCCTACCGCTCGGCCAGGCGGGCGCTGGTCCCGCTGATCCCGATCGTGCTGGCCGCGGGATGGTCGGCTCTCGTCCTGGCCGCGATCGGGATTCCGCTCAACCCGATGTCGGCGACGCTGGGGGCGCTGGTGATCGCGATCGCCACGGAGTTCAGCGTCCTTCTGTCCGCCCGGTACGCGGCGGAGCGGGGGGCGGGACGCACGGTGGGCGAGGCGCTGCGCCGCGCCTACGCCCGCACCGGCGCGGCCGTCGCCGCGTCCGGCGTCACCGCGATCGCGGGCTTCGCCGTGCTGATCGCAACCGAGATCAGGATGCTGCGCGACTTTGGGTTCGTGACCGTGATCGACCTCGCCGTGGCGCTGCTCGGGGTGCTGATCGTGCTGCCGGCGACGCTGGTGTGGGCGGAGGGAGGCTTCCAGCCGTTCTCGCGCTGGGCCGGCCCGGTGCGCCGCCGGCTCGGGGGTGCCCGGCCGGCGCGCCCGGCACGGCGCTGACATGACCGCCGAGGGTCCCCCGCCGCCCGAGCAGGATCGCTCACCCGAGCGGTCCGGGCGCGGGAGGCCGGGGCGCGTCTATTCGCTGTTCGTCGGCGCGGCGTTCGTGACGTTGATCGTCGTCGTGCTCTTCAACACGCTCGGCGGCGCCGACGACACCCTGCTCGGCGCCGGCGGCGACCGCGGGCTCGCGGCGCCGCAGTTCGCGGTCCCCGACGCCCTCGGCTCGGTGGAGGGGGACGCGAACGTGTTCCAGGACGACTGCGAGAGCTCCGAGATCCCGTGCCCGGAGGACCGCCGCCGCACGCCGGCGTGCGAGGTCGAGGGCGCCGGGGTCATCCGCGTGTGCGACCTGTTCGACCGCCCGCTCGCGATCTCGTTCTGGTTCACGCGCGGAGCGGACTGCCTTCCCACCCAGGACGTGGTCGACCGGGTCGCGGCGCGGTACCGCGGACGGGTCAACTTCCTCAGCCTCAACGTCGGCGACGATCGCGAGGAGGTGCGGGAGATCGTCCGCGATCGGGGCTGGGGGATCCCGGTCGGGTACGACGCCGATGGTGCGGTTAGCAACCTGTACCGCGTCGGCGGGTGCCCGACGGTCGCGTTCCTGTACCCGGGTGGGATCCTTCGCGGCGCCGGGGTGGGGACCGACGAGCTGACCGAGGAGCGCCTCGAGGAGCAGTTGAGGGGTCTCGTGCGGGAATCGCGTCGCCGGGCGAGGAGCGACCGGTGACCGCGGGGGCGGGGACGATCGAGGACGGGTGGGTGGCGCCCGAGCTGCGCCAGGAGTTTCCGGGCCTCGGGCTGCGCTACGTCGTCCTCGACCGCGGCTCGGGGCGCAGCCCGCGGGAGCTGAAGCAGCGGTTGCGCCTGCTCAGCGACCGGTTCACCGGCGGCGAGGCGATCAACCTGCGCCACCGGCCGATCCCGTGGGCCTACCGCGTCTTCTTCCGTCACATCGGCCTCGACCCGGACCGCACCCGGACGCCGATCGAGCAGCTCGCGCTCGAGCGCATGCAGCACGGCGGGTTCCGGAGCCACAGCGTCCTCGACGACGCGCTGACGATCGCGATCGTCGAGTCCGGCGTCGCGATCCGCGCCTTCGACGCCGACCGCATCGAGGGCGGCCTTGGAATCCGCGGCTCGGCCCCGGGCGAGGCGCTCGAGGGCAGGCCAGGTGAGCTGCCGCCCGGGACGCTCGTCATCGCCGACGAGGTGAGGCCGGTGGCGCTCCTGTTCGCCGCGATCGCCAGCGGCCGTGGGGTGCGGCGCCGCACCACGCGCACGATCCTGGCCGCGATCCGGGTCGAGGGCGTCCCCGAGGTCGCGGTCGAGGAGGCGCTGTGGCTGTGCACGGACGCGATGGGGGCGTAGAATCGAGCTAGACGTCGGAAGGGGTCGATGCCCGAACTGTTACAGCACAGCCAGCCGACCCAGCGCGATGCGGGCCTCACGACTCTGCCGCCTGCCGGTGGCCGGGCCCGGACCAGCGAAGACGTCCAGCGCCGCGCCCGCGGCGACCTTCGCCGCCAGATCGGCGAGCTGGAGCGCGAGCTCGGCGAGCTGTTCGCGACGGCCTTTCCGCGCCGCGGGATCGAGTTCGGAGTGCCCGCCGCCGGTGGGCCCCGGGTGCTCGGCGTGGCCGACCTGGAGGCGGTCCGCGACGGGCTCGTCCGGCGGCTGCATGAAGCGCGGTCCGCGCTCTCGCAGCGGGTCGACGTCGAGGAGCGCAACCGCGAGCTGATCGAGGAGATGGTCGCCGAGCCCGAGAGGCACCGGTGGGTCCGGGTCTCGAACGAGGACATCGGCGAGCGCGGTTGCCGGCACTGGCACTCCCGTCCGCGGTGGGGGCTGCTGGGGATGATCCTCGGCTGGTGGCGGGTCAAGCTCTCCTCGGGTTGCCCGTTAGCCATGGGGCGCGGCGGCGCCCCGGCGCCCTGCGGCACGCGTCGCTGAGAGTTCCCACCGCGGGGGGAGATGGCGCGTAAATCGCGCAAGCGGCGTCGGCGGCCTCCGGCCCGCGCCAACCAGCAGCAGCCGCGGCAGGCCGCCGCGACGAAGCGACAGCCGGCGCACGAGCCGCGGCGGCGCTCCCGCGCGGACGAGCGCCCGCCGGCGCCGTGGGGCTCGTTCCCGCTCGTCGAACTGGTCGTCCTCGTTGCCCTGGTGATGCTGGTCGCCGGGTTTGTCGTCTCGGGCACCCGGGGCACGGTGATGATCGGGACCGGCCTCGTGCTCGGCTCGCTCGCCGGGCTCGAGCTGTCGGTGCGCGAACACTTCGCCGGCTACCGCTCGCACACGCTGCTGCTCGCGGGCGCGGCAGCAGTGGCGGTGCTCGCGGCGCTGTTCTTCGGCGAGCTGCTCCCGCCGCTGGGGCGGATCGCGGCGGCGGCCGCGGTGTTCGGGATCGCGGCCTGGTGGCTGACCGGTGCCTTCCGGCGCCGCTCCGGCGGCTACGCGTTCCGGGTCAGATAGAGACGGGTCCACCAACGGCGAAGCCCGGGGGGCATGCCCCCGGGCTCGCGGGTCGTGCTGGCGCGATCCAGCCCGAAGGATTTCAGCTGTGCCGCGCGGCCTTCGCCTCCAACCTCCAGGCCAACTCCTCCCTCTGGCGGATTGTCAGCCTGCCAAGCTCCCGGTTCTCGTTCACGGCGAGCGGGATCAGGAACTTCCTGACGCGCGTGCGGCCCCATCGGCGCTGGCTGCCTAGCAGCTCGCTCACGGTCATGGTCTCCACCTCCGAGGGGCAGTCGCGGACAACGTCAGCCGCGCGGGCCGTGCCCGACTTGATGGAGCGCTTCAGCGCGGCCCGAGCCAGGCGAATCTGATTCGCATGCGCGAGCGCGCGCATGTGCTGAGGCGTATGGGCGGGCACGGGCACAGCTGTCGACGCAGCTTCCATTCGTCACTCCTCCTCGAGTGGTCGCGAGATTCCCAGGGGACTTATTAGTCCGGCGACCCCGGCGGCTCTGAGCCGTGGAGGGCGGAGAAGTCGGATTCCCCGTTCTCCCCGTACGCTCCCTGCCCCGGGTGCGTCCGGCGCGTCGCAAAGCTATGGATCGCGCTCGCCCCAGTCAACCGGGAATCTTGGCGCGCCCCCCCGGAGGTTCGCTATGAGCATTCTTTTCTTCGCCGCGGGGACTTGTGCACGGTTGGACAAGGCGAAACTCCCCACAACGGGGGATGGAAGAACCAGTTCCGCTCGCGTACTCGCTCCGCTCGCTCGCTCCGCGTCCGCCGCGAGCGGGCTGTGCCGGGTCAGCGCTGGGGTAGCTCGGGGAACTTCTCGTCGATCACGTCGGAGAAGATCTCCAGGGCGCGATCGAGGTGCCCGCGCTCGTGGGTCGCCACCAGGCTCGTCCGCAGAAGCGCGCCCCCGGGCGGCACCGCGGGATGCAGGGCGACGTTCGTGTACACGCCGGCGTCGAACAGCGCCTTCCACAGCAGCACCGTCTGCCAATCCTCGCCGACGACCACCGGGACGACCGGCGTGATCACCTCGCGGCCGTCGGGCAGCGTGGTCGGCTCGACCACCCGCAGCCCCAGCTCGCTGAGGCCGCGGTGGAGGTAGGCGGCGTTGTCGAGCACGCGCTCGAACAGCGGCCCACCCTCGCGACGGCATATCCGCACCGCCTCGAGCGCGGCGCCGATCGCCGCCGGCACCGCGGACGCCGTGAACAGGAACGCTCGGGCCGCGATCCGCAGATACTCGACGACGTCGGACGGACCGGCGATGAACCCGCCGCACGAGGCGAGGCTCTTGGAGAACGTCCCCATCCGGAGATCCACCCGATCCTCGAGGCCGAACAGCTCGCAGGCGCCGGTCCCGCGCTCCCCCAGGACCCCGACCCCGTGCGCCTCGTCGACCAGGAGTCGCGCTCCGTAGCGGCCGGAGAGCTCGACGATGTCGTCGAGAGGCGCGACGTCGCCCTCCATCGAGAACACGCCGTCGACCACGACCAGGACGCCGCCTCCGTCGGCGGCGGCGCGCTCCAGCATCTGCTCGAGCTTGTCCATCCGGTTGTGGCGGAATGGCCGCAGCCTGGCTCCCGAGAGCCGGCACCCGTCGAGAATCGAGGCGTGGTCCCCGGAGTCGCAGATCACGGTGTCGCCCGGCTCGAGGATCGTGCCGATCGTGCCCAGGTTCGCCTGGTAGCCGGTCGTGAACACGATCGCGTCTTCGGTCCCCATCCACTCCGCGATCTCGCGTTCGAGCGCCGTGTGCAGGGGAATCGTGCCGTTGAGCAGCCGGGATCCCGTCAGCGCAGTGCCGTAGGTCTCCAGTGCCTGGGCCGCCGCTGCCTTGACCCGTGGGTCTCCCGTCAGCCCGAGGTAGTTGTTGGAGCCGAGCATGATCGTCTCCCGGCCCTCCATCTCGACGATCGGCCCCGCCTCCGACTCGAGCACCCGAAAGTAGGGGACGAGATCGGCCTGCTTGGCGGCCTCGAGCTGCTCGGCGCGGTCGTGGGTGCGCGCCTTCTCGAATACGTCGATGGGCGTTTGGGTGCCGTCGGCGATGCGAGAAAGTCTCGCAGGTGATCCGATAGCTTGCCCGCCGTGAACATGACGCCCGATCTGCAAGCAGCTTGAACAACTCGCCCGATCTGCAAGCAGATCGTGCGGTCTCTGCAGGGACTGGCGAGCTCACCGTCCGGCCCGTGCGTGGCCGGCGCGACCTGAAGCGGTTCGTCAAGCTGCCGTTCCGCCTCCACGGCGACTCCGAGCAGTGGGTGCCGCCGCTCACCTACGAGCGGCGGCGGTTCCTCGACCGCGAGAAGAACCCGTTCTTCGACCACGCCGAGGCCGAGTACTTCCTGTGCGAGCGCGACGGTCGCCCGGTGGGCCGGATCACGGCCCAGATCGACCGCCGCTGGGACGAGTTCCAGGGCGGCAACGACGGCATGTTCGGGTTCTTCGAGTGCGAGAACGACCTCGCCGCCGCCTGCGCGCTCGTCGGCGCCGCCGCCGAGTGGCTGCGCCAGCGCGGACGCGAGCGGATGCTGGGGCCGATGGACTTCACCACCAACGACGAGTGCGGCGTCCTGATCGAGGGCTATGAGCTGCGGCCGATGATCCTCGAGCCGTGGCATCCGCCCTACTACCACGACCTGCTCGAGTCCCAGGGACTGTCTAAGCGGATGGACCTGCTGATGTGGTCGCTCGAGATGGGCCGGCTGAAGCAGGGGACCTCGTTCCACCCGATGATCCACGACGCGGCGGAGAAGGCGAAGACCGAGCACGGCGTCGAGCTGCGAGGCGTGCGCAAGCGCGACCTCGAGGTCGAGATGCGCCGGTTCATCGACATCTACAACGAGGCGTGGGGCGACAACTGGGGGTTCGTGCCGATCACGGACGCCGAGGTGCGGTTCCAGGCCGCCAGCCTGAAGCCCATCCTGAGCGAGGACTGGATGATGGTCGCCGAGCGGGACGGCGAGGTCCTCGGCTGCGCCCTCACGCTGCCCGACGTCAACCAGGTGCTGGAGCGGATGAACGGGCGCCTGCTGCCGTTCGGCTGGCTCCGGTTCCTGCTCGGGCGGCGCAGGATCGACCGCATCCGGGTGTTCGCGCTCGGGGTCAGGCCCCAGCACCAGCATCTCGGCGTCGCGGCGGCGCTGTTCGTGCGCCATCTCGAGGCGTCTGCGAAGACCGGGATCACGGCCGGCGAGATGGGGTGGATCCTGGAGACCAACGAGCCGATGAACCGGGCGATGGAGGGGATGGGCGGCGAGGTCGTCAAGAAGTACCGGCTTTACGAGCTTTCGCTCTAGCCCGCGAAATGGTCCGCTTCGCGTCCGCTTTCGCGGGGTTCGTGGCGACTTGACGCGCCGATAGACTCGGCCCCGTGAGCGCGAGGCTCTGCAAAGGTGGGGGCGGGCGGGGAATTTGATTGTGGGCCGAGCGCGAACACGCAGTGACGTGAGCGAGGAGGTCCTGGAAGCCGAGGCGGTCGAGGAGTCGGCCGCAGGGGGGGACGTCGAGACGGGCCCGACCCGGCGGCTGCCGGTTCGCAGCGAGGGGCGCGAGCTAGAGGCGTGGCGCGGCGGGGTGCGGACCGCCGCGATCGCCGCCGCGGGCGGCCTGGTCGCGGGTGTGGCCACCGTCGCGGCCGTCAACGCCGCGCGCGCGATCGGTTCGGGACGCCTCCGCCGCCAGCGCGGGCAGTTGAAGCGCGAGCGCGCGGTCGACGTCGTCGCCAGCCGCTCGTTCCTGATCGACGTCCACGTGCTCGGGCGGTAGTGCCAGTTATCCGGGCGCCGAGCATCGGGGGCGAAGCCCCCGACTGCGAGGGGACAGGCAGGTCATTCGTTGGTTGTTGAGGTCGATGTGCGGCCGCCGTGGCCGCTGCGGCTGCCGCGCCATCGCAGCGAGGACGGCACGATGCGCGTCGATCGTGGGGTGATCACGCGCCTTCTCCACGTCGAGCGAGAGCCGGTCGTCGTCCACGCGTGGCAGCGCCGCGATGGCACCGTGGTGCTTCGAGCGTCACCGGCCGCGGGTCCTGCCCCGGGAACCACCCCGCCCTCGCCGGAGGCTCGCGCGGGGTCCCCGGTTCGCGGGTCACCCGCGGAAGAAGCGCTCGAGCTCGCCGTCGAACGGATGCGGTTCGCGCTCGGGGTCGACGACGACTACCGCGAGTTCTACGACACGTTTCGGGGAGACAGGTTGCTGGGGCCGGCGATCCGTCGCCGGCCGTGGCTACGCCCGCGGCGCCAGCCGTGGCCGTGGGAGTCGCTGGCGTGGGCGGTCACCAAGCAGCTGATCGAGTCACCTCGGGCGGCCGCGATCCAGCGTCGGATCGTCGCCCGGTGGGGTCCGGGGATCGACGGCCTTCGCGACGTCCCGGACGCGGCTACCGTCGCCGGTGTCGCGCCCGCGGAGCTCGCCGCGATGGACCTGGCCCCGTCGCGCGCGATCTCGCTGATCAAGGTGGCGCGGGACACCACCGCCGGGCACGCCGACCTCCGCCGGGCCGAAGCCGACCGGCGGCTGCTCACGGTTCCGGGCATCGGCACGTGGACGGTCCGCTGCCTGGGGCTGTTCGGCCGCGGCGACCCCGACTCACTCCCCTCCGGGGACCTCGGCTACCTGAAGGTGATCGGTCGGATGGCCGGGCTCGGCCGGCGCGCGACGCCGGACGAGGTCGAGGAGTTCTTTGCGCCGTACGCCCC
>DATHVJ010000015.1:0-24691 GCA_035461345.1 Solirubrobacterales bacterium | reverse complement strand
CGGCCGCCGCCGCGCGACCGGCGGCCATGTCGCCGACCACCCGGCTCTCGGGGACCGCCAGGCCGGCGGCGTCCATCGTGCGGCGGAAGGCGTCGCGGTCCTCGGCCCGCCGGATCGCCGCGGCGTCGGCGCCGATCAGCTCCACCCCGTAGCGGTCGAGGACCCCCTCCGCCGAGAGCTCCATGGCCAGGTTCAGGGCGGTCTGGCCGCCGAGGGTCGGCAGCAGGGCGTCGGGCCGCTCGAGCGCGACGACGGCCTCGGCGGCCTCCAGGTCGAGCGGCTCCACGTAGGTGCGGTCGGCCACCGACGGGTCGGTCATGATGGTGGCGGGGTTCGAGTTGACCAGGACGATCCGGTAGCCCTCGGCGCGCAGGGCGCGGCACGCCTGGGTGCCCGAGTAGTCGAACTCCCCCGCCTGCCCGATGACGATCGGGCCGCTGCCGAGGACCAGCACGGTGCCGATGTCGGCCCGGCGCGGCACTAGCCGATCGCCTCGGCGAACTCGCGGAACATGTAGCGGGCGTCGCGCGGCCCGGGGCTCGCCTCCGGGTGGTACTGCACCGACCAGGCGCGCAGCTCCGGCGCGGCGATCCCCTCGACCGAGCCGTCGAAGAGGCTCGTGCGCGTGACGCCGACCCCATCGGGCAGCCCGCCGGCCTCGACGGCGTAGCCGTGGTTCTGGACCGTGATCTCGACGCCGCCGTCGGCGGAGCGGCGCACCGGGTGGTTCGCGCCGCGGTGGCCGAAGGGCAGCTTGCGGGTGTCCAGGCCGAGCGCGTGGGCGAGCATCTGGTGGCCGAGACAGACGCCGAACACGGGCACCTGGCCGAGCACGCCTCGCACCGCCTCGATGACCGGGGTCACGGCGGCCGGGTCGCCCGGGCCGTTGGAGACGAAGACCCCGTCGGGCCCGCGCTCCAGGATCTCGCCCGCGCTCGTCCCGGCCGGCACGACCTCCAGGCGGCAGCCGCCCGCGACCAGGCCGCGGGCGATGCTCTCCTTCATCCCGCAGTCGATGGCGACGACCCTGGGGCCGTCCTCGCCCAGCTCCCGCGCGCCGCCGGCGGCCTCGCCGGCCAGGTCGCGCCCGTCGAGGACCGCGTGCTCGCGCACCCGCGCCAGCAGCTCCTCGGGGCCGAGCTCGTCGGAGACCCCGCCGCGCATCGCGCCGCGGTCGCGCAGGTGGCGCACCAGGCGGCGGGTGTCGCAGCCCCCGACGGCCACCACGCCGCGCTCGCGCAGCCAGGAGCGCCAGCCCGTGGGCCCTGCGGCGCCCGGGGCGTCGCCGGCGCGGACCATCACCACGGCGCCCGGCCACGGGCGGGCGCTCTCGTCGTGGCCCGGCCCGGCGCCGTAGTTGCCGATCATCGGCGCGGCGAAGCAGAGGATCTGCCCGAGGTAGGAGGGGTCGGTGACCGCCTCCTGGTAGCCGGTCATCGCGGTGTTGAAGACCACCTCGCCGGTGATCGAGTCGCCCGCTCCGACCAGCTCCCCCTCGAAGCGCGTCCCGTCCTCGAGCAACACGTATCCGCTCACGGCGCGTACTCCAGGATCAGCTTCTGAACCCGCTTGAACTCGTCGGTCCCGGCGCGGCCGACGAGCTCGAACAGCGCCGTCTCGACCGAGGTCAGGGTCGCCCCCGCGCGCTCCACCTTGTGCAGGCCGAGCTGCCAGTTCTGCTTCGAGCGCGACCCGACGGCGTCCTCGGCGACGTGCACGTCGACGCCGCGCGCCAGCAGGTCCAGAACGGTCTGGTTGACGCACACGTGGGTCTCTATCCCGCACACGATCGCCTGGTCGGCGCCTCCGAGGTCGAAGCCGTCAGCCTCGACGGCGGAGAAGCACACCTTCTCGATCGGCTCCACTCCCTCCGGCAGGTGCTCGGCCACCTCGGGGACGGTGTGGCCAAGCCCCTTCGGGTACTGCTCGGTCGCGACCACGGGGATCCCGATTGCCTTCGCCCCCTCGACGAGCGTCGCCGTGGCGCTCGCCACGTGGTCGAACACGGGCACCGCCTTGCGAAACGCGTCCTGGACGTCGATCACCACCAGCGCTGCCCGCTCGGGGTCGAGCTTCGCGCCGGAGACGCGGTGCGCGAGCTCGGCACGTCCTACCTCCGTTCCCCTCCTCACGGAATCACCTCAGTTCGCGCCCCGCCAGCATCAAATTTCCCCCGCCCAGGGTGGGATCCTGGTTTTCAGCCTCGCGCTCACGCTGCCACCCCCATCGCGAACGATCGCTGGCGGTAGGCGACCTGGCCCGCGACCACGGTCATCAGGACCCGTCCCCGCAGGCGGCGGCCGGTGAAGCACGAGTTCTCCGAGCGGCTTTCCCACCCCTCGGCGCCGGCGTCCCACTCCGCGTCGGGATCGACCAGCGTCACGTTGGCCTCGTTGCCCGGGCGAAGGGTCGGCACGTCGTAGGAGAAGGCCGCCGCTCCCGCGCTCATCCGCTCCACCAGCAGCTCGAGGTCGAGGACCCCCGGGACCACGAGCTCCGTGTAGAGGGCGGAGAACGCCGTCTCGAGACCCGTCACGCCCATCGCCGCCTCCTCGAACGGGACCTCCTTCTCCTCGGTCGCGTGCGGGGCGTGATCGGTGGCGACGCAGTCGATCGTTCCCGCCCGCAGGCCGTCCAGCAGCGCCGCGCGATCGTCCTCGGTGCGAAGCGGCGGGTTCATCTTGAATCGGGCGTCGAGGCTGTGCACCTCCTCGTCGGTGAGCAGCAGGTGATGCGGCGTCACCTCCGCCGTCACGCGGACGCCCGCCTGTTTGGCGGCCGCGACCGCCTGGACCGACTCGCGGGCCGACAGATGCAGGACGTGGATGCGGGCGTCCTCGTATGCGGCGAGCGCGGCGTCGCGCGCGATCATCGTCGACTCCGAGACGGAGGGGATTCCCTCCAGCCCCAGCGCGGCCGATACCTCGCCCTCGTGCATCACCCCGCGGCCCGAGAGCGCCGGATCCTCCTCGTGGAGAGCCAGCACCCCGCCGACCAGTCGCTGGTACTGCATCGCCCGCCGCAGCACGCGGGCCGAGGGAACCGGCCACCCGTCGTCGGTGAACCCGACGGCGCCCGCCTCGCGCAGCTCGGCCATCTCGGTCAGCTCCTCGCCGGACATGCCCCTCGTGATCGCTGCGAGGAACCCGACGGGGACCGAGGCCTCGCGCTCGGCGCGGCGACGCAGGGCGTGGACCGCCGCGGCCCAGTCGACCGGGGGGTCCGTGTTCGGCATCGCGAGCACGCCGCAGTAGCCGCCGGCCGCAGCAGCGCGCGTTCCCGTCTCGATGTCCTCCTTGTGCTCGTGCCCGGGGGCACGGAGGTGGACGTGAGGATCGAAGAAGGCGGGCAGCGCGAGCATGCCCTCGGCGTCCACCGACTCGAGCTCGCCCGGCTCGGCGCTGCCGGGAGCAAGGAGCTCGGCGATCTCGCTGTCGCGGATCACCACATCGTGAGGGGCATCGATCCCCGCGCGCGGATCGAGCACCCGCGCGCCGCGCAGGACCAGCCCGGCGCCCTCCGCGCGCCGCCAGCTCAGCTCGGAGATCGCGGTCACGCCGGCTCCCCGATCGGCGGCGCCTCGGTCAGCTCCTCGGGCCTCGCCCGCGGCCCCCCGGCCCGCTCGCTGCCCGCGAGCAGCTCGTACAGGATCGCCATCCGCACCACCAGGCCGCTCTCGACCTGCTCGGCGATCAGTGAGTTGGGCGAGTCGATCACCTCGGCGGCGAGCTCGACGCCCCGGTTGACGGGACCGGGATGCATCAGAAGCTGGCGCGCCGTCAGCCTGCGGGCGTCGATCTGGTAGTTGGCGGCGTACTCGCGGATCGATGGGACGAAGGCCTCTCCCATGCGCTCCCGCTGCATGCGCAGCGCGTAGATCACGTCGGCGTCGCCGATCGCGTCGAGCGAGTAGGCGATGGAGCATCCGAGCGCCTCGATCCCGCGAGGGATCAGGGTCGGCGGCCCGCTCACCGTCACCTCGGCCCCCATCGCCCGGAAGGCGAGGATGTTGGAGCGTGCGACGCGGCTGTGGAGGACGTCGCCGACGATCCAGATCCGCTTGCCCTCGAGGGACCCGAGCCGCCGCCGCAGCGTGTACACGTCGAGCAGCGCCTGGCTGGGGTGCTCGTGCTTGCCGTCCCCGGCGTTGATCACCGCCGCCTCGGTCCAGGCGGTGATGAGCTGGGCCGCACCCGCGTGGGGAGAGCGGATGACGATAGCGGCCGGGTCGTAGGCGCTGAGCGTCGCGACGGTGTCCTTCAGCGATTCGCCCTTGTCGACGGAGGAGCCGGCGGAGCGGATCGAGACGACGTCGGCGGAGAGCCGCTTCGCGGCGAGCTCGAACGACGAGCTCGTCCGCGTGCTCGCCTCGAAGAAGAGGTTGACGATCGTCCGCCCGCGCAGGGTGGGGACCTTCTTGATGTCGCGCCGACCCACCTCGGCGAAGCTCTCGGCTCGCTCCATGATCCGCTCGATGTCGGCCCTCTCGAGGTGCTCGACCGCCAGCAGGTGCCTCATCGCCCTTCCTCCTCGTCTTCCTGAATCGCGCCGACCTTGGCGCGCTGGCCCGCTTCCCCGATCGTCACCTCGTCGACGCCGTCCAGCTCCTCGACCCGCACGTTGACCCGCTCGCGCCGCGACGTTGGCAGGTTCTTGCCGACGTAGTCGGGGCGGATCGGAAGCTCGCGGTGCCCGCGATCGACGAGCACGGCGAGCTGCACCCGCTCCGGGCGCCCGTAGTCGAACAGGGCATCGATCGCCGAGCGCACCGTGCGCCCCGTGAACAGGACGTCGTCGACCAGCACGACCGTGCGGCCGTTGGGGTCGAAGTCCAGGTGCGACGAGTGGACGACCGGCTGCGCTCCCGGCTCGCGGTCCTCGAGGTCGTCGCGGTAGAAGGAGATGTCGAGGTCCCCGAGCGGCACCTCGGAGCCGCTCAGCTCGCCGACCAGTGCGTGAAGGCGCGACGCCAGCACCGCCCCGCGGGTGTGGATCCCGACCAGCGCCAAGCCGTCCCGTCCCGGGTTCTTCTCGACGATCTCGTGCGCGATCCGCACCAACGTGCGGCGCACGTCGTCACCGTCTAGCACGACCTTCTCGTGCTGTGTCACTCTCGCGCCCCTTCCTGGCCTCTCCGGACCGGGTTAAAGGAACCGACGTCACGAGCCTACCAGGGGGCCGGGATGCGCCAACCGGGCGGCGTGGTGAATGATCCGCAACGTGGGCGAAGTCGAGGAGCTGGTCGCCGAGCACGAGGCCGCCGGGCGGCGGTTCGAGGCCGGCGGTGTCGGCAGCTTCACGCGTGAGCAGGGCTCCGGGCCGGCGGTGGTGCTCGTCCACGGCGTTCCGACGAGCTCGTTCCTGTACCGCAAGGTGCTGCCGCTCGTCGCCGCCGAGGACCTGCGCGCGGTCGCGTTCGACTTCCCGGGGCTCGGGCTCGCCGACCGACCCGACGACTTCGAGTACTCGTGGAGCGGGCTGGCGCGGTTCATGGCGGAGGCAATCGACGCGCTCGGGATCGAGCGCTGCCACCTCGTCGTCCACGACATCGGCGGCCCGATCGGGTGCGAATGGGCCGTGCGCCACCCGGACCGCGTCCTGTCGCTGACGGCGCTCAACACGCTCCTCGACCTGACCACGTTTCGGCGGCCGTGGTCGATGCAGCCGTTCGCGATGAAGGTGTTCGGCGAGATCCAGCTGCGGACGATGCCGCGGTTCGTGTTCTCGGAGATCTTCTACCTCCAGGGAGTCAAGGACCGCTCCGCCGTCTCGCGGGCCGAGACGTACGCGTACTACGAGCTGCTCAAGCGCGGGGACGGCGGCCGCAACTTCCTCAAGGTGATGCGGGGATTCGAGCTCACCGAGGAGAAGCAGCAGCTGCTGTGGGACGGCCTCGCCGCCGAGCGCCGTCCGTTCCCGGCCCAGGTCGTGTGGGGTCGAGAGGACCCGGCGCTGCCCGAGCAGCGGCGCATCGGGGTGCAGCGGGCGCTCGGGGTCGACGACCCGATCCTGCTCCCCGCGAAGCACTTCCTCCAGGAGGACCACGCGCCGGCGATCACCGCCGCGATCGCGGCGATCGCCCAGCGCACCGGCTGACCCCAGCGCACCGGCTGACCCCAGCGCACCGGCGGACTGGACAGTTAGGTAGCCCAGCGGCTACCTAGACGTCCACTCGGGACTGCGGATCCGGGTCGGCGGCGTTGTCGCCGTGCCGAGGGCCCCGGTCGAGGGCGCCCTTGTGGATCAGCGTCGGCTCGCCGCGCTCGGGGAACGGCACCTCGACGAGGTCGAAGTCGCGCGGGGCGACGGCGTTGCGCACGACCTCCCGTGCCTCGGCGAGCACGTCGGTGACGTTGTAGCGCGATGACACGTGGACGAGCGCGAGCAGCTTGACGCCCGCGCCGCGCGCGAGGATCGCCGCGTCGCGGGCGGTCGAGTGGCCGGTCTGGACGGCGCGCTGCGCCTCCTCGGTCGAGAAGGCGCCGTCGTGGATCAGCAGGTCGGCCCGGTGCGCGACCGTGGCGGTCGCGCGGCACGGCGCGCTGTCGCCGCTGATCACGACCCGGCGCCCGTGACGCACCTCGCCCAGCACGTCCTCGGGCCGGACCGGCCCGTCTGAGCCCTGAACCTGCTCGCCGCGCTGCAAGCGGCCGAAGTCGGGTCCCGGCTCCACCCCCAGCTTCGCCGCCGCGTCGGGGTCGAAGCGCCCGGGGCGGTCGTCCTCGACGAGCGCGTATCCGTACGCGCGCACGCGGTGATCGACCGGGAAGGCGCGGATCTCGTACCCATCGTGGCGCACGGCCTCGTCGGGATCGAGCTCGACGAGCTCGAGCCCATACGACGGGCGCCCGACGATCCGGCGGATGGCGCCGAATAGGTCCCTGAGCCCGGGCGGCCCGTAGATCGTGAGCGGGCGGTCGCGGTCCTGGAGCTGGTAGGTGCGCAGGAGTCCCGGGAGCCCCAGGTAGTGGTCGGCGTGGTAGTGGCTGATGAAGATCTCGTCGAGCTGCACGAGCCCGGTCGAGCGGTGCATCTGCCGCTGGGCGCCCTCGCCGCAGTCGAACAGCATCCTGTCGCCGCCGCGGCGCACCATCAGGCACGCCGTCGCGCGGCGCGCGGTGGGCACGGACCCTCCCGTGCCGAGGAATACGACCGCCAGATCCACGCGCCTAGCCTAGATGCGCGTCAGGTCGCCGAGCGATCCAGGGCTAGACTGGGCGCAGTCAGCGCCCGTAGCTCAGTTGGATAGAGCGCGTGCCTCCGGAGCACGAGGTCACAGGTTCGAGTCCTGTCGGGCGCGTCAGCCCCTCGGCCGCCACCCCTCGGCGGTCTAGAGGCGGAAGCATCGCGTCGGCGGCCGAAGACGTCGAGGACCGACCTGCCTGGCGGTCATCGGCCCTTGCCAACAGGCACACTCCTACGGCATGCCGCCCCACTACCGCCGCCCCGACTGGTTCTCGAAGTACGTCTTCAACCCCGCCGTTGCCGGGCTGACGCGGCTCGGTGTCAGCGTCGCCGGGTCACGGGTGCTCGAGGTGACGGGCCGCAAGACCGGCACCCCGCGTCGCACACCGGTCAACCTGCTCGAGTTCGATGGCGACCGCTATCTGGTCGCCCCGCGCGGGAACACGCAGTGGGCGCGGAATCTTCGCGCGGCCGGGTCGGGCCGGCTCCTGGTAGGGCGCCGCGGCGAGGCCTTCACCGCGACGGAGCTGCCCGACGACGGCAAGGTCCCGGTGCTGCGCGCCTACCTGCGGCGGTGGAAGTGGGAGGTCGGGATGTTCTTCGAGGGCGTGAACCCGGACTCCACCGATGAGGAGCTGCGGCGGATCGCCCCCCGCCACCCGGTGTTCAGGATCCGGCGGGTGTAGCGGGCGCGGGCGCCCGGGCATCGGGGTGCTCCCGGTACCACTCGATCGTCCGCCGCAGGCCCTCCTCGAGCGACACCTCGGGACTCCACCCGACCAGCTCGCGGATCTTCGTCGCGTCGACGTACTGGCGGTCGATCTCGCCGTCCGGGTTGCCCGTGCCGCGGACGTCCGGCTCGACGCCCGAGCCCGACAGCTTCGCGATCAGCTTCACCACCTCGCCGACAGTGTATGGGCGCTCCCCGCCCGCGTTGAACGCCTCGCCTCGCACCCCGTCGCGATCGAGCGCGTCGGCGATCGCGACGTAGGCGCCGACAGCGTCCTCGACGTAGAGGAAGTCGCGCACCGGCGAGCCGTCGGAGCGAATCACCGGCGCACGACCGTCGATCGCCGCGCTTACCGCCTCGGGGATCAGGCGCGAGAAGTTGAGGTCCCCGCCCCCGTAGATGTTCGCGAACCGGGTCACCGCCACCGGAACCCCGTACGAGTGCCAGTAGCTGCGCGCGATCAGGTCGGCTGCCGACTTCGACGCCTCGTACGGCGCCGTGGGCTGGAGCGCGAAGTGCTCCTCGTACGGAAGCCGCTCATGCGCCCCGTACGCCTTGTCGGACGATGCGACCACGGTGCGACCCACCCCGTGCTCGCGGCACGCCTCGAGCAGCGTCCAGGTGCCGCGGACGTTGACGTCGAACGTCTCCGCAGGCGAGCTCGCCGCGGCGCCGACGATCGTCTGGGCGGCGAGATGGAACACGGCGTCGACGTCGTGGTCGGCGATCGTCCGCGAGACGACCTCCGCGTCCCGCAGGTCGCCCCGAGCCTCCTCGGCCTCGCCCTCGATTCCGAGCAGCTGGAGGCAGGAGCGACGCCCGGGGTCGGCTTCGACGTCGAACGAGACGACGCGGTCGCCGCGCTCGAGCAGCCCCTTGACCAGCCACGCGCCGACGAAGCCGCGGCCGCCGGTTACGAGGGAATTTCTACCTTGTCCCAAACCCGCCACGGAGGATCGGCGGACCCCCACAGGTCATTGAGCAGCACGGCGTCCTTGTAGGTGTCCATGCAGTCCCAGAAGCCGGTGTGCCGGTAGGCGTGGAGCTGTCCGTCGGCCGCGAGCCGCTCGAGCGGGGCGCGCTCGAGCACGCTCGACTCCTCGAGGTATGCGAACGCGCCGGGCTCGAGGACGAAGAAGCCGCCGTTCACCCAGTGATCGAGCTGCGGCTTCTCGGTGAAGCCCATCACACGTCCGTCCCGCCCCAGCTCGGCGACACCGAACTGGCTGCGGGGACGCACGACCGTCACCGTCGCGAGGTCACCGTGACCGGCGTGGAACTCGCTCAGCGCCGCGAGGTCGACGTCCGCGACGCCGTCGGCGTAGGTCGCGTGGAAGGGGCCCTCGAGACGATCCTCGACGAGCTTGATCCGACCGCCGGTCGGCGTGTCGGGCCCGGTGTCCACGCACTCGATCCGGACCGGCTCCGGCCACGACTCGGCGCCGACGAAGCTCTCGATCATCTCCCCCAGGTAGCCGGTGCAGAGCACGAACCTGCGCGCCCCCTGTGACGCGTAGATGCGTACCACGTGCCACAGGATCGGGCGACCGCCGATCTCCACCAGCGCCTTGGGGATCGAGTGGGTGTGCTCCTGGAGCCTGGTTCCGCGCCCGCCGCACAGGATGACCACGGTGTCGGGGCCGTTCATGCCGCGCAGTATGAAGCAGGGCGTGTCACCGCAGACCCGCTCGAACCGGACGCGAAGCGGGGGATTCGAGCGGAATTGATGTCGCTATCCGCCGGCCACCGCGGGCAGGATCTGGACCTCGTCGCCGTCCGAGACCTCGGTGCCGAGGCCGTCCCGGAAGCGGATGTCCTCCCCGCCCACGTAGACGTTGACGAACCGGCGCAGGTCGCCGTCCTCCGTTATCCGCTCCTCGAGGTCCTCGTGGCGCGCGAACACCGCGTCGAGCACCTCGCCGATGGTCGAGCCCTCTACCTCGACCTCCTCCTCGCCGTCGGTGACGATGCGAAGCTGGGCGGGGATCTTGACGGTGACGCCCATCAGGCGGTCGCCTCTGCGGTCTCGCGAACGCGGACGTCGAAGTCCTCGAGCGTGGGCTCGATCTCCTGCATGTGGAAGCTCTCCTTGGTCGCGTCCAGAGTCTTCAGGCCTTCACCGGTTATGTACAGGACCACCCGCTCGCCGACGTCGATGTCGCCGCGCTCCGCCAGCTTCGCGAGCACCGCGGTCGTCACCCCGCCCGCGGTCTCGGTGAACACCCCGGTCGTCTCGGCGAGCAGCCCGATCCCGTCGCGGATCTCGTCGTCGGTCACCGAGTCGATGCCGCCGCCGGTCGACCGCGCGAGCTCGAGCGCGTACGGCCCGTCGGCGGGGTTGCCGATCGCGAGGCTCTTGGCGATCGTCTCCGGGTGCTGCCGTGGGCGGCAGATCTCCTGGCCGGTCTCGAACGCCTCGGCCACGGGATCGCACCCGGTCGCCTGGGCGCCGTTGAAGGTCGGCAGCTCGCCGTCGACGAGCCCGAGCCGGCGCCACTCCTCGAACCCCCGCCCCAGCTTCGTGAACAGCGACCCCGAGGCGATCGGGCACACGACGCGGTCCGGGAGCGACCAGCCGAGCTGCTCGACGGTCTCGTACGCGAGCGTCTTCGAGCCCTCGGCGTAGTACGGGCGCAGGTTGACGTTCACGAACGCCCATCCCCTGGCGTCGGAGAGCTGGGTGCAGAGGCGGTTGACGTCGTCGTATGTGCCGCGCACCCCCACCAGCGTCGTTCCGTAGACGCCGGTGGCAAGCAGCTTCTGCTCCTCGAGGTCGGAGGGGACGAACACGTAGGAGTCGAGCCCCACCGCGGCGGCGTGCGCGGCGACCGCGTTGGCCAGGTTGCCGGTCGACGCGCAGGCGACGGTGTCGAATCCCAGCTCACGCGCCTTTGCCAGCGCCACCGCGACGACGCGGTCCTTGAACGAGTGCGTGGGATTCGCGGCATCGTTCTTCACCCACACCTCGCCCAGTCCGAGCCGCTCGGCGAGCCGCTCGGCGCGGATCAGCGGCGTCAACCCCGGCTCGAGGGCCCCGCGCTCGGCGGGCGGCTGCTCCGAGAACGGCAGGAAGTCCGAGTAGCGCCAGATCCCGTGCGAGCCGGCCTGGATCTTGCGCTTGGTTTCGGCCGGGTCCAGGCCCTCGAGGTCGTACGCGACCTCCAGCGGCCCGAAGCACCGCTCGCACACGAAGCTCGCGTCGAGCGGGTATTCAGCCCCACACTCCTTGCATCTGAGCGATTCGAGTCCCAACGCACCGTCTCCTTTGCTGTCGAGAAGTGAATAGACCTCCGCCGGGCTGTGAGCGGAGGTCCTGGTCGGGACTCTGCTCACATCTTCCAGGCAATCCACCTGCTGGAATTGGCACCTTTCCCCTTGCGGGGGGGTTGCCGGGGCTTCTTCGGGCCAGTCCCTCCACCCCTCTCGATGTGGCGGTTATGTGGCCGCGCAATATACCAACCGTTCACGCTGGGACACTCACGCTTCCCGTACCCTTAGTCGCGCCTGATGTCCGACGTCGAGTGTGAGATGAGCCAGAGCGATGCCGAACCTCCCGAAGCCGAGGCTGCGAAGGGCCTCTCGGCGTGCCGAGCTCACCTCCCCGGCGCCGCCTGAGCGTCGCAGGCCGAACGTAGAGACGATCGCGGGCGAGGGCCTGCGCTGGGTGAAGATCGAGCACCCGAGCTCGCTCGAGTGGGGCTGGCTCGAGGAGCACTTCGACTTCCACGGCCTCGACCTCGAGGACGTCCTGTCCCGCAACGAGCGGCCGAAGATCGACGAGTACCCGGAGTACCTGTTCATCGTCCTCCACTTCCCGGTCTTCGACCCGACGGTGCGCCGACTGAACGCCGGCGAGCTCGACATGTTCGTCGGCCCGGACTTCCTGATCACGATCCCCAACCAGCCGCTGCAGCCGGTCGAGTACCTGTTCGAGCGCTGTCGCGCGAAGGAGGAGCTGCGCGACCAGATCTTCTCGCGCGGCTCCGGCTATCTGCTGTACCGGATCGTCGACGACAGCTTCGACTACTGCTTCCCGATGCTGCGCAAGATCGAGAACAAGCTCGACACCGTCGAGGAGGAGATCTTCTCCGGCCGCTCCGAGGAGATCGTGCGCGACATCTCCAACGTCAAGCAGGAGATCATCAACTTCCGCAAGGTGATCCGTCCGCAGCGCCCGGTGCTGCGTGACCTCGAGGGAGTCAAGCAGCGCTTTCTCGCCCCCGACCTCGACCTCGAGATCTACTTCGACGACATCGTCGACGCCCACGAGCGCATCTGGGACCTGCTCGAGAACTACAAGGAGGTGGTCGAGGCGCTCGAGGACACGAACGAGTCGGTGATCTCGCACCGTGTCAACGACATCCTGCGGGTGCTGACGGCGATCAGCGTCATCGTCCTGCCGCTGACGATGATCGCCAGCATCTTCGGGATGAACGTCGGGCTGCCCGGCGGCGGTGACCCCACGGACGGGTCCAGCGCCAGCTTCCTGATCATCATCGGCGTGATGGTCGCGATCCTGGTCGGGATGGTCACCTACTTCCGCCGTCGCGGCTGGCTCTAGGCGCCGAACGACGTCCGGGCCGGGGGCATCCGCTAGATTGGCGCCATCCGGCGCACGCCGGTCACCTGGGGCACTCGGCAATCTCGCCCAGGGTGGCTGTCGCCGTGCGCCATTTGGTCGTTCACGAGACCCCGAGCCAGACCGGAGGTCGGACCATCCCGACTGCCGACGCCGACCACAAGCACAGCAGCGGCGAGCCCGCGCCGGGCGAAGTCGACGAGCTGGAGCTTCCCGCGTGGATTCGGGCCGAGCCCGCCATGTCCCGCCGCCCGCCGATGCGCCGCACCCCGCGCCGGCGAGCCGCGGCAAGGGAGCGATCCCGCGCCCGCGCGATCACGGGCTGCGCCGTGCTCGGGGCGATCGTGACCGGGACCGCGTCGCTGATCGGCGGGCTGCCGCTGACCCCGCCCGACGCCGGCGACCGGGCGCGCGGCGGCGGCGTTGCCCTCGCCCCGTCGAACGCCGCCGCTGACGAAGAGGGGCCCTCGTCGCTGGCGATCACGGCGGACTCCGGCCCCTTCCACCCCGTCCGGGTCGACGGCAAGCTCGACTACGGCGACGCGGGCGCGAGGTTCGGCGCGTCCCGCTACGGCCACTCCCATGAGGGGCAGGACGTGTTCGCCAAGTCGGCCACGCCACTGGTCGCTGTTCGGGACGGCGTCGTCGTCGACACGGGCAACGACGGTGGGCGTGGCAACTACGTCGGCATCCACAGCCCCTCGGAGGACCAGACCTACGTGTACCTGCACATGCTGCGCCCGACGTCGCTGAAGCGCGGCGACGAGGTCGCCGCTGGGAGCCAGGTCGGGGCGATGGGGTGCACGGGCTCGTGCTACGGCACCCACCTCCACTTCGAGGTCCGGCGCGGGGACGACGTCGAGGGCAAGCCGATCGATCCGCTGCCGCTGCTCGAGGAGTGGCCGCAAGCGCCCTGAGCGGCCCGCGTAGGATGCGGCGGTGGCCAACCACCGCATCTGGGCGCCGTGGCGCCTCGCCTACGTGAAGGACGCGAGCAAGGACACCGAGTGCATCTTCTGTGCCAAGCCCGCGGAGGGCAGCGACGAGGGGACGTTCATCGTCCATCGCGGAGAGCGCTGCTTCGTGATCCTCAACACCTTCCCGTACACGAACGGGCACCTGATGGTGGCGCCATTCGAGCACATCGCGAAGCTGCAGGAGCTCGACGCCGACACGGTCGCCGAGCTGATGGCGCTCGCCGGACGCGCGATGGAGATCGTCGACGACGCGTACGCGCCCGAGGGCTACAACGTCGGGTTCAACCAGGGGCGGATCGCGGGCGCCGGGTTCGATGCCCACATCCACATGCACGTGGTCCCGCGCTGGGCGGGTGACACCAACTACATGCCGGTGCTCGCCGACACACGGGTGATGCCGCAGACGCTCGAGCAGTCGTACGAGACCCTGAAGAAGGGATTTCGTTGATGGACGACCGCGGACCCGGTCGAACCGGATGCACTAGCGGAGAATTCGACTGGCGATGACTTCGGTCGCGCCGGGGATCTTCAAGGCGTACGACGTCCGCGGGGTCTACGGCGACGAGATCGACCCGGGGGTCGCGCGGCTGCTGGGGCGGGCGTTCGTCCGCGTGCTCGCGAGGCTGCGCGGCAAGGAGCCTGCGGGGCTGCGAGTCGGGCTCGGGCGCGACATGAGGCTGACCGCGCCGGAGATGGCGACGGCGCTACGCGAGGGCCTCGTCGACGAGGGGGCGAGCGTGCTCGACGCGGGAATGATCGGCACCGAGATGCTCTACTTCCTGGTCGGGTCGCGAGGACTCGACGGGGGCGCGATGGTCACCGCCTCGCACAACCCCAAGGAGTGGACCGGGGTCAAGCTCGTGCGCGAGGGCGCGCTCGCGTTCTCAGGCGACGCCGGGATCGGTGACGTCCGCGAGGAGATCGCGGCGGGGCTTCCCGAGCCCCCGGGAGGCGGGTCGGTCGAGGAGGTCGAGATCTACGAGGAGTTCCAACGCCACGTGATGGGCTTCATCGATCCCCGCAGCGTCACCCGCCGCAAGGTCGTCGTCGATGGCGGCAACGGGATGGCCGGCCCGACGGTCGGGCCGCTGCTCGAGCGGCTCGACCTCGACCTGGTGACCAGCTACTGGGTGCCCGACGGCGAGTTCCCCGACCACGAGCCGAACCCGCTGCTCCCCGAGAATCGGCGCTTCATCGTCGACAGGGTCGTGAGCGAGGGCGCCGAGCTGGGCATCGCGTGGGACGGCGACGCCGACCGCTGCTTCTTCATCGACGAGACGGGCAGCTTCGTCGATGGCGACTTCCTCACCGCGATGCTCGCTACGTCGATCCTGCGCAAGAATCCGGGCGCCCACGTCCTCTACGACGTCCGAGCCAGCCGCGCCGTCCCGGACACGATCACCGCGAACGACGGCACGCCGCACGTCAACCGCGTCGGGCACGCGTACTTCAAGATCGGCATGCGCGAGCACGAAGCCGCGTTCGGCGGCGAGGTCTCGGGGCACTACTACTTCCGCGACTTCTGGTGCGCGGACTCGGGCACGATCCCCGCCCTGCTGGTGCTCGAGCTGTTGTCGGTCGAGGGCAAGGCGCTGTCCGAGCTCGTCGGCGAGTACCGCGAGCGCTACTTCATCTCCGGCGAGATCAACTCCGAGGTCGCGGACCAGGAGGGCAAGATGCGCGAGCTGGCGGAGCGGTTCTCGGACGGCGAGATATCGTGGCTCGACGGCGTCTCGGTCGACTACCCCGAGTGGCACTTCAACGTGCGCCCCTCGAACACCGAGCCGCTGTTGCGCCTCAATCTCGAATCGCTCGTCTCGCGCGAGGACATGGAGCAGAAGCGGGAACAGGTCCTGGAGCTCATCCGCGCGTGACTCGGGAGGAGGCGGAGCGGCGGGTCGACGAGGCGGGGATACGGACCCTGCGCCTGCCGACTCCGTTCGCGGTCGGCCGCGTGAACTGCTACCTGCTCGAGGACGAGCCGCTGACGCTGATCGACACGGGGGCCAACTCGGGCAAGGGCCTCGACGAACTCGAGCACCAGCTCGGAGAGCACGGGCACTCGATCGAGGACCTGGAGCTGCTGATCCTCACCCACCAGCACATCGACCACATCGGGCTCGCCGAGATCATCGCCGCGCGCTCCGGCGCCGAGGTCGCCGCGATCGACGCCGCGGTCGAGTTCCTCCAGAACTATGGCGAGGACGCCGAGCGCGACGACCAGTACGCCGCCTCGCTGATGCTCGGCCAGGGGGTCCCGGAGGACGTCGTCACCGCGCTGCAGAGCGTGTCCCGCAGCTTCCGCGCCTGGGGTTCGCGCCCCAAGGTGACGCGGCCGCTCCACGACGGCGAGATGCTCGAGCTCCGCGATCGCACGCTCGAGGTCCAGCACCGCCCCGGGCACAGCCCCTCGGACACGCTGTTCTGGGACACCGAGCGGCGGATCCTGTTCGCGGCCGACCACCTGATCGAGCACGTGACCTCGAACGCGCTCATGACCCGTCCCCTCGACGGGTCGGACGAGCGCCCCCAGGCGCTCGTCACCTACATCGAGTCGATGCGGCGCACGCGCGAGCTGCCGGCGGAGATCGTGCTCTCCGGCCACGGCGACGTGATCACGGACCACGTCGCGCTGATCGACGAGCGCTTCGGGCGCTACCGGCGCCGCGCGGAGCGGATCCACGAGCTGCTCGTCGAGCGGCCGCGAAGCGGATATGAGCTGGCCCAGGAGCTGTGGGGGAACGTCGCGGTCACCCAGGCGTTCCTGACCACCTCCGAGGTGCTGGGCCACCTCGACCTCCTGATCAACGAGGGCCGGGTGCGAGAGGTGAGCGAGAACGGCATCCTGCGCTACGAGGCGGTTCGGTGAGCGCGAGGCCGAATTCAGGATCCCGCCCTGGGCACGGAATTTGATCTTGGGCCGAGCGCGAACACATGGGTGAGACGAAAAAGCAGCGGATGCTGGTGATCGTCAATCCGTACGCGACGACCGTCTCGGACCGGCTCAAGAACCTGGTCGTGTACGCGCTCCAGGGCCGCTACGAGGTGACCGCGGTGGACACCGAGGCACGTGCCCACGCGATCGAGATCGGCCGCGAGGCGGGCGGCGGTCAGTACGACATCGTCGTCGCCTTCGGCGGCGACGGGACGCTGAACGAGGTCGCCAACGGGCTCGCGGGCACGACCGTGCCGGTGTCGGTGCTGCCGGGGGGGTCGACAAACGTGGTGTGCCGCACGCTCGGGATCCCGAACGACGTCGTCGACGCGACCGAGCACCTGCTGGGGCTGGCAGACGACCTGCGCCCACGCCGCATCGATCTCGGGGTCGTGAACGGACGGCGGTTCGTGTTCGCGTGCGGCGCCGGGCTCGACGCGGCCGTCGTGCGGCGGGTCGACTCGCACCCGAAGCTGAAGGCACGCGCCGGCGAGTGGTACTTCACGTGGTCCGCGGTGTCGGCGTTCTATCGCCGCTACCTGCGCAACCCGGTGCGGGTGCGGCTCGATGTCGACGGGCGGCGGGCCGAGGGGATCACCGCGATCGCCCAGAACTCCGACCCCTACACGTACTTTCGCAACCATCCCGTTCGGGTGTGCGGCGGCGCGGCGCTCGACAACGGGACGCTCTCGCTCGCAGTCCTGAGGCGCGCGGCACAGCGCGACATGCCGACAGTCGCGGCGCGCGTGCTCGTCGATCGCCTCCCGACGCCGGAGCATCGGCAGATCGAGCACTTCGAGGGCGCGACGGTGGCGCGGGTGGAGTCGATCTCCCCCGCCGCGGAGGGCAAGCTGCGCGCGTTCCCGCTCCAGGTCGACGGCGACTACATCGGCGACCACACCGGGCTCGACCTGTCGATCGAGCCCGGGGCGCTGACGATCGTCGCCTGAGCCGTGGTCGAACCCGGGTGTCGGTTCTGCGCGATCGTCGCCGGCGACGAGCACGGGCACGTCGTGTACGAGGACGAGCACGCCCTCGCGTTCCTCGACCAACGGCCGCTTTTCCCGGGTCACACCCTGCTCGTGCCCCGCGACCACATCGAGACGCTGGCCGACCTCCCCCCGGAGATGGTCGAGCCGCTGTTCGCAGCCGCCCGGCTCCTGTCGCGGGCGATCCCCCATGCGATGGAGAAGCCGGGCAGCTTCGTCGCGATGAACAACATCGTCAGCCAGAGCGTTCCCCACCTCCACGTCCACGTCGTCCCGCGCAAGCCGAAGGACGGCCTGCGCGGGTTCTTCTGGCCGCGCCGAAAGTACGACGGCGAGGAGCACATGGCCGAGGTCGCGGAGGCGGTCCGCGACGCCGTGACCGCGCTCCGCGACCCCGGCTAGGCGGCTACGCGCTCACCCCCAACGGGCCGGGTCTTGCTCTCGTGCCCGAGCTCCGACAGGTCCAAGACCTTCCGGACCTCGATCGACCCCGTTCCCATCGCAACCTCGTTCGCCCACTCGAGGGCCTCGTCGAGGTCATCGCACTCCAGCAGACAGGATCCGCCGAGCTGCTCCTTCGACTCCGCGAACGGACCGTCGCTCACGATCCGCTCCCCGTTCTCCCAAACGTGCACGGTCGTCGCGGTCGAGCTGTTCTCGAGCGTTTCGCCATCTAGCCCTCGTCGATGGTTGACTTCGGGCGTGTCTGCGGAACACCTGGAACAGATCGCGATCGAGCGCGGCGAGTGGGGCTAGGCGGACCGCGCCGAGTTGCCGCCCAGGTAGCCGACGTTATGGGCCACGAGGCCCAGCCCGTCGAGCGCCCGAAAGACGGCTTCCTCGCGGCGCCCGCGGACCGACAGCAGCGCGGCGTCGCGGGCCGACAGCGCGAGCTGCCGCGTCAGCGGCCAGCGCGGAGAGTGGCCCGGGTAGCGGCGGTTGAGCCACCGCGAGCCGGCGGCGTAGCGGGCGATCGTCGCCAGGAACGGCACCAGGCGGTCGCGATGGCGGTGCTCGACGAGCGCCGCCCGGCGCTCCTCGATCGTCCATCGGGCGGCGATCAGGCGGCGCGACAGGTCGACGTCCCCGCCCGAGCGGATGCCCTCGACGAACCCGCCGACCGACTCGAATGCGGCGCGGCGCACGAGCACGTTGCCGCCGACGGCGATCCGCCACCCGGGCCCGACGGTGCCACCGGCCATGTTGAGGAACCCGCGGGCGCGGGCGTAGCGCGCGATCAGCGCGCTCTGCCCGCCCGCGCCGACGACCGCGCCTGCGAGGGCTCCGCACCCGTTCGGAGGCGGCGGGTCGAAGTAGGCAGCGAGGAGGTGCGGGACAGGGCGGCAATCCGCATCGATGAACAGGATCCACTGGTTCCGCGCTGCCCGAGCGCCAGTGTTTCGAGCGTGGTAGGCGGAGCGCTCGCGGGCGGCACGGACGACTTGTACGGAGGAGGGCAGCAGCACGCCGCCGGGCATCCCTTCGCGTGTGTTGTCGGCGACGATCAGCTCGTCGCCCAAGCACGGGTTCAGCCGCTCTAGATTGGCAGCGAGGGAGATCACGGCGCCGCGGTCTCCGATGAACGGGACGACGACGCTGACCGGTGGGCGATCAGGGGGAGTCATGCGCCCGCGTCCCACGCCGAGTGGACAGTTAGGGGTGCTCGGGGCACCCTAATCGTCCACTCGCTCGGAGTGGACTTCGTGCTCAAACCCCCGGCGTGATCCGGTAGGCGTCGAACACCGAGTCGACCTGGCGCAGGCGGCCGATGCACTGCTTGAGCTGGCCGGTGTCCCCCACCTCGACGACGAAGCGGTTCTTGACCATCGGGTGCTGGGTCGAGCACTTGGCCTCGAGGATGTTGATCCCGGCCTCCGCGAACGTCCGCGAGAGGTCCTCGAGCAGGCGGGTGCGGTCCCAGGCGTCGACCTGGAGCTCGACCCGGTACGAGGTCGCGTTCTCGCCGTCCCAGGAGACGTCCGTGAACCGCTCCGGTGACTTCTTCAGCGCCTTGACGTTGCGGCAGTCCTGGCGGTGGATCGTGATCCCGCGCCCGAGCGAGACGTAGCCGAGGATGTCGTCGCCCGGAACCGGCCGGCAGCACTTCGCGAGCCGGACCATGACGTCCTCGACGCCCTTGACCTTGATCCCGTACGCGGACGCGTCATCGATCCGCCGCTGGCGCTCGTCCTTGCCGGCGAGCACGCCGCGCGGCGCGGTCTCCTCCTTCTCCTCGCCGACCGCCTCGCCCTGTTTGAGGCGCTGGAAGACCTTGTTCGCGACCGTCTTCGGCGCCACTTTCGCCTGGCCGAGGGCGACGTAGAAATCGTCGGCCTTGCGGAAGCCCATCTCCCGCGCCACGTCGACGAGCAGCGGCGTCCCCGCCACCTGCTGGGCCGGGAGGCCGCGCTTGCGCAGCGCCTGCTGGAGCGCCTCGCGGCCGCGGCGCTCGGCGTCCTCGCGGCGCTCGCGCTTGAGGAACGCGCGGATCTTGTTGCGCGCGCGGCTCGTGCGCACCAGCCGCAGCCAGTCGCGCGACGGCCCGCGCTCCTGCTTCGCGGTCAGCACCTCGACGATGTCGCCGCTCGACAGCTCGTAGTGCAGCGGGACGAGCTTGCCGTTCACCTTCGCGCCCACGCAGCGGTGACCGACGTCGGTGTGGACGGCGTACGCGAAGTCGAGCGGCGTCGAGCCGGCGGACAGGTTCTTGACCTCGCCCTTCGGCGTGAACACGAACACCTCGTCTTCGAACAGGTCGACCTTGAGCGAGTCGAGGAACTCCTGGGGATCCTGGTCCGACTCCAGCTCGAGGAGCTGGCGAAGCCACGTCATCTTCTCCTTCTCGGCGTCGCGCGAGCGCTCCGCGCCCTCCTTGTAGATCACGTGCGCCGCAACCCCGTACTCGGCGAGCTCGTGCATCTCCCGGGTGCGGATCTGGATCTCCAGCGGGCGCCCCTCGGGGCCGATCACCGTCGTGTGCAGCGCCTGGTAGAGGTTCAGCTTCGGCGTCGCGATGAAGTCCTTGAACCGCCCCGGCAGCGGCTTCCACAGCGAGTGGATGATCCCGATCGCGCCGTAGCAGTCCTTGACCGAGTCGACGATCACCCGCATCGCGGTGAGGTCGTAGATCTCGTTGAACTCGCGCCCCTTCTTGGTCATCTTCGTGTAGATCGAGTAGAAGTGCTTGGCGCGGCCTGAGATCTCGGCCTCGATCCCCACCTGCTTCAGCTCGCGGCGCAGGAAGCGGCCCGCGTCGCTGACGTAGCGCTCGCGCTCGGCGCGCTGCTGGGCGACGAGCTTCTTCATCTCGTCGTACTTGCGCGGGTGCAGGGTCGCGAACGCGAGGTCCTCGAGCTCCCACTTGATCGCGTGGATCCCGAGCCGGTGCGCGAGCGGGGCGTAGATCTCGAGCGTCTCGCGGGCCTTGTCGAGCTGCTTCTGCTTCGGCAGCGCCGACAGGGTGCGCATGTTGTGGAGCCGGTCGGCGAGCTTGATCAGGATGACCCGGATGTCCGTGGCCATCGCCACCATCATCTTGCGGTAGTTCTCCGCCTGGCTCTCGTCGCGGCTCTGGAACGTGATCCCGGTCAGCTTGGTGACGCCGTCGACGAGCGTGCCGATCTCGCCGCCGAACACCTCGGTGACGTCGTCGAGGCTGGCGCTGGTGTCCTCGACGGTGTCGTGGAGCAGCGCAGCGCACAGCGTCTCGGTGTCGAGCCGCAGCCCGGCGCAGATCTTGGCCACCTCGAGCGGGTGTGTGACGAAGTCCTCCCCCGAGCGACGGCGCTGGTCCGCGTGCCGTTCGCACGCGAACGCGAACGCGCGCTCGACCGCCTCGCGATCGATCGCCCCGGCGGAGTCCTCGCTGTGCTCCTCGACGACCGCGAACAGGTCGCCGAGCAGCTTGCGCTCCTCCGCGGTCAGCTCCTTCGTGATCGCGTCGGCCGGCGCCGGAGCGTGCCGGCGACCGTCGGCGTCGAGCCCGACCCGGGTGCGATCCGGCGTGCGCCCCGCCGCCTTGCGCTTCGTCGAGGTGCGCTTCCCGCGGGCGGCGCGCTTGCCGTTGCGCCCCCTTGCTACGCGGCCCTTGCCCTTGGTCTTTGCCTGCTGCTTAGGAATCTGCGGCCCTCCTCGTGACGGCCACGGTACGCGACGTAGGCCCTGGATCGCTCCAGCTCCGTCCCCTGCGAGGATACGACCCTGAGCCGGCGATCGCCGCCGTCGAGCTCGCAGGCTGCGAGGCCCAGCTCGACGAGCACGCGAACGCATCTCGCCGCGACCTCGGGGGTGCGAGGGTGGGCTCCGCCTCCGGCCAGCACGTCGACCAGCTCGTCGCCGCCGACCTCCCCCCCGCGCTCGCGAAGCGCGAGGTAGGTCGTCCGCAGCGCCGGTCCCAGGTCCCACTCGGCGTCGTGCACCCGCAACGCGAACTCGATCTCCGCATCGCCCCACGCGACGTGCAGGTATCCCGGGCCGCGGGCAACCGCCGCCTCGAGCTCGGGAAAGGGCGGCGGATCCACGAGCACGGCGTGCTTTGCCCCCTCGAAGACGCGCGGCTCCCGCGACAGCGCCGCCCAGTCCGCTACCACCAGCCCCGAGCCGGACTGCCGCAGCCGATCCAGACGCTCCCGAAGCCGGTCCGCGTCGCAGCGCCCGCACGCGTGGACCGCGCCGAGCCGGCCGAACCGGCGGGGATCGGCGCGTTCGGCCAGCGCCGCGCGGCGGGAGGCATCGGCGCACAGCGCGACCACCGGCTCGTCGCTTGACGCGAGGTCCGCCAGCACCGCGATCGCCGACCCCGGCCCGCGGCGGACGGTCTCGCGCACCGGCGCCGGCGACGCGCTGCCGTCACCAGCCGCCGCCCGACCGAGGGGCGCCTCGAGCTCGGCCCCGAACCGTCGCAGCCACTCCACGGCGCCCGCAGGGTGGACGCAGCCGGCTTCGGCCGCGTCGCCCTCGATCGGGTACATCCGCTCGAGCACGACGCGCGGCTCGACGGCGCCGTTCCAGTGGTTGACCTCCAGCCGCACGGCGAGGTCGGCGGGGCGCCCGTCGAGCGACGCGAGCGAGCGGTCGCTGCTCCCGAACGCCACCCCGAGCGCCCTCGACGATCCGCTCGCGACGCTGAACCGGGCGTGCTTTCCCTCCCCCATCGGGCGCACGTCGAGCATCCGGGCGGCGGGCACCAGCAGCCGCACCGGAGGGTTCCCGACCCCGAACGGGGCGAGCCGCTGCAGCTCCTCGGCCGCGTCGAGCCCCAGCCGATCGCCGCCGACGACCGCGTCGACCGTCTCGGTCCGGACCAGGTCCGCCGGCGCGAGCCGCGACGCGCAGTCCACGAACGCCTCCCGGAACGCGTCCACCCGACCCCCCTCGATCTCCAGCCCCGCCGCGGCGCGGTGGCCGCCGAAGCGCACCAGGTGCTCCCCGCACTCCCGCAGCGCCGCGAGCAGGTCGAACCCCGGGATGCTGCGGCCCGACCCCCGCCCCCGGCCCTCGGAGTCGAGCCCGATCAGGACCGTGGGCCGCCAATGGCGCTCGGCGAGGCGCGAGGCGACGATCCCCACCACCCCCGGGTGCCACCCCTCCCCGGCGACGACCAGCCCCGGCGACTCGGCGCCCCCGGGCGTCTTGCCGAGGGCCGACTCGACCGCAGACAGCACCTCGAGCTCGGCGTCGCGGCGCTCGCGGTTGGCGCGATCGAGCTCGGCCGCGATCTCGGCCGCCCGCCCCTCGTTCTCGGACAGCATCAGCTCCACGCCGGCGTCGGCGCGATACAGGCGCCCCGCCGCGTTGATTCGGGGCGCGAGCTTGAACGCGAGGTCGCGCTCGTCCAGCCGCGACGGCTCCACCCGGGCGGCGGCGATCAGCGCACGCAGTCCCGGGCGGCTCGCGCGGCGAGCCTCGGCGAGTCCGCGGCGGACGAGGGCGCGGTTCTCGCCCGTGAGCGGGACGAGGTCCGCGACCGTCGCCAGCGCCACGAGGTCGAGATCGGGCTCGGCCCCCTCCCTCAGCGCCATCGCGAGCTTGTGCGCGACCCCGGTCGCGCACAGGTCGGGACACGGGTATCCCGACACCCGGGGGTGCAGGATCGGGGACTCGGGCAGCCGCTCGCCCGGCGCGTGGTGGTCGGTGACGATCACCTCGATCCCCGCCGCCCGCGCCGCCGCCACCTCGTCGACCGCGGTGATGCCGCAGTCGACCGTCACGAGCAGCTCGGTGCCGCGCGCCGCCAGCCCGCGGACGCCGGCCTCGGTGAGCCCGTAGCCGTCTCCGAGCCGGTCGGGGATGAACCAGTCGCACGACCCGCCGAGCTCCCGCAGCACGCGGACGAGGATCGCCGTCGAGCACACCCCGTCGACGTCGTAGTCCCCGTGCACCGTGACCCGTCGGCCGCCCGCGATCGCCGCCCTGAGGCGCTCGACGACCTCGGCCATGCGATCGAACTCGAACGGATCGTGGCTCTCACTCGCGTCGAGGAACTCGCGCGCCGCCTCCACGTCGCGATACCCGCGGCGAACCAGCGTGATCGCCACCGGATCGGACACCTCCAGCCCCTCGGCCAGCCGCCGTGCGTCCCCGTACGCATACGGCTCGAGCCGGAAGGCGCTGTCGGGAGCGGGCGCGGTCACCACGCCAGGCTAAGTTCGGACCTGGACGGAATCCCCCCGGTCAAAATTCCGGAGGCGCTACTGCACGGTCCTGCGGACGCTGCCGACCCCGCCGCCGGTCGAGACGACCGCCGCCCAGGTCGCTACGCGGGCTGCTCTTCCTCCGCGCGCGCGCCGATCAGGTACACGATCCCCATCCCGATGAGGGCGCCGGGGATCGCGACCAGTACGGTGACGATGTCGGTCTCGCCGATCCCGCGACCCGAGGCCGCGTGCGCGATCGCGCCGCTCGCCATCGATCCCGCGATCGCGCCGAGGAAGGCGCCGACGATTCCGGCCCAGAAGCGGTCGGGGATGAAGACCGTGAAGTGCCACAGCGCCACCCCGGTCGTGAACCACACGAGCGCCGCCACTAGCGATGCCTCCCGTGCTTGCGGCGGCGCTGGCGCTGGCGGCGCTTGTTGCGCTTCGCCGCGCGGCGGCGCTCCGCGTCGTCGCCGCCCGCCCCCGCGCCGACAAGCGGCTCCGCCGGACGCTCGGGGGCGCCGTCGCCGGGCGGGGCGGTGAGCGCGGGAGTGTCGGCCCGCGACGGGGCCGGCGCCTCCGGCACGACCTCGACCTCGGCGCCCGCGGCGCCCGCGCCGACCGCGACCGGCTCAGCGGCCTCGTCGACCTTCGAGACGAC
>DATHVJ010000014.1:0-7320 GCA_035461345.1 Solirubrobacterales bacterium | reverse complement strand
GAGAAGGCGTTCACCCGGCTGGTCAACGACCAGTACGACGCCCTCGAGCGCGGCTCGGAGCTCCACGAGCGCCTCGAGCGGCTCGTGATCGAAGAGCGCGGGCTGGCGGAGATCCTCGGCTCGGTCGCCGCCGCGATCGGTGGGTCCGCGTTGATCTTCGACGGTCGTGGCCGGGTAATCGCGCGATCGCGAGGGGCGGGGGGATTATCGCGTGGCACCGCGACGAAGCTGGGCAAGGAGGTCGCCGCACGGGCTTCGGGTCGCCGCGCCGGCCCGTTCGCGCCCCGCGAGGACGGCCTCGCCGAGCGCGCGCTGGCGCTGCCTGTCCCGGCTCGCGGCCAGGGGCTCCCCAAGGCATGGCTTGTAGTGATCTGCGATCCGGGGCCGCTGGGCGAGTTCGAGCGGCTGTCGGCCCGCCAGGCCGCCGTCGTCGTCGCGCTCGAGCTAATGCGCGAGAGGACGGTGCGCGAGACCGAGCGCCGGCTTGCCGGTGACGTGCTCGCCGAGGCGCTGTCGGGGCGGCTCGAGCCCGACGAGATCCGCGGTCGGCTGCGCCCGTTCGGGGTCGGGGACCGGGCGACGGTGCTCGTGTTCGACGTCGACGATCCCGCGGCCGCCGAGGCGACCCTCGAGGCTGCGCTGACCGACGCCGGCAGCGGTGGGCTCGTCGCCGCCGCGCGCACCGCGCGCCGGCAGCTCCTGTGCGCCGTCGTCGACGGCGGCGCCGGGGATCCGCTCGAGCTGGCGCGCCGCGCGAGGGCGGCGCTCGAGGCGGAGCACGGCGACGCTCGCGCGGCGGCTAGTCGCAGCGCTCCGGTCGAGTCGCTGCGCCGCAGCTTTCACGAGGCGCGCTGCGCGCTCGAGGCGACCTCGCTCCACGACGGCGACGCACCCGACGTCGCCTCGCACGAGGACCTCGGCGCGTTCACGCTGCTGCTGTCGCTCCAGGACGACGAGGCGCTGCGCTCGTACAGCGACGAGCTCCTGGCGCCGATCGAGGCGGACGGCCAGTACGGCGACGAGCTCCTGCGCTCGCTGGAGGAGTTCATCGAGCAGAACGGCCAGTGGGAGCGCGCCGCGCGGGAGCTGTATTGCCACCGGCACACACTGCGCTACCGGATCCGCCGCGTCGAGGAGTTGACCGGCCGCAACCTCGGCCGCGCCCACGACCGGATCGAGCTGTGGCTGGCGCTGCGCGCAAGAGAGCTGGTGCGATGAGGAACCACTCCCGCGAAATGCTCCGCGTCGCGTCCGCCTTCGCGGGGTTTGCGGTCTCATGAGAGTCGCGGTTCTAGGGGCTGCGGGGACGATCGGGCCGGCGATCGTCGCCGACCTCGGCCGCTCCGAGGAGGTCTCCGAGCTGGTGCTGTGCGACCTCCACCGCGACCGGGCGGAGACGGTCGCCGCCGAGCACGGCTTCGGGAAGGCACGCGGCGTCGCCGCCGACGCCGGCGCCGCCCGCGGGGAGCCGGGCAGCCTCGCCGACGCGATCGACGGCTGCGACGTGCTCGTCAACTCGGCCAGCTACCGCTTCAACCTCGCGGCGATGGAGGCCTGCCTCGAGGAGGGGTGCCACTACCTCGACCTCGGCGGCCTGTATCGCGTCACCGCGCGCCAGCTCGAGACCTACTCGCCGCCGGACGGCGACCGCTTCGCGGACGCCGGGCTGCTCGCGGTGCTCGGGATCGGGTCCGCCCCCGGGAAGACGAACCTGATGGGCGTCGTGGCGAAGCGCGAGTTGCTCGGGCCCGGCGGGGACCCCGCGACGCGCGGACGCGAAGCGGAGCACGTCGCGGGCATTGACTCCATGCACGTGGCGGCCGGCGGCCGCGACCTCGACCCGCCCGACGGGTTCAGCGTCCCGTACGCGCTCCGGACCCTGATCGACGAGCTGACGCTGCCGCCGGTCGTGATCCGCCACTCCGAGCCGACGGAGATCGCCCCGCTGAGCGACGGCGGCACGGTCGAGTTCGGGGAGCCGATCGGCGACGCGGAGGCGATCTACACCCTGCACTCCGAGATGCTGACCTTCGGACACAGCTTCGGCTGCCGCGAGGCCAGCTTCCGGCTCTCGCTCGCGCCGCCGCTGCTGGCGCGGCTGCGGGAGCTCGCCGACGCTCCCGCGGCCGAGATCGACCGCGCCGCAGCCGAGGTGTCACCGCCGTCGCCGAACACGGTGTCGGTGCACCTGGTTGAGGCGTCGGGCGGCGGGCGGGCGGTCCGGGTTCGCTCCGTCACGACCCCGGTCGAGGAATTCGGGATCGGCGGCAGCGTGATGTCGACCGCGGCGCCGGCGGCGGCCATGGTCCGGCTGCTGGCTCGGGGCCGGATCGAGGCGCGCGGCGTGCTGCCCCCGGAACGTTGCATCGACCCGGATGAGATGTTCGCCGAGCTCGAGCAACGAGGATCGAGATTCGAGGTGCAGGTGACCGAGGAGGCGGCCGCATGAAGGTTGGTGTCCCCACCGAGATCAAGGAGGACGAGTACCGCGTCGCGCTGACCCCGGCGGGCGCGCGGGAGCTGGCCGAGCACGGGCACGAGGTGATCGTCCAGGCCGGCGCGGGGGAAGGGAGCGCGATATCGGACGCGCTGTACGAGGCCCAGGGCGCGCGGATCGCACTCGACGCCGCCGCGATGTTCGGCGAGGCCGAGCTCGTGCTCGGCGTCAAGGAGCCCCAGCCCGAGGAGGTCGAGCTCCTGCGGCCCGAGCACACGCTGTTCACCTACCTCCACCTGGCACCGGTGCCGGCGCTGACCGAGTCGCTGCGCGAGTCCGGAGCCACCTGCATCGCGTACGAAACCGTCGAGGACCAGCACGGCCGCCTGCCCCTGCTGGCCCCGATGAGCGAGATCGCCGGCAAGCTGGCGACGCAGTCAGGTGCCTTCTTCCTAGAGAAGCCGCTCGGGGGACGCGGCGTGCTTCTCGGAGGTGCGCCCGGCGTCGCGCCGGCGAACGTGGTGATCGTCGGCGCCGGCGCAGTCGGCACGAACGCCGCCTTCATCGCGGTGGGAATGGAGGCCGACGTGTTCGTGTTCGACGTCAACATCGACCGCCTGCGCGAGATCGACGTCGCCCTGGGCGGCCGGTGCTCGACCGTGTACTCGTCGACCCTTGCGGTGGAGGAGATGCTGCCGCGGGCCGACCTCGTGGTGGGCGCCGTGCTCGTGCACGGCGCGCGGGCGCCGCACGTCGTCAAGCGCGGCCAGCTCTCGCTGATGCAGCGCCACGCGGTGCTCGTCGACGTGGCGATCGACCAGGGCGGCTGCTTCGAGACCTCGCGGCCGACCACGCACCGCGACCCCACGTTCGAGGTCGACGGGATCATCCATTACTGCGTCGCGAACATGCCGGGCGCCGTCCCGATCAGCTCGACCTACGCGCTGACCAACGCGACGCTTCCGTACGTGCTGGCGCTGGCGGACCACGGCGCTGCGGAGGCGGCCCGCCGCGACCCCGGCCTGCGGCTCGGGGTCAACGTGGCGGGGGGCCGGGTCACGCACCCGGCGGTGGCGGAGAGCGTCGGGGTGGAGTACACGCCGCCGGAGCAGGTGCTCGACGGCGTCACGGCGAGCAAAGCGTGAGGCTGCAGAACTGAACAACGAGAGGAGAGCCAGATGGCAACCGCAACGAAGACGAAGCTGCAGAACTTCATCAACGGCGAGTTCGTCGACCCGGCCGAGGGCGCGACCGAGGAGGTCGTGAACCCGGCGAACGGGGAGGCGATCGCCGAGGCGCCACTGTCGACGAAGGAGGACGTGGACAGGGCGGTGGGCGCGGCGCGTGCGGCGTTCGACTCGTGGTCGACGGCGACCCCCGCCGAGCGCTCGACCGCGCTGCTGAAGCTCGCCGACGCGATCGACGAGCACGCGGAGGAGCTCGCCGACCTCGAGTCGGCGGACGCCGGCAAGCCGCGCAGCGCCTTTCTCGAGGACGAGATCCCGGCCTGCTCGGACCAGCTCCGCTACTTCGCGGGCGCCGCTCGCAACCTGGAGGGCAAGGCGGCGGGCGAGTACCTCGAGGGCCACACATCGATGGTCCGTCGCGAGGCGGTGGGGGTCGTCGGCCAGATCACGCCGTGGAACTACCCGTTGATGATGGCGGTGTGGAAGATCGGGCCGGCGTTGGCGGCGGGGTGCACGAGCGTCCTGAAGCCGGCCGAGAACACCCCGATCAGCACGTTCAAGCTCGCCGAGCTGGCGGCGGACATCCTCCCACCGGGGGTGTTCAACGTCATCGGCGGGCATGGTGAGCCCGCCGGCTCGTCGCTCGTCACCCATCCCGAGGTGGACATGGTGTCGCTGACCGGGTCGCCCGAGACCGGGAAGTGGATCGCGAAGGCGGCCGCAGACACGCTCAAGCGCGTCCACCTGGAGCTCGGCGGAAAGGCGCCTGTGATCGTGTTCGACGACGTCGAGCTCGAGACCGCGATGGAGACGATCGCGGCGACGGGGCTCTACAACGCCGGCCAGGACTGCACCGCGGCGACACGGGTGCTCGCCGGCAAGGGCGTGTACGACGACGTCGTCTCCGGCCTCGCCGACCAGGCCAAGGGGTACAAGATGGGCGACACTCTCGATCCCGATACCAACCTCGGCCCGGTGGTCTCGCAGCGCCAGCGCGAGCGAGTCGAGGGGTTCGTCGAGCGCAAGCCCGACCACGCCGAGGTCGTCACCGGCGGCAAGGAGCCCGACCTGCCGGGATTCTTCTACGAGCCCACGGTGGTGGCGAGCCTGGAGCAGGACGACGAGATGATCCAGAACGAGATCTTCGGTCCTGTGATGACGGTGCAGCAGTTCGACGACGAGGCGAAGGCGATCGAGTGGGCGAACGGGACCCGTTACGGGCTCGCGTCGTCGGTGTGGACACGCGACGTCGGTCGCGCGATGCGGGTCGCGAACGCGCTGCGGTTCGGGTGCGTGTGGGTCAACGACCACATCCCGATCGTCGCCGAGATGCCGCACGGCGGGTACAAGCAGTCCGGCTACGGCAAGGACTTGTCGATGTACTCGGTCGAGGACTACACCAACGTCAAGCACGTGATGATGAACATCGAGAGCTGACCCCTCAGGCGACGGCCCGGAGTATCGCCGTCACGGTCGCCGCGACCCCGATCAGGAGAAGGATCGGGGCGCTCGGGATCACACGCCGAACGAGATCGCGAGCAGGCCCGGCGGCGACGGCGAACGGGATCCCGGCTCGGCATCCGCTCGCAGCTGCGTCACGGAGTCGTCAGTAGTTGCGGTAGTGGCGCTTCTTGAAGCCCTTGCTGGAGCGCATCTCCTTGCTCCAGCCGGGGCCGGCGCCCTTCGTCATCGAAGTGTCGAGGCGCAGGCCGGCGATCACCGCGTACATGTGGCCGCCGTTCGCGTACACGGTTATCCACTCGCCCTTGCCTCCCTTGCCCCACTTCGCGTAGGCGCCGGACGGCATCGGCTTGCGGATCATCCGCGCGGCTTTGAGCGCGTAGCTCACCGTGCCCGAGCAGTCGTAGCACTTCGACTTCCACCTGGCGTGGCCGCCACCGAGGCAGTAGCCCTTGCCCTTGACGATCTCGTTCGCCGCCTCGATCGCGTTGACGACGCGCTTGGGGGCGTCGCTGGGCGGGGTCGCCTTGCCCTTGCGCAGCTTCGCCATGCCCGGGGGACCGGTCCTCTCGCTCTCGGTCGACGTGCCCCCGGTGGACGCTCCGGCGGGCGCCGCCGGCACCGCGAACGCGGCGAGCGCCAGGACCCCTGCCGCGACCCGTCGCAGTTCGATCTTTGAACGCAAACCAGCCTCCTTCGTCGGCCTGCGGGGTTAGCTGACGGGCTGGCGCTAAAGGAGCCTGCGCCCCCACCGCGGTGGGTTCGCCCCGAACTCTGTGGTTCCCCCGCTCCCCGCCGGAAGGCGGCGGGGATTCGGCTTTACCGGTTATCGAAGTCGTGCAGCCTACACGATTCGCACGACGTGTGCTTAGGAAACGCTAACAATACGAGCGTGGAGCGAATCGCACCGGCGGTCAGGCGGGGTTCCGCTCCGCCCACTCGACTATTCGCGCCGACTCGGTGATCACCTCTCCCGAGTCGGTCACCAGCACGGGCACGGCCCGCTGCCCCGTGAGCTTCTCGACCTCGCGGCGTCCCTCGGTCATCACGTTGAGGAAGCTGGGGCCGACGCCCAGCCCGTGCACCTTCACCACCTCGGGATCGTGCCCGGCCTCGCGCAGCGCGCGATGGGCGTTGTGGCACGGATGCCCCCCCGGCCTCGGAGTCCACATCGTGCCCCAGCAGACGTACAGCTTCATCGGCGGGCGCAGCCTATCCGGTAGCTTTGGCCGCGTGGAGCTCGCCGGGAAGACCGTGCTGCTGAGCGGTGCGACCGGGGGGCTCGGGCGGGCGATCGCCGTCGCGCTCGCCTCACGTCGCGCGAGCCTCGTGCTCAGCTCGCGCAAGCAGGAGGCGCTCGACGAGCTGGCCGGTTCGTTGCCCGGTGACGGGCATCGCGTGGTCGTCGCCGACCTCGCCGAGCCGCATGCCGCCGAGCGCCTCGCTAGTGAGGCGGGGGCGGTGGACGTGCTGGTCGCGAACGCCGGCCTCCCCGGCACCGGAAGGCTCGAGGACTTCAGCTCCGACGAGCTCGGACGCGTGTTGCGAGTGAACCTCGAGGCGCCGATCCGCCTCACTCACGAGCTGATCCCGGCGATGCAGGAGCGGGGCTCGGGGCATCTCGTGTTCGTGTCCTCGCTGTCCGGGAAGGCCGTCAGCCCGCGCGCGTCGCTGTACTCGGCGACCAAGTTCGGACTGCGCGGATTCTCGCTCGCCCTGCGCGAGGACCTGTGGAAGCGCGGCGTGGGCGTGTCGCTCGTGTCGCCCGGCTTCGTGCGCGAGGCGGGGATGTTCCACGACAGCGGCGCGAAGCCGCCCCCCGGGCTCGGAACCACCTCGCCCGAGGAGGTGGGGGAGGCGGTGGCGACGGCGATCGAGCGCAACCGCCACGAGGTCGAGGTGGCGCCCGCGCTGACACGGGTGCTTGCCAACTTCGCCCTGTGGCGACCGGAGATCGCCGCCCGGATCGCGTACAGGCGCGGCAGCGGGACGAAGATCGCGGAGCGGGTGGCGAGCGGCCAGGCCGACAAGCGCTAGACCCTATGTCCCGGTGAACGTCCGACCGGGCAGATAGGCATAGGTCGGCACCCGCCCAGAAGCGGGTGAATAAGTGCGCCGCAGCTGCAACCTGCGGCGCGACCCAACTCCATAGGAGGGCGCCGACATGGCGAAGGCTAGGACCCTGGTGGGTCTCGACGTGCATGCCGCGAAGGTGGTCGCGGCGATCCTCGACGG
>DATHVJ010000013.1:0-3443 GCA_035461345.1 Solirubrobacterales bacterium | reverse complement strand
ACCAGCCCGTACCCGAGCGCGATCCGGCCTGTGAGATGAGTGTGCAGGCGGCCGAGTCTAGGTTGCCAGGGGGTGGCCCACGGGCCGAGTGGACGATCGCGTAGTCCCTGGCCTACCTAACTGTCCACTCGACCGGATGGGGCGGCCGCGCCGAGATCGGCGATCCCCTAATTCGCTCGACTGGACACTTGAGTAGTGGATGGACTACCGAACAGTCCTGTCGCACGCGAGGCGCCGGCATGGGGTCATCACGCACGCCCAGCTCGTCGAGCTCGGGTACAGCCCGCAAGCGGTCAAGCACTTGGTGGGCACTGCTCGCCTGCACCCGGTGGCGCGGGGCGTGTACGCCGTCGGCCGCCCCGACCTCCCTCCGCACGGAAGGTGGACGGGTGCCGTGCTGGCGTGCGGGCCGCGGGCGGTGCTGAGCCACGGCAGCGCAGCGGCCCTGTGGGGTATTGGGGACGAGCGGATCGGGGTGATCGAGGTCTCGGTGCCGGCACGCGGCCGGCCGCGCCGCCCGCGGATCGTCGCCCACCGCCGGACGCTCGAGCCGCATGAGGTCGCGGTTCGCGATGGCATCCCCCTCACTGCCCCGATCCGGACCCTCGTGGACATTGCGTGTCGTCTCGGGACTCGTCGGCTGGTGCGGGTGATAAGGGAGGCCGACGCGCTTGGGCTGTGCGATCCCGAGACGCTGAGGGCCGCCCTCGACGACATGCGTGGACAGCGGGGAGTCGGGGTGCTGCGGCGGCTGCTCGACCGGCACACCTTCGCCCTCACCGACTCCGAGCTCGAGCGCCGCTTCCTGCCGATCGCGCGCCGCGCCGGGCTCCCGAAGCCGAAGACCCAGCGTGTGGTCAACGGGTTCCGGGTCGACTTCTACTGGCCCGGACTTGGTCTCGTCGTCGAGACCGACGGGCTTCGGTATCACCGCACGCCGGAGCAGCAGGCCGCCGACCGCGTGCGCGACCAGGCGCACCTCGCCGCTGGCCTGACTCCACTTCGTTTCACCCACGCGCAGGTCGCGTACGAGTCGCGACACGTCGAGACAACGCTGAGCGACGTCGCCGCCCGCCTTCGCTGACCGAGTGGACGTTCGGGTAGTCCCTGGACTACCTAAGTGTCCACTCGCCGGGGGCGGGGGTAGGCGCGGGCGGGGGTGGGGCGCGGGCGGGCGGGCGGCGCGGGCGGTTGAGGCGATGCTCAGGCGATGCCCAGGCGCTGGGCGTGCTCCCAGGCGCGGGCGCGGACCTGGTCGAGGCCGTCGACGTGGCCACCGCGCATCAGCACGCGCCCGGCGACGACCGTCGTGTCCACCACCGATCCCGACGCTGCGTAAACGAGCGCGGCCTTGAGGTCGCCGTGGGTGAGCTCGGGCGCGGTGCCGCTGAGCAGCAGGAAGTCCGCGGGTTCGCCGACGGCCACGTTCCCCGAGCCGCCAACCAGTTCCGAGCGCGCCCCCGTGGCGATCTCCCATACCTGCCCCGCGGGCGCAACGGTCGGGTCGCCGGCCGCGTGCTTCTGGATCAGCGCCAGGAACTTCATCTGCTCGAACATGTCGAGCGAGTTGTTCGAGCCGGCGCCGTCGGTGCCGAGCCCGACGGCGATCCCGCGCGCCCGAACCGCCGGATACGGGAACACGCCGCCGACGGCGAGCTTCAGGTTGGCGACCGGGTTGGTGACCAGGGTCGCGCCGCGCTCGGCGATCAGGTCGAGCTCGCCCTCGTCCAGCCACACGCCGTGGGCGAGCAGCGTCCGCGGCCCGAGCAGCCCGCAGCGGTCGAGGTAGTGCGCCGGGCGCACGCCGTGCGCGGCGACGCAGTCGCTCACCTCCTTCTCGGTCTCGGACAGGTGGATGTGGACCGGGAGCTCGTCCTTCGCCGCGCGTTCGGCGATCCACCGCAGCGATCGCTCGCTGACCGTGTAGATCGCGTGCGGGGCGAGCGCCGGCGCGACCAGCGCCCCGGCGTCGCCGAGCTGGTCCAGGCTGCGCTCCGCCTCCGTCCGCACGGTGGCGAGCTTCTCGTCGCTGCCCGCGCCGCCGCCGTCGATCAGCGGCGCGCCGATCACCGCGCGCAGGCCGGCGTCCGCGACCGCGCGCGCGGTCGCTCCCGGCCTCCAGTACATGTCCCAGAACCCCACCGTCCCGGATCGGATCATCTCCGCGCACGCGAGCCGCGTCCCCCAGTAGACGTCGTCGTCCTCGAGCTCCGCCTCGACCGGCCAGATCTTCTTCTGCAGCCACTCCATCAGCGGCATGTCGTCGCCGTAGCCGCGGAACAGGGTCATCGCGGCGTGCGTGTGCGCGTTCCACAGCCCCGGCAGCAGGACCCTCCCCGCGGCGTCGACCACCTCGTCGCCTTTGCGCGGCCGGGCGTCGGGACCGACCTCGGCGATGCGACCGCCCTCAGCGCGCAGCCCCACCTCGTGCCCATCGAGCGTCGCCCCTGTGATCGCGAGGCTCACGAGCGCGGCCCGCCGAGCAGCGGCAGCTTCAGGAACCCCTCGACGCTCCCCTGCGCGCGGTCCCGCGCGACGAAGCCCTCCTTGCCGTCGACGTCCCCGGCCGCCAAATCGTCCGGCGTCGTCGCCTCCTCCCCGTTCACTCCGTGATCCTATTCCCGGACAACGATGAGTTCCGGGGACGGGCGGGGTCCAGAAATACGACGACAGAACCGATCAGGAGGTGCCGCAGTGTTGCTCGAGGGAAAGAACGCAGTCATCTACGGAGGAGGCGGAGCGATCGGCGGCGCGGTCGCGCGGGCGTTCGCGCGTGAGGGGGCGCGCGTGTTCCTCGCGGGGCGCACCGAGGCGACGCTCGACGCCGTCGCCGGCGAGATCCGGTCGGCCGGCGGAGCGGCCGAGACGGCCGAGGTCGACGCGCTCGACGAGCGCGCGGTGGACGAGCACGCCGACACCATCGCGGCCGAGGGCGGCATCGACGTCTCCTTCAATTTGATCGCCCACCCGTACACCCACGAGGTGCCGTTCCAGGAGATGGAGGCGGACGACTTCGTGGCGCCGGTAGAGGTGGCCGTGCGGACGACCTTCCTCACGGCCCGGGCTGCCGCTCGTCAGATGATTCCCAAGCGCTCGGGGGCGATCCTCGCTTTCGGCGGGGCAGGTGACCGCAGCGGTCCGATTCGCGACTACTACCTCGGCGGCACCCAGGTCGCATTCGACGCGATGGAGACGATGCGACGTCAGTTCTCGGTCGAGCTGGGGCCGCACGGCGTTCGCTTCGTGACCCTGGAGAGCGGCGGGGTGCCGGAGACGCTCCCCGAGGGCTTCGACGGGCGCGAGAAGATCGTCGAGATGATCGAGGGACAGTCGCTCCTGGGACGCACCGCGACGCTCGAGGAGATCGGCAACGTCGCCGCCTTCGTCGCCTCCGATCGCGCCCGGAGCATGACCGCGGCAACGGTCAACGTCAGCTCCGGCTC
>DATHVJ010000012.1:0-2576 GCA_035461345.1 Solirubrobacterales bacterium | reverse complement strand
TCCGGTCGCCGCCGAGCGGACCATGCCGTCGGCGCGGGCGAGGCCGACGCACATCGCGTTGACGAGGCAGTTGTGCTCGTAGGGGGGCTCGAAGTAGACCTCGCCGCCCACGGTCGGCACCCCGATCGAGTTGCCGTAGTGGCCGATCCCGGCGACGACGCGGTCGAACAGGTACCGGGAGCGCTCCGAGTCGAGCTCGCCGAACCGCAGCGAGTCGAGCACCGCGATCGGCCGCGCGCCGAGCGCGAACACGTCGCGGAGGATCCCGCCGACGCCCGTTGCGGCGCCCTGGAACGGCTCGACCGCGCTCGGATGGTTGTGGGACTCGACCTTGAACGCGACCGCGCGCCCGCCGCCGACGTCGACGGCGCCGGCGTTCTCGCCCGGCCCCATCAACACCCGCGGCCCCTTCGTCGGCAGCCGGCTCAAGAGCTTGCGCGAGTGCTTGTAGGCGCAGTGCTCCGACCACAGCAGCGAGAACATCGCCAGCTCGACGTCGTTGGGCTCGCGGTCGAGGAGCTCGACGATCCGCTCGTACTCGGAGTCGGTCAGCCCCAGCTCTCGATGCTTGGGCGACATCAATTGGTTCGCGCTCGGCCCAACATCAAATTCCCCGCCCACCCCCACCCTTGCAGAGCCTCGCGCTCACCCTAGCTCACCAACGTCGTAGCCGAGCTCCGCCAGCAGCTCGCCCGCGACTGCCTCGAACGCGCGTCGATCGGACGCCGACATCTCGCTGCGCCACCGCCCGGCGCGCGCCCGCTGCGGCGGCTCCGCGACCCGGGTGTGGCGCTCGGCGCGGACCGCGGCCGGAATCGCCGGGCCCTCGCCGCGCTCGAAGTCCCTCGTCACCTCGGCCATCCGCTCGGCGGCTCCCTCGTGGTAGTCGAGCATCGCGGGATCCCACGGGAGCTCGACGAACTCGCACACCCGCCGCAGCGCGGGCTCGGGGTTCGCGACCAGGTCCTCGTAGCGCAGCTCCATGTAGTGGCGGAGGCGCCGCGCCTGGCGCCGCGCCTTTCCGATCCCGTTGACCCAGTCCTCGGCGACGCCGGTGACCTCGTCGGGGCCGAAGTCCACCTCGACCTGGGACAGCGCGACGTCGCGGCCGTCGCGGACCAGGTGAACGAAGTGCGCCTCGGGAAGCGCCGAGGCGACGCGGCGCATCCTGCGGACGTAGGAGGGCGACTTGTCGCCCCATCGCGGCTTTCCCTGCTCCTTCGCGTACAGGCCGTAGAAGGCCCGCAGCGCGTCGCCGGCGCTCAGCGGCTCGATGCGGTCGAGCCGCCGCCGCAGCTCCTCTGCGTCGAGGTGGAAGTCGGGCCATCGCCTGTGCGTGGTGAGCAGTTCGAACACCCGCTCGTGCGGGTCGCCCGGCTGCTCGCACGCCCTCACGACCTTGGGGATGAAGTGCGTCTCGGGCGGGATCGCGAGGTCCGGGTGGGCGTCGAGCATCAGGCGCAGCAGCGTCGTGCCGGACCGGGCCACGCCGACGATGAACGGGGCTGGGTGGCCGGCGGCTCGCCCCTGCCCGCGGAGGCGGCTGAACAGCGACATCGGCCCAATACTCGCACGGTCGTAGGCCGCCCCGGCTGCAAGCGGCCACGCGGGCGCTCGGATACTTCGGGCTTCGCGACGCGGACACGGCCGACGCGGTCAAGGTCAGGTGGCGGGACGGATCCACCGAGGTGCTGAAGGAAGTGCGCGCCGACAGGTTGGTGCACGTAACCTTCGGTCGCCCGTGATCCTTGGCCGCCGCAAGGCGAAGGGCCGCGACGACGGCCCCGCCTCCGTGCCCACTCCGCGCTGGGCGGAGCCGATCGACGTCCCCGAGTGCCCTCCAGGATGGCGCACGGGGCCTCCCGACTTCGTCGGGGTCGGCGCCCAGCGGTCCGGCACGAGCTGGTGGTATCGGGGGATCGAGGCGCATCCCGACGTCGTCCGGGTCAAGGGCCAGCGCAAGGAGCTGCACTACTTCAACCGGTTCTGGAACGGCGAGGTGCCGCCGGATTTCGCCGAGCGGTACGCCAGCCTGTTCCCGCGCCCCGAGGGGAAGCTGAGCGGCGAGTGGACGCCCCGCTACATGCACGACTACTGGTCGCTCCCGCTGCTGCGCGGGGCGGCGCCCGACGCGCGGATCCTGGTCATCCTGCGCGACCCCGTGGAGCGCTACCGATCGGGCGCGGCGCGCATGGTGCGCCTCGCGGAGGAGGCGGGGCGGCCGCTGCGCATGATCGAGATCACCGACGCACTGTGGCGGTCCTTCTACCACGAGCAGCTAAAGCGGCTGTTCGAGCTCTACCCGCGCGACCAGGTGCTGGTGCTGCAGTTCGAGCGCTGTCGCGCCGAGCCCGAGGCCGAGATGGCGGAGACGTGCCGCTTTCTCGGCCTCGAGCCGTTCGCCGAGCTGCCACAGCAGCTCGTACGCGAGCGCTCTCCCCGCGACAAGCCGCCGCTGCCGGAGCGGATGCAGGCCGAGCTCGTCACGAGGCTGAGCGAGGACGCCGCCAAGCTCGCAGCCCTGTGTCCCAGGATCGATCTGTCGCTGTGGCCGAACTTCGAACATCTGAGCCCAT
>DATHVJ010000011.1:0-2888 GCA_035461345.1 Solirubrobacterales bacterium | reverse complement strand
AGGGAGGGATGAGTCTCCACGGTCAGCCGGCAAGCCCGATCGAGGACGAGCCGTCGGCGGGCGGCGGGCGGCTCGATCCGCTCGACTTCAGCGCCCCACGGCCGAAGGCCGCCTCGAAGGGCGGCGACGAGCTGCACGTGTGCGGGTCGTGCGGGTCGGACCTCGTGCATCCGATCGACTGGGCCCCGGCCGACGACCTCAACTGGGCCGTGCACCTGCGCTGCCCGGAGTGCGAGTGGATCGGTCATGGCGTCTTCAGCCAGCCGGTCGTCGATCGGTTCGACGTCGAGCTCGATCGCGGCACCGACATGCTGATCGAGGACCTGGCGCGCCTGACCCGCGCGAACATGGAGGACGAGGCGGACCGCTTCATCGCCGCCCTCGCCGGCGACCACATCCTCGCCGAGGACTTCTAGCCGTTACGAGTAGCGCTCGACGACCCCGTCGGCGACCAACAACAGGAGCTCCCGGTCCTCCCCCGAGAGGGGCGCCGCCGCGAGCCCGCGCTTCGCGCCCTCGACGCGCTCACGCGCCTGCTCGCGCACCGCGTCCGGCGCCCCTGTCGCCGCGATCCGGTCGCAGATCGACTCGGCGGCGCGCTCGTCGAGGTCGTGGAGGTCCAGCCGCTCGAGCGCCGCGTCACGTTCGCGAGCGACGATCAGCGGCAGTGTCACCGTCCCGTCGAGCAGGTCGGTGCCGCGCGCCTTGCCGGTCCGCCCCGGTGGGCCGGTTACGTCGAGCACGTCGTCGAGCAGCTGGAACGCGAGCCCGATCTCGCGCCCGAACGCCGCCAGCTCGGGCTCCTCCGCCGCTCCGTCCACGGCCCGGCCGAGCAGGCACGCGCACTCGAACAGGCGCGCGGTCTTCAAGCGGCAACGCTCCAGGTAGCGCTCCCGGGTGATCGAGGTGTCATAGGCATCGCGGCGCTGGGCCAGCTCGCCGCGGGCCAGCGCGACCGCGGTCGAGCTCAGCAGCTCCACCTGGCGCTCGCCCCCGTTCGCCCCCAGCTCGGCAAAGGCGCGCGAGAACAGGAGATCCCCGGTGGCGACCGCGCGCTGCCTGCCCGATCGCGCGGCCACCGTGGGACGCCCGCGGCGCAGCGGCGCCCCGTCGATCACGTCGTCGTGCACGAGCGTGGCCATGTGGACGAGCTCGACGGCGGTCGCGGCGCGGATCGCCGGGTCGCCACTTGCGGGGCCCGCCGACAGGATCACCAGCAGGGGTCGCAGCCGCTTGCCCCCCGCCGCCAGCGTCACGCCCGCGTCGTCGGCGAGCGTCTGCCCGTGGCCGGCGGTCAACTCGCCGAGACGGTCTTCGACCGCCGCCATCCCGCGCGCCAGCCACGTTCCCGCCGCCTCGAGCACCGAGGTGATCGGCGGCGGCACGGTCGAGGCGCGGGGCATCGCTACCTCCGGACCCCGCTGTGGATCGCGATGATCCCACCCGCGAGCAGCAGCCAGCGGATGCGCTCGAACCCTGTCGCGTCCATGATCTCGGCGAGACCGTGAGGCGACGGGAACCGCTTCACCGATTCCGGCAGGTAGCTGTACGCATCGCGGTCGCCCGCGACGGTGCCGAGCAGCGGGACGACGCGCTCGAACCACAGCGCACAGAACGACGACAGCGGCGGTCGGCGCGGCTGCGTGATCTCGAGGATCACCATCCGGCCGCCGGGATTCAGGACGCGGCCCATCTCCGCGATCCCGGCCTCGATGTCGGCCAGGTTGCGGACCCCGAATCCGACCGTGACGGCGTCGAACGACCCGTCGTCGTACGGGAGCTCGAGCGCGTCGGCCCACTCGAACGTCGGCGCGGACGCGCCCAGGGGCTCTGCCTTGCCGCGCGCAAGCTCCAGCATCCGCTCCGAGAAGTCGCATCCGACGACGGCCCCCTCCGGGCCGCAGCGGCGACTGAGCTCGATCGCGAGGTCGCCTGTCCCGCAGCAAACGTCGAGGGCGCGATCGCCGGGCGACAGCTCGGCTCGATCGGCGGCGAGCGCGCGCCAACGGTGGTGCATGCCCGCCGTCATCGCCGTGTTCATGAGGTCGTAGACGCCGGCGATGCGCTCGAACATCCCCTGCACCTGGGCCGCGAACTCGTCCGAGTCTCGTTCGGGGCGCTGGGCGGCGCGGGGAGTCGCTGCCGTCATGAGCCGAGGGTACCTGGCCGTCCCGCCCGCGACCGCGCGAAACGGACGCGAAGCAGAGCATTTTCGCGCCCTATTGAAGCGACGCCAGGAAGTTGATCATGTCGCGCTTCTTGGCCGGCGGGAGGTCGGCGTACGACGGCATGATCCCCGGCCCGACCTCGAGCGAGCGCGCGATCGCCGCCCGCGGCATCTTCTCCCCGATGTGGGTCAGCTCCGGCCCGGGCCCCGGGTTGCCGTTGTCCTCGAAGATGTGGCACGCGAGGCACCCGGACTGGGCCGCCACCTGCTTGCCCTTCTCGTAGCGCGGGGCGACCGTGAGCTCGATCTCGGTCGGCGAGCCGGCCTGGGCACCGAGGAAGGTCAGGTAGGCCATCGCGACGATCGTCAGGATCCCGGCCGTGGTCGCGATCGGCCGCCGTTCGGGGCGCCGCTCCGGCCCGCGGTCGTAGAACGGCAGCAGCAGGAGCAGCACCATCGCGATCGTCGGGATACCGACGGTCGCCAGCGGCACGAGCTCCGGCGGCTTCAGCACCCGCAGCAGCTCGAAGAGGAAGAAGAAGTACCACTCCGGCCGCGGCACGTACGTCGTCGTCGTCGGGTCGACCTTGGGACCCTGCTCGGCGCCGAGCACGAGCGACATAACCACGACGACGATGGTGACCACGAGAGCCATCGCCGTGTCCTTCAGCACCGCGTACGGGAAGAACGGCTTGCCCTTCTTCTTCAGGGCGTCGTACTG
>DATHVJ010000010.1:0-2686 GCA_035461345.1 Solirubrobacterales bacterium | reverse complement strand
CCCGGCCGGCACCGGTGGTCCGACCAAGGGCGGCGGGTGGTCGCAGCTAGTATTCGCCCCCGATGCATCCCCCAGGGAGGAGGTCGATGCGTTTCGAGCGGCTCGTGAGCGGCTCCGTGTTGCTGGTGGCGTTCGCGTTGCTCTGGGTCGCCCTGCCCGCGAGCGCCGGGGCGAAGGCAAAGGTCCTGAAGCCGGCGAGCTACCCGGACATGACCACCTACGCGTGTCGCACGGACGCGATCACGATCCACCCGGGGCAGAACCTGAACCTGTTCGCCCGGACCAAGACGTGCCCCAACGCGGAGGTCGTCAGCGGCCCGGGCGGCGCCGGGGTGTTCAGCCCCGGCTCCACGGCCGAGGGCTACGTGACGAGGTTCAAGCCCAGCATGGTCGAGATCAAGGGCGGGGGCCGGCTCGAGACCCCGAGCGTGTGGGACCTGCACCTTCACCACGTGGTGTGGGTCGGGCCGGACGGCCCGACGTTCGCCTCCGGCGAGGAGAAGACGATCGTGTCTTCGCCTCGGGGCTACGGGCTCAGGGCCGGCGGGGACGCAAACTGGGGACTCAACTACATGATCCACAACCTGACCGCCGCCGGTGGGCGGCAGGTCTACGTGACGTGGGAGATCGACTGGGTCCCGGTCGACAGCCGGTCGGGGGCCGGGATCAAGCCGGTCAGGGTTCAGTGGCTCGACGTCGCGGGACGTCCGCAGATCTACCCCGTGTTCGACGCCGAGCGCGGGTTCGACACGAACGGGGACGGCAAGTTCGTGTTCCCGGACGAGGTCCCGGATGACCCGGCGGCGCCGGGCTTCGAGGAGCGGCGCAAGATCAGCAACGCTCGCAACTGGACCGTTCCGGAGGGCGGCGCGACCGTTGTGGGCGGAGCGGGCCATCTCCATCCGGGCGGGCTCAACGTGCGGCTCCAGGTCGCCCGGGACGGACCCGACGCCGGAGAGGTCGCGGGCGACAGGCGCTCCGAGGTGCGCAAGCTGTTCCGCTCCGACGCGCGCTACTACGAGCCGGCCGGCGCCGTGAGCTGGGACGTGAGCATGGAGGCCACGAGGCGGGGGTGGCGGATCGCCCTGAAGGAGGGCGACGTCGTCTCGATCAACACCACCTACGACGTCAAGCGGGCGTCGTGGTACGAGTCGATGGGGATCCTCCCGGTGGCCGTCGCCGACGCCGGCGACCCGAAGGCCAAGGACCCGTTCACCGACCGCAAGGCGGTGAAGAAGATGCACAAGAAGGGCGGCATTCTCACCCACCGCCGCCTGCCCGAGAACATCGATCGGCCCGCGCGCAAGAACCTTGGCCTGCCCGACCCAAGGGACCTTTCAAGCGGGGGCGACGCGTCGTCGGGCATCGAGATCGACGGCTTCCTCAACTCGCCGGGCGGCTACTCGGCGATCTCGGGATTCTCCCCGGCTCTGATGCGCCCGCCCGTCGTCGAGCCCGGCGACACCGTCACATTCACCAGCCAGGACGCGCTGCGGGGGATGCCCCAGACCCGGCAGGCCTGGCACACGGTCACCTCGTGCAAGCCGCCCTGCAACCGCGGCCCGGGGATCGGCTACCCGCTCGCGAACGGGCCGATCAAGTTCGACTCGGGCCAGCTCGGCTTCGGGACGAGCATCAGCTCGGAGGTGACGACGGGGTCCAACGTCTATGAGACGCCGCCGCTGACCAAGCCCGGCAAGACCTACACGTACTTCTGCCGCATCCACCCCTTCATGCGGGGCTCGATTCGCATCGAGGGGAAGCGTGGCGCGTGACGCCGCTCATTCACCCGTCCCACTCAGGGCGTCGAACGCCGAACGACAGGTCGGCGACGGCTGGCGAGATCGATGAACCACGATGAGATCGCGCTTCTGGGCGAGCCGCTGCCCGGGCGCTACCCCGCCGCCTCGCGGTCCTGTCGCGACCGCTGAGCTGCGGACCGCTGCTCGGCGCGGCGCTTCACTTCCACGAGGTGCTCGCGGACCGTGCGCTCCCACTGCGGCCGCACCCAGTGGCGCGCCGCGAGCCTTCCGAGGCCGAAGAAGTCGATTCCGACCTCCCCTTCGTATCTCAGCGCGGTTGTCCCGTCTGACTCCTCGAGGGTGAACTGCTCGACCGCGTGTGGCACCGGCCCTGTGAGGTGCCTGAATCCCACCCGAGCCGGCGGCTCGAACTCGACCGCCTCGACGGTGCGCGCGGTGTAGAAGTGAACCCGGGTGTGATGCGCGGCGACGACGAGCGCGTCGCTTCTCGCCAGGACCTCGACCCCGGAGCCGCTCGGGGCTCGGCCCGTGTAGGGCGCCTCGATGATCTCGAACACCAGCTCGCGCGGGGCGTCGATCCGGACCATGATCGGGCCGAGCGGATGGACGCTGCGGCCCCAGCCGAGGTCGAGGGAGAGCCTGCCCATCGCGAGCAGGAGGAAGCCCGCTGCCCACCCCGCGATCAGCAGGGCGCCGAGGACCGCGATAGCGATCCACAGCCCCGTCACCGCGCCGCCACCAGCGTGTAGCCGATCCGACCGTCCGCGATCGCGGCGCGCGTCTCGCCGACCAACTCGAGCGCCGCTTCCGGCCCGCCGTCCAGCGAGACGAGCTCCTCCAGGCCGAGCACCTTGGCGCCCCGCAACCGGTCCGCGACGCGATCCGCCATCTCGATCGCGTCGGGAGAGCGATCCTCTTCGGCC
>DATHVJ010000009.1:0-5268 GCA_035461345.1 Solirubrobacterales bacterium | reverse complement strand
AGATCCTTCACCCGCCCGGCATCGATCAGCGATGCGATCTCCCCGATCGCCTCGTCGATCGAGTGTTGCGGCGCGAACCCAAGCTCGTCCGCCGCCCGGTCGAACGAGACGCGGTAGTTCCGCGTGTCCTGGAAGGGCGTCTCTATGAGCTCGATGTCGGCGTCGCCGACGTGACGCACGATCCGCTCTGCCAACTCCAGGATGGTCGCATTCTCGCTCCCCAGGTTGAAGATGCCTGCGGCGGATCCCTCGAGGGCGGGGACCACCGCGGTCGCGACGTCCCTGACGTGCAGCAGCGGCCGGTACTGGTCACCGCCAAACACCTGAACCCGCCCCACGAGCTTCGCCCGCATCACGAGGAGGTTGACCACCAGGTCGAGCCGGATGCGGGAGTAGGTGTCGCCCATTCCGGCCAGCGTGGCGAGCCTCAGGATGAGGCTGTCTGGCCGGCGGCTCATGATCAGCCTCTCTGCGTCGAGCTTCGTCTCGGCGTAGAGGGATAGCGGCGCGGTTGGGCTGGACTCGTCCAGCTCGGCGTCCTGGGCCCCGTACACGGAGCAGGTCGACGGAAACACGATCCGGCCGTCGAAGCTGTCGCATAGCCGGCGGATCGCGTCGAGGTTGATCTTGCGGGTCAACCCCGGGTCCAGACCGCAGGCGGGATCGCCCACCAGGGCCGCCAGCCATACGACCGTGTCGGCCCACCGAAGCTGCGGAGCAATGCGGTCGTAGTCGAGGACGTCTCCGGCCACGAACGACACGTCCTTGAGGTATCGGTCCTCATATAGCAGCAGGTCATAGACCCGAACGTCGTGGCCGGCCTCGATGGCGCGATCGGCGAGCCAGCCGCCGATGTACCCCGCGCCTCCGACGACCAGGACATTCGCCATCGACTACTGCCTGCCCTTGACGGACGTCACGGCGCGCCAGTCTGCCACACGCAGGGGCGGGTTGGCGAACCGGCGATGCACGAGCACGCGGAAGAGGGCCGGCGTCCTAGAGGCCCGCTCTGTCCGCCTGCGCGCGGTCGCCGCGCTCCCCCTCGTCCTCCCAGTCGGCGGGCTCGCCGAGGCTGGCGCTCTTCACCACCTTGAGCCCCAGCAGGGCGCACTTGATCCGCGTCGCCGAGATCTCGATCCCGAGCAGGTCGAGGACGAAGTCCTTCGGCAGCACGAGCAGCTCCTCGCGCGTCTTGCCGAGCAGCTCGTCGGTCAGCAGCGAGGTGGCCGCTGTTGAGATCGCGCAGCCCTTGCCCTCGAAGGAGACCTCGGCGACCCGGTCGGACTCGTCGAGCCTGATCCAGACGTGCTGCTCGTCGCCGCAGAACGGGTTCGAGTCCTCGGCCTCGAGGTCGAACTCGTCGAGCCGCCCGAAGTTCTGCGGGTGCTTGTAGTGCTCGAGGATCTGCTCCCGATATAGCTGTTCATCCATGGGATCTCACAAACCCGCTCGAACCGGACGCGGAAGCGAGGCCGCAAGAGGACCAGTCATGTGAGTGCGGCCGAGCGGGAGCGGAGGATTCGAGCGGAATTGACTCGCTCGCTCTCGCGTCCGCCGTCGCGGGGTTGCGGGCATTTCGCAGCCAAGGCGTGGCCCGAACGGGCATCACTCGAGCCGAAACACCTTGCGGGCGTCGTGCAGCGCCTCGACGAGGCGGTCGATCTCGTCGGTGGTCGTGTAGGCGCCGAAGCTCGCGCGGGTGGTGGCCACGACCCCGAGCCGCTCCATCAGCACCTGGGCGCAGTGGTGTCCGGCGCGGACGCAGACCCCGTGGCGGTCGAGGATCTCGGACACGTCGTGGGCGTGGATTCCCTCGAGCTGGAAAGAGACGATCCCGCCGCGTCCCTCGCCGGCGGGCGGACCGAAGACCCGCAGCCCGGGGACATCGGCGAGCCGCTCCAGCGCGTACGTCGCCAGCTCGGAGTCGCGCGCGTGGATCGCCTCGAGACCGAGGCCGTCGAGCCACTCGATCGCCGCCGCGAGGCCGATCGCCTCGCCGATCGGCGGTGTCCCGGCCTCGAACCGGGCCGGGAGACCGGCCCACGTGATCTCGTCCTTGCGCACGCGCTTGATCATCGACCCGCCGCCGATGAACGGTCCCATCGCCTCGAGCAGCTCGCGGCGGCCGTGCAGGATCCCGATCCCGGTGGGCCCGTATGCCTTGTGGCCCGTGAATGCGTAGAAGTCGGCCCCGATCTCGCCCATGTCGAGCGGCAGCTTGGGGGCGGCCTGGGCGCCGTCGACCACCAACACCGCGCCCGCATCGTGCGCCAGGCGCGCGATCTCGGCCACCGGGTTGACGGTCCCGAGCACGTTGGAGACGTGCGCAACGGCAACCAGCTTGGGGCCCCGCTCGAGCAGGGACCGGAACGCGTCCATGTCGAGCCTGCCGTCGTCGGTGATCGGTGCCCAGTCGAGCTGGGCATCGCGCTCGCGCGCGATCAGGTACCAGGGGACGACGTTGGAGTGGTGCTCGAGCTCGGTGACGAGCACGCGGTCGCCGCGATCGAGGTTGGCGCGCCCCCACGAGTTGGCGACCAGGTTGATCGCCTCGGTCGCGTTGCGCGTGAAGATCACCTCGCGGGGCTCGACGCCGACGTGGCGGGCGACCGTGTGGCGGGCGCGCTCGTACAGCGCCGTTGCCTCCTCGGACAGCGTGTAGACGCCGCGATGCACGTTCGCGTTCTCGTGGCGCCAGAAGCGGTCTAGGGCCTCGATCACGGCGAGCGGCTTCTGCGCCGTCGCACCGTTGTCCAGGTACGCGATGGGGTGCCCGTTTACGCGCCGTTCGAGGATCGGGAATTGTGCCCGGATCTCGGCCGGATCTAGCCCAGCCCCGCGACGCGCTTGCGCGTCGCGGGCGTTGGTGGCAGTGCTGGCCTGGATAGCCATCTAGGCTGCCGCCTCGACCTCTTCCCCGATCCAGCCGTAGCCCTTCTCCTCGAGCTGCTCGACGAGCTCCGGGCCACCCTGCTTGACGATCCGGCCGTCGTACATCACGTGGACCGAGGAGGGCTCGACCAGGTGCAGGATGCGCTGGTAGTGGGTGATGATCAACGTCCCGAGGTCGGGTCCGGAGAGGCTGTTGACCCCGTTCGCCACCGTGCGCAGGGCATCGATGTCGAGCCCGGAGTCGGTCTCGTCGAGGACGGCGAGCGCGGGCTTGAACATCGCCATCTGGAGGATCTCCATGCGCTTCTTCTCGCCGCCCGAGAAGCCCTCGTTGAGGTAGCGGCCGGAGAACTCCTTGGGGATGTTCATCATCTCCATCGCCGCCTCGGTCTCGCGCCGGAAGTCCTTGAGCTTGATCTGGTCCTCCCCCCGTGCCTCGCGCTGGGCATTGATCACCATCCGCAGGTACTTCGAGACCGTGACGCCGGGAATCGCGACCGGGTACTGGAAGGCCATGAACAGCCCCATCCGCGCGCGCTCGTCCGGGTCCGCCTCGGTGATGTCATCGCCCCGGAACGCGATTGTGCCGTCGGTGATCTCGAGCCCGGGGTGGCCCATTATCGCGTTCGCGAGGGTCGACTTGCCGGAGCCGTTGGGTCCCATCAGGGCGTGGGTCTGGCCCTTGCTGACCTCGAGGTCGAGGCCCTTGAGGATCTCCTTGCCCTCGGCGGTCACGTGCAGCTTGCTGATCTCGAGATCGGCCAATTCCACTCCTTGTCGGACCGGCCCGCGCTACGCGGCGCGCCCGGCCACAGTTCGCTTGCGTTCGTGTCGGTCGGCGAACCCGACCAGCTCGGCGAGCGTGGTGCTCGCGAGTGCCTTGGTCACACCGCCCTGCACCCGGGTCCACAGGACCTTCGTCGCGCACGCGCGGCCCTCGTCCGACTCGTGCGAGCACAGGACCTTGCCCTCGCGCTCCTCGTGGAAGCATTCCATCGGCGAGATCGGGCCCTCGAGCGCCTGGACGACGTCGAGCATCTCGATCTCCTCGGGCGGGCGGGCGAGCTGGTAGCCGCCGTGCGCCCCGCGCGTCGAGGTGACGAGACCCGCCTCACGCAGCTTGGCGACCAGGTGCTCGAGGTATGAGAGGGGGAGAGTCTCCGCCTCGGCCACGGAGGCAAGCGAGACCGGGGCGCTGTCGGCAGTGCGCCCCAGCTCGATCATCAACCGGATCCCGTATTCGGCTTTGGTGGAGAAGAGCATCGCGTCGATCCTTCCGCGCTAAATCCTACCTCAACGGTCGGTTATCTCATTCGCGTCGCGGTCGATTCGCTGCCGAATCAGATACCACGGATTTGCCTCCAGCACCCCGCGGGCCGCCGCGCGGAGAGTGCGCCCGAGCTTCGACTCGCGGGTCGGGGTTCCCGGTTCCGGCAGCTCGATCACGAGCTCGACGTGCCCGGACGCCGTGCGCCGCCGGCTCGATCCGGGCGGGGCGACGCTGTCGAACATCTCGATCGCCCCCCGGTTGTCGCTCAGCACGATGGCGAGGAAGTGGGTGATGCCCTCCTCTCTGGCCCGCTGCACGAGGCAGTCGAGGAGCATGCTCGCCACTCCCCGGCCCTGCCAATGGTCGATGACGGTTACGGCGACCTCGGCCTCGTGCGGCTCGGCGTTGCGAATGAAGCGCGCGACTCCCACGGGCTCGCGGGTATCGACGTCGAAGGCGATCAGCGCCTCGTGGTCGCGATGGTCGACCTCGGTCAGGTATGCCAGCTCGACCTCGCCCAGCTCGGTGAGCGGGGCGAAGAAGCGCCGGTAGCGGGACTGGGCGCTCAGCCGGTCGAACCCCGCGGCGATCGCGTCCTTGTCGTCGGGGCGGATCGGCCGCACGACCATCCGCGACCCGTCGCGCAGCTCGATCGCCTCCGCGCTCGCGGGCGGCGGATCGTGTCGCGTCGGCCCCTCGCGCATCGTATGGATGCTAGTCGGAGTCCGCTCGCTCGCCGTGGCGAGACGGAGGGCTCGGGTTCCGGCTTCGGCATACTGTTGATGTCCCCAAACCCACAAATGGAAGGAAGACGTCAGCCGTGATGACGACCACTAGAAAGTCCAACCTGGCCGCGACGCTGAGGACGACGATCCTGCTCGCATCACTGACCGGGTTGCTGGTCGTGATCGGAGCCCTGATCGGGGGCGGCCAGATGGCGCTGATCTTCCTCGGCATCGCGCTGGTGATGAACCTCGGCGCGTACTGGTTCAGCGACCGCCTGGCGCTCGGGATGGCGCGCGCCAAGCCGCTCGAGGAGGCCGACGCCCCGCGCCTGTTCGAGATCGTGCGCGAGCTGTGCACCCGCGCCGACCTCCCGATGCCGC
>DATHVJ010000008.1:0-6600 GCA_035461345.1 Solirubrobacterales bacterium | reverse complement strand
GGAGGCGGGCGACGCGTCAGCCACCGATAAGGCCTTCGCCGAGGCGGACACGGTCGTGACGCGGGACATCATCTACCCCCGCTGCCATCCCGCCCCGCTCGAAACCTGCGGGATGATCGCCGACTTCAACCCCGACACCGGTCAGCTCGACATCTACAACGGCAACCAGGCCCCGCACGCCCACCGCACGGTGTACGCGCACGTCGCCGGGCTCGCCGAGCACATGATCCGGATCAAGTGCAACGACATCGGCGGCGGGTTCGGGAACAAGGTGCCCGTGTACCCGGGCTACGTGTGCGCGATCGCCGGCTCGATCGTCGCCGGGGCTCCCGTGAAGTGGGTCGAGAACCGGACCGAGAACCTGGTGTCGACCGGGTTCGCGCGCGACTACATCATGCACGCGGAGATCTGCTCCAAGGACGGCAAGATCACCGGCCTGCGCGTCGACACGATCGCCGACCACGGGGCCTTCGACAGCACCGCGCAGCCGACCAAGTTCCCCGCCGGTTTCTTCCACATCGTGTGCGGCTCGTACGACCTCGAGGCGGCGCACGTGAAGGTCAAGGCCGTGTACTCGAACAAGGCCCCCGGCGGCGTCGCCTACCGATGCTCGTTCCGGATCACCGAGGCCGCCTACCTCGTCGAGCGGATGGTCGACGCCCTGGCGCGGGAGATGAACACCGACCCGATCGAGCTGCGGATGCGGAGCTTTATCAAGCCGGAGCAGTTCCCGTACGAGACGACCACCGGGTGGACGTACGACTCCGGCGAGTACGCGAAGGCGATGAAGATGGCGATGGATATCGCCGGCTACGACGAGCTGCGCCGCGAGCAGGCCGAGAAGCGCGCGCGGGGCGAGCTGATGGGCATCGGCGTTTCCTTCTTCACCGAGGGCGTCGGCGCGGGCCCGCGCAAGCACATGGACATCCTCGGGCTGTCGATGAACGACGGCGCCGACCTGCGCGTGCATCCCTCGGGCAAGGCGGTGGTCAGCATCAGCGCCCAGACCCAGGGCCAGGGCCACGAGACCACCTTCGCCCAGATCGTCGCCGAGGAGCTCGGGATCCCGCCCGAGGACGTCGAGGTGCGCCACGGGGACACCGACAAGTCCCCCTACGGGCTCGGCACCTACGGCAGCCGCTCGACGCCGGTGTCCGGCGGGGCGGTCGCGGTCGTGTCGCGCAAGGTCCGCGACAAGGCGCGCCAGATCGCCGCGACGATGCTCGAGGCGCGGCCGGAGGACCTGGGGTGGGAGAAGGGGCGCTGGTACGTCAAGGGCGACCCCGGGCAGGGCGCGATGATCGAGGAGATCGCCGAGCGGGCGTACAGCGGCGAGGAGATGCCCGCGGGGATGGAGGGCGGGCTCGACGCCCAGGTGATCTACGACCCGCCGAACCTCACCTACCCCTTCGGCGCCTACATCGCAGTCGTCGACATCGACCCCGACACCGCGCAGGTGACGGTGCGGCGGTTCATCGCCGTCGACGACTGCGGCGTGCGGATCAACCCGATGGTCGTCGACGGCCAGATCCACGGCGGGCTCGCCGAGGGCGTCGGGATCGCGCTCATGGAGCTGATCTCGTTCGACTCCGAGGGGAACTGCCTCAACTCGTCGCTCATGGACTACCTGATCCCGACGGCGCTCGAGTGCCCCGACTTCGAGCTCGGCGAGACGGTGACGCCGTCCCCCCACCATCCGCTCGGCGCCAAGGGCGTCGGCGAGTCGCCGAACGTCGGCTCGCCGCCGGCGATCGTCAGCGCGGTGATCGACGCCCTGCACGAGACCCACGGGGTCGACCACATCGACATGCCGTGCACCCCGGCTCGGGTGTGGGCGGCGATGCAGGGGCGCCCCGAGCCACCGCAATGATCACCCCGGCTCAGTCGCGGCGATTGCAGGAGCTGGCCGCCGCACGTGAGCCGTTCGTGACCGCCACCGTGGTCAGGGTTCAGCGCCCGACGAGCGTCGAGGCGGGCAGCGTGGCGGTGGTGCTCGCCGACGGCGCGGTCGAGGGGTTCGTGGGCGGGGTGTGCGCGGAGCACAGCGTTCGCGCCTATTCGATGCTCGCGCTGCGCAGCGGGGAGCCGGTGCTGCTGCGGATCGTCCCGGATCCCGACGGTGACGCGGCGCCGGAGGGCAAGGAGGTCGCGAGCGAGGAGGGAGTCGTCACTGTCGCGAACCCGTGCCTGTCGGGGGGGACGATCGAGGTCTTCCTCGAGCCCGCCCCGCCCCCGCCGCGCGTGCTCGTCGTCGGCGACACACCGATCGCCGGTGCCCTGGCGCGGATCGGCCCCGAGCTCGGGCTGGAGATGGTCGCCGCCGGCGAGGACGCGGAGCCCGCCGAGGGCGACCTCGCGCTCGTCGTCGCCGCGCACGGCCGGGACGAGCTTCGCGCGCTGCGCCGGGCGCTCGAGGCGGAGCTGCCCTACGTCGGCCTCGTCGCGAGCGAGAAGCGCGGCGCCGGGGTGCTGGCCGAGCTGCGGGCCGACGGCGTCGCCGAAAAGCTCCTGGAGCGGATCGAGGTGCCCGCCGGGATCCCGATCGGGTCCCACGGCCCCGGGGAGGTCGCGGTCTCGGTCCTCGCCAGGATCGTCTCCGTCCGGCGCGGGGACCAGGCGGGCGCACCGAGCGCTCCGGCCGCCGAGACGCCCGGCGTCGCCATCGACCCGATCTGCGGGATGACGGTCGCGGCGGTGGAGGGGACCCCCTCGGTGGAGCGCGAGGGCGAGACGATCTACTTCTGCAGCGACGGGTGCAAGTCGGAGTTCGAGGCCCGGGAGCATGCCTCCGTCGCCGGCTGACCGCGGCCGCTTCGTGACCGGGCTGGTGCTCGGCGCGGGCGGCTCGAAGCGCCTCGGGCGCCCCAAGCAACTGCTCCCGTACGCAGGTGACACGCTGCTCGGGCACGTCGTCGGCGTCGCCCGCGAGTGCCGGTTCGAGCAGACCGTCGTCGCGATCGGGGGTCACGCGGACGAGGTTCGCGAGCACGTCGACTTGTCGGGAGCGGAGGTGGTCGTCAACGACGACTACGAGGAGGGCTGCTCGTCCTCGATCGCGGCGGCGCTCGCCGTGGTCGATCCGCGCTGCGACGTGCTGGTCCTGATGCTGGGCGACCAACCGGGTGTGGGCGCGGACACGGTCGCGGCTCTTCGCGCGGGCATCGGCGACGCCCCGCTGGCCGCGTGCCGCTACGACGACGGCCGGGGTCACCCGCTCGCGTTCGCGCGCGAGGCGTTCGGCGCCCTCGCCGAGCTGCACGGCGACAAGGGCGTGTGGCGGCTGCTCGACGAGCGCTCCGCCGAGGTCGCCGACGTGCCGATCGCGGGCCCGATCCCCCGCGACGTCGACACGGCGGAGGACTACCGCGCCGTCCTCGACGAGCTGCCGGTCGGATGACCCCGCGCGAGCCCGCGGTCACGGGTCAGGCCGAGGACGAGGTTCGCCACCTCGTCCCGGACGCCGAGACGCTGGCCCGGCGCCTCGCCGCCGTCGACTACCTCGTCGACGAGGGGCTCGCGACGTCGATGTTCCTCAGCCTGCGCCTGCCCCAGCCGCTGCTTCTCGAGGGCGAGGCGGGCGTCGGCAAGACCGAGGCGGCGGTGTCGCTGGCGACGGTGCTCGACACGCCCCTGATCCGGCTCCAGTGCTACGAGGGGATCGACGCCGCCGAGGCGCTGTACGAGTGGAACTACCCTCGCCAGCTGCTCGCGATCCGGCTCGCGGAGGCCGGCGACCGCGAGCTCGACGAGGGGGAGCTGTTCGGCCCCAAGTACCTGGTCAGGCGGCCGCTGCTGCGCGCGCTCGAGCACCCGGGCCCGCGGCCCGCGGTGCTGCTGATCGACGAGATCGACCGCGCCGACGACGACTTCGAGGCGTTCCTGCTCGAGCTGCTCGCCGACGCGAGCGTGACGATCCCGGAGCTCGGGGCGGTGCGCGCCACGCACCCTCCGATCATCGTGCTGACCTCGAACCGGACCCGCGACCTCCACGACGCGGTCAAGCGCCGATGCCTGTACCGGTGGATCGAGTACCCGACGCGCGAGCGCGAGGTGGAGATCGTGCGGCGCCGGGTCAAGGGCGTCTCGGAGACGCTGGCGGTCCAGGTCGCCGACGCCGTCTCGCGGATGCGCGACTCGGACGTCCAGAAGCCGCCGGGAATCGCCGAGGCGATCGACTGGGTGGCCGCGCTGAGCCTGCTCGGTGTCGAGCGCCTCGACCCCGAGTCGGTCGAGCTGACCCTCGGATCGGTGCTCAAGTACGACGAGGACCAGGAGGTTGTCCGAGCGGCGGGCCTCGAGCAGCTGGTGGAGGGCCATGCCTGACCCGCCCGGGACGGAGCGGTCGTTCGGAGTCGAGACGATCCATCTCGACCTGGCGCCGCTCGCCGCCGTCCTCGGCAGGCGGCTGCGCGAGGCGGGCCTCCCGGTAACCCCGCAGCGCGCCGCGGAGTTCGCGCGCGCGCTGACGCTGGTGCGGCCGCAGAGCCGGCGCCGCCTCTACTCGACGGCGCGGGCGGTCTTCGTCACCGATCGGGCCCAGATCCCCGCCTTCGACGCCGTCTTCGCCGCCGTGTTCGGCGCCCAGCCCCCGGCCGAGGCCCCGGACCCCCGGGCGCGCACCGTCCCCGCGCCGCCCGACGAGCGCCCGGCGACCGAACGGGAGCGGTCGGCGGTGGACGCGGCGCAGGGCCGGCGCGCGACCGTCGCGGCGGCGCCGTCGCGTGCGGTCGACGAGGACGAGGACGTACCCGAGGTCGACGTCCCGGTGGCGATGGCATCGGACGAGGAGGTCCTCGCCGCCAAGAGCTTCGACGCGCTCGAGCCCGACGAGCTCGCGCGCCTCTACCGGCTGATGTCCCGCCTGCGGCTCGAGACGCCGGTGCGGCGCACCCGCCGTTTCGACAGGGCGCGTCGCGGAGAGGCGGTCGACACCCGGCGGACCCTGCGAGCCAGCCTCCGCACCGCCGGGGAGCCGGTCAACCTCGCGCGCCGCAGCCGCCGCATCGTGCCGCGCCGGCTCGTGATGCTGTGCGACATCTCCGGCTCGATGGAGCCATACGCGCGCGCGTACCTCCAGTTCCTCACATGCGCCGCCGCGGCGGGCCCGAACGCCGAGGCGTTCGTCTTCGCCACCCGCCTCACGCGTCTGACCCGGGCACTGTCGGCGCGCAACCCGGAGCGGGCGATCCAGCGCGCCGCCGCCGCGGCGCCGGACTGGTCGAGCGGGACCCGGATCGGCGACGCGCTGAAACAGTTCAACGATCGCCACGGGCGGCGGGGGATGGCCCGCGGCGCGGTCGTCGTGATCCTCTCGGACGGCTGGGAGCGCGGGGATCCGGCGGTCGTGGGGCGCGAGATGGAGCGCCTCGCCCGTCTCGCACACAGGATCGTGTGGGTGAACCCGCGGGTCGGCGCCAGCGGGTTCTCGGTTCGCGCCGGCGGGATGGTCGCCGCGCTGGAGCACTGCGACGCGCTGGTCAGCGGTCACAGCTTCGAGGCGCTCGGCGAGGTCGTCGAGGCGATCGGGGCTGGCGCCTCGAGCGGCGCCGCGGCGAGCCTCGAGCCGCCGGCCGCCGCCGAGGACGAGGAGGAGGACTGGCCGAGCGCCACCCCCGTCGCCGGGAGCTCCGTCGCGATGCCGAGCGGATACGGTCCGAGCCGCGGCAAGACGACCCCAGGATGGGCGGATCGATGACGACCGAGACGAAGACCTGCATCTATCCCGGGTGCGACAGGCCGGCGGTCCCACCGCATCCGCTGGGCGGACCGCAGCCGGCCTTCTGCGACCTCGAGGAGCACAACGCGCTGACCGCGCACCAGGAGCGCCAGCGCCGCGCTTCCAAGGACCAACCCGACACGGACGAGGAGGACGACGATGGCTGACGAGGCTTACCGGGCGGTCTTTCTGCGGGTGCATCCGACCGGGAAGATGGTGCTCAGCCTGACCACGGAGTCCGACGGCAGGGAGCGGGAGTACGCGGAGCTCGTCGCCTCCGAGCTCGGCGTCCCGGCGCTCGACGTCAAGGTCGTTCCCGCCGACACCGACCGGTTCGGCGAGGGCCACGGCTACAACACGACGCCCTCCGAGGGGACAGCCGCCGCGACGGCCGCGGCGAGCGCCAGGATCCGCGACAAGGCGCGGCTGCTCGCCGGGGCCGCGCTGGAGACCGACCCCAGCGCGCTCACGTGGTCGAACGGCGGCTGGGTCGCCGGCGACGGCAGCGACCCCGACCACGTGAAGACGATCGAGGACATCGCCATGTACGCGCACGGCACAGGGCCGCTGCCGCCGGGGGTGGAAGGCGGCCTCGACGCGCAGGCGGTCTACCGGGACTGAGGCGGCAGGTGCCCTTCCGCCGTGACCTCGACCTCGTCGGCGACCTTCAGCGCCCCGAACAGCGCCGAGTACGGCTTCATCCCCCACTCGGTCTGCGTGACCGTGGCGGTGGCGGTGAGCGCGCCATCGTCGCCGATCGCGAGCTCGAACGCGATCGGCTTCGTCGTCCCGACGACCGTCAGCTCGCCCTCGACGTGGATCCTGCCGTCGTCCTCCGCCCGCACGCCTGTGGACCTAAAGCCGATCCGCTGCTCCTTCAGGAC
>DATHVJ010000007.1:0-3470 GCA_035461345.1 Solirubrobacterales bacterium | reverse complement strand
ACCCTGACCTGCGGAACCGCCGCGGCGCGGTGGGGCGCCTCGAGCGTGGCGGTGCTCGTCGTCGTGGCCAGCAGGCCGTCGATCCTCTCGACGCCGCCGGCCTCGATCGCGGCGACAACCTCGTCGAGACCCGTCCCTTCGGCGGGGGTGACGGTGATGTCGATCGGGCCGTTCTGGGTTCGGGCTGCGTCGGCGAAGGAGCCTTCGATCACGTCACCGACGACGAAGGAGGAGGTGATGATCGCCGTACCGAGCAATGCTCCGGCGACGACCAGGGCGGCTTCGGCGCGTCTGCGGCCGATGTTCCGCACCGCCATCGTGAGCAGCGAGCGCTGCCGGAGGGCGGCGACGACGAGCGGCAGCAGGAGGACGAGGGCGATCGCCCCGAGGACGGCGAGGGCGGTCATGCCGCCACCTCGACGCGGTCGAGCCGGTGCTCCTCGGCCGCGCTCGGATCGCCGTCGGCGACCACGAGGCCGTCGCGGACCTGGACGAGGCGCTGCCCCGAGCGCCCGAGCGCCTCGTCGTGGGTCACCACCACGAGCGTCTGGCCCGAGGCGTGGACCTCGTGGAGCAGCTCCACGATCTCTCCCGCCGTGTGGCTGTCGAGCGCCCCGGTGGGCTCGTCCGCCCAGATCAGCGCCGGCTCGGCGACCAGCGCACGCGCCACGGTCACGCGCTGCTGCTCACCGCCCGACAGCTCGCCCGGCCGGTGGCCCGCGCGGTCGGCAAGGCCGACGCGGGCGAGCATCTCTCGCGCCTGCTCGCGGGCGGCCCTGGGCTTCACGCCGGTGACGAGCAGCGGCAGCTCCACGTTCTCCGCCGCCGACAGCACCGGTATCAGGTTGAACGACTGGAACACGAAACCCATGCGCTCCGCCCGGTGCCGGGTGCGCTCGGCGTCCGACATCGCGAACAGGTCGTCGCCGTCCACCGTGACGGTGCCGGCGTCGATCTCGTCCAGCCCGGACAGGCAGTTGAGCAGCGTGGTCTTGCCGTTGCCGGACGGGCCCATGATCATCACGAGCTCGCCTGCGCCGATATCGAGGTCGACGCCTCGCAACGCGTGGACCTCGCGGGTTCCCGCGCGGTAGGCCTTCGCCACGCCGCGCGCGGCCAGGATGCATTCCCTCTCGGGGATTGAGTTCATCTCGTTCCTCATGATCGAACCTCCTTCGTTGACGATGAGCTCAACGATGGCGGGCCGTCTCCGCGCGCACATCGGTCCGGAGGCTCGACTTCTGCCGGCCGCGGGTACGGTGCGAACCTCGTTCTTTCGGCCGATTTCGCCGCGCGTCCGGCCCCTCTACGCTCTATGCGTGGTGAGAGACGGACTTCGGGCGCTCTGGAACGAGCCCCGCCCCCCGCAGCCACCCGCCCCGGTGTGGCGCGACCGGGCGCTCGTCGCCGCGGTCGTGTCGTGGTCGGTCGTGGAGACGCTGCTTCGCGAGGACCTGGCGTGGGGCCCGGTCCTGGTCACCGTGTGCACGCTGATCGCGCTCAGCCTGCTGTGGCGGCGCGCCCATCCCCTGGGCGCGGTTGCGGCCGGGTTCGGCACACTGATTGCACTCGACGTCGCGAGGATCCTCGCCGCCGTCGACACGACCGGACTGCTGAGCATCGCGGCGGTGCTCGTGCTGCCCTACTCACTGTTCCGCTGGGGAGCCGGCCGAGAGGCCGCGGTCGGGCTCGGCCTGATCCTCGCCTGGCTCCCGATCACGTTCGTCGCCGAACCGCAAAGCGCGGGCGAGATGTTCGCCGGGTACGGGTTCTTCCTGTCCTCCGCCGCATGGGGTGCGGCGATCCGCTTCCACGCCACCGTCCGCGTCCGCGACGTCGAGCAGGCAAAGCTCCGTCAGCGCAGCGAGCTCGCCCGGGAACTCCACGATTCCGTCGGCCACCACGTCTCGGCGATCGCCGTCCAGGCTCAGGCCGGCCGTGCCCTGGCGGCATCCGACACCGACCGTGCCCTGGCCGTGCTTGCGACCATCGAGGAGGCGGCCTCGCGGACGCTCGAGGAGATGCGCGCCATGGTGGGGATCCTGCGCGACGGGAACGAGGCGGAGCTCGCTCCGCCACCGGGTCTGGCCGACATCGAGCGCCTCGCACACGGCCTGGGTGAAGGGCCTCGTGTGGACGTGCACCTATCCGGCGACTTCGCCGAGCTGAGCCCTTCCGTCGGGGCGGCCCTCTACCGGATCGCCCAGGAGTCGGTGACGAACGGGCTTCGCCATGCCCGACACGCGACCCGGATCACCGTCCGCGTGGCAGACGAAGGCGACGAGGTGCGTCTGACTGTCCGCGACGACGGCGAGGCTGGCGCTGGCGCGCGCACATCGTCAGGTCACGGCCTCGCCGGCATGAGCGAGCGCGCGACCCTGCTCGGGGGCACCGTCCGGGCGGGCCGTGGCCCCGGCGAGCGGGGCTGGACGGTCGACGCCGTGCTGCCGAAGGGCGCGAGGTGAGCATCCGCGTCCTCGTCGCCGACGACCAGGACATCGTCCGCACCGGCCTCGCGATGATTCTCGACGCCCAGCCCGGGATCGAGGTCGTGGGCGAGGCCGCCGACGGCCGCGAGGCCGTGACCCTCGCGCGCAAGCTGCGGCCGGACGTGTGCCTCTTCGACATCCGCATGCCCGGGCTCGACGGGATCGAGGCCACCCGGCAGCTTGCGGGCCCCGACGTCGACGACCCGCTGGCGGTCGTCGTGATCACCACCTTCGACCTCGACGAGTACGTCTACGGCGCGCTGAAGGCCGGCGCCAGAGGGTTCCTGCTCAAGGACGCCGGGCCGAAGCTGCTGACGCAGGCGATCCACGCCGCCGCCGACGGCGACGCACTCATCGCGCCGCGCATCACCGCCCGACTCCTCGCCAGGTTCGCCGACGCCGAGCCGGCGCAGCCGCCCGCTCAGCCGCGCGAGCCGCTCACGAGCCGCGAAGAGGAGATCCTGATCCCGGTCGCCCAGGGCTGGACGAACCACGAGATCGCGGACGAGTTCCACCTCAGCATCAGCACCGTCAAGACGCACCTAGCGAGCCTCATGCGCAAGCTCGATGCCCGGAACCGCGTCGAGCTCGCCATGTGGGCCTACGAGACCGGCCGCATCAAAAGCTGACGCCGAGACCGCGGCGGCGGCCGCGGCTGCCCGCTGCTCGCCCGGAGGTCCCGACAGTGCGCGGGAATGGTCCGGACAGTGCGCGGGACTGTCACGACAAGTGGATGCCCTTATTGCCGCTCCGCGTTCGAGCGCGCGCGCCACTCCCGGTCGAGCATCGCGTAAAGGCGCAGCGTCGACCACTCGCCCTTGAACCAGTCGGCCTCGACCAGCCGGGCCTCGCAGCGAAAGCCCAGGCGTTCGAGCAGACGCCGAACCGGAATGTTGCGATCGTCGGCCTGAGCAAAGACTCGATGCATGCCACGCTGCTCGAACAGTTCTGTCACGACGGCCGTAAGCGCCTCGGTCGCGA
>DATHVJ010000006.1:0-30786 GCA_035461345.1 Solirubrobacterales bacterium | reverse complement strand
CGATCCGCTCGGCCTCCCTCTCCCCGATGCCGACCAGGATCCCGCTGGTGAACGGGATGCGGAGTTGGCCAGCCGTCTCGATCGTCTCCAGCCGCTTGGCGGGATGCTTGGTCGGGGAGCCAGCGTGGACCGTGTCCATCAGCCGCTCGGAGATCGACTCCAGCATCAGCCCCTGGGAGGCGGTGACCTCGCGCAGTCGTGCCAGGTCGTCGCGCGACAGCACCCCGAGGTTCGTGTGCGGCAGCAGCCCCCGCTCGAGCGCCCGCTCGCACGCCCAGGCGACGTACGAGGTGAAGTCGTCGTGGCCCCACTCGCGCAGCCGGCGCGCGACCTCCGGGTCGACCTCCGGGCGCTCGCCCGTCAGCACCAGCAGCTCCTTCGAGTTGCGGCGGACGGCCTCGCCGAGACGGCGCTCGACCTCATCCGGCGGGTGGATGTGCGCCCGGTGGGTCGCGAAGGCGCAGTACTTGCAGTAGCAGCGGCACGTGCGCGACAGCGACAGCGTGTAGTTACGCGAGAACGTGACGCGCCGCATCGACGCGCAAGCTACCGGGAATCAATGCGCCAAGTTCGCTTGCGAAACTTGGCGGTTCGCTTAGGCGCCCGGCGGGCCGCGCCGTTCGGCGCCGGTCTCGACCGCCCCCACGTCCGCTTGCCCGGGGCGGATCACGAGGGTGAAGAACCCGACCGCCAGAATCGCGCCGATCAACTCTCCGCCCAAGTAGGGCCACACGTCGCCGAACTCCTCGCCGATCAGCGCCGGTCCGAACCAGCGCGCGGGGTTGACCGCCGCCCCGGTGAGCGGTCCGAAGACCATCACGATGAACGCCAGCGTGAACCCGATCGCGAGCGGGCCCCACTCCTGCCGCACCCTGGGATTGAAGAGGACGGAGAGCACGACCAAGACGAGCAGGAACGTCCCGATGCCCTCGACGATGAAGCCCTGGAAGTTGCCGCCCAGCAGCGGGCTGACGGTGGTCGCGCCGTAGTGGCCCGCACGCCCCTCGTCGAGCAGCAGCCCCTTGGCGAGCAGCGCGCCGAGCACGCCGCCCGAGAGCTGGGCGAGGATGTAGACCACGGCGTCCACTGGGTCGATCCTCCGCAGCGCCGCCGCGCCCACCGTCACCGCGGGGTTGAAGTGCCCTCCGCTCACGGCTCCCAGCATCCAGATCAGCGCGAACAGGACGAGCCCGTTGACGAGCCCGACGACGGCGAAGTCGGAGCCGAACTGGGCCTGGGCGCCGGTGGCGATGTACAGGATCGCGACGCTGGCGATGAAGAAGACGAGAAAGAACGTGCCGACCAGCTCGGTGATGTACGCCGCGAGTCCTCGATCCTGCACTGGGTGACCTCCTCCGGGCCGTTTGCGTCGTTCCCCGCACCGCGGCGCGGGCCAAGAAAGCGGGCCGCAGTCTAACTAGTCGAGCAGCGAGTCGACGAGCTGCGGCATCTCGCGCACCAGCCGCGATCGCGGGACAACAAGGTCCACCCCCTGCTGCTCGGCGCGCCTGCGAGCGTCGACGTCGACGTGCGAGTAGAAGCCCAGCACGGGCGGCTCGAGCCGCCGCAGCTCGGCGGGGTCGACCGCGTTGAGGTCCGCAACCACCGCCGCCGGACCCGTATCTCCGGACTCGATCGCGTCGACCGAGGGGACGATCGCGACCTCGTGGCCCGCCGCGCGCAGCGTCTCCTCGACTCTGCTGGCGAGCATCAGGTCCGAGACGACGGCGACGACGTCGGCCACGCGCCCGGCTACAGGCTGCGGCGCTCGCGCCACTCGCGCCGCACGCTCTCGGGCCGACCCCACATCTGCACCACCTCGGCGCGCCCCTCGCGAATCTCCCTGACCAGCAGCTCGCCCTCGATCCCCTCGCGATCGAGCGTCGCAAGCGTGCCTCGCACGGTCTCCGGCGCCGCGGCGTGCCCGAACCGGTGGGCGACGTTGATCCGCCAATGCCAATCGGCGCGCGAGTACGGCTGCGCGTTGACCTGCGTGAGGCTCACGCCGGCGTCGATGTACCTCGACTCGTCGGCGATCCTGAGGTCTAGCCCGAGGTCGGTCCAGTCGTCGGGAAGCGACTCGATGATCCCGTCGAAGTCGGCCGCCAGGGACACGCGATAACTATTCCACGGACACGCGCATGGCGTCGGTGACGGCGCCGCCCAGCACCCGGTCGCCGCCCGGGAATCGCACCGTGATCGGACCGCCGAACGGCTGGCGCTCGACGACGCGAACCGGGTCGCCGGGGGACACCCCGAGCTCCGCGAGGTACCGCAGCATCGCCGGGTCCGAGTCCGAGATCCGCACGACCGTGCCGCGCTCGCCCGGCTCCATGTCGCTGAGCCGGCGCGTGTCGGGCTCGTCGATCTCGAGATCGGCGGTAGGGATCGGGTCGCCGTGCGGGTCGTGCGTCGGGTCCCCCAGGAAGCGGGCGATCAGCTCCTCGAGCTCCTCGGAGATCACGTGCTCGAGCCGCTCGGCCTCCTCGTGCACCCGATCCCACGGCATCCCGAGCCGAGCCAGGAACGCCTCGATCAGACGGTGGTGCCGCATCACCTCGAGCGCCACGTCCTCTCCCGTGCGCGTAAGGCGCACCCCGTGATACGGGGCATGCTCCACCAGCCCCTCCTCGGCCATCCGACGCACCATCGCCGACGCCGACGCCGGCGTCACCCCCACCCGCTCCGCGATCGCCCCCGTGTTGACCGGGCCCTCGCCGCGCTGCTGGAGGTGGTAGATCGCCTTGGCGTAGTTCTCCGTCCCCTCCCCGGTGGAGCGCCGCGCGTGGCTGGAGTGGTGGGCGACCGCCATCGAGCGCTCACACGCTGATCAGGAGGCCGGTCGCGTACAGGACCGCGCCCCCGACGATCATCCCGGCGACGCTGGCCGGATACAGGCTGCGTCCACCCTCGTCGCGTATCGACGGCCAGATCTGGACGATGACCTGCACGATCGCGCCGACCCCGACCCCGAGCAGGAACGTCGACACCTCCGGGTTCGTCACCGACGCGCCGACGAACGCGCCGAGGATTGCCGGTGCCCCGGCTATCAGGCCGAGCGCCGCCAGCCGCGCCAGCGGCGGCCGCTCGCCGGCGGCCAGCGGCGCGACGATCGCCAGTCCCTCGGTCGTGTTGTGGAGCGCGAAGCCGATGACGAGGAACGCCCCCAGCGCGAGCGCGCCGACCGCGTAGGCGGTGCCGATGGCGAGGCCCTCGCCGAGGTTGTGGAGCCCAATCCCCACTGCGATCATCAGTGCCAGGCGCCACCCGCTCGCCCCGCTCGCCTCGGCCTCGGCGTGGCGGCCGCGCAGGTACGAGTCGAGCCCGGCGAGCGCCAGGTACGCCAGCCCCGCGCCCAGGAACAGCAGCTCGACGCCGCCGAACGCGCCGCCGCTCTCCTGCCCCAGCTCGGTGCCCTCGAGGTAGCCGTCGACGGCGAGGAAAGCGAGCAGTCCGATCGTCGCCGCGAGGACGACGCGCACCCAGCTCGTCGGCACGCGCCGCACGAACGGCAGAAACAGCATCCCGAGCGCGACCGGAATCACACCTACGTACGTGCCGAGCAAGGCCATGAGCCCGAAGAACCCGGCGTCCGCCTCCGGAGTCGCGACGGCGACGTCGATCTCGTGGTCGATCGTCGCCCCGGTGGATGTCAAGAGCGAGATCGTGTACGGGGATCCCTCCTGCCACGGGTAGTCGAGGGTCACCGTCTGGTCGTCGAGGCGCCCGACCTCGCCGGCGGGGTCGACCTCGAAGTCGACGAACGCGTCGGCGACTGCGACCTGCGACACCTGGACCGGGTCGGGGCCGGTGTTGCGCAGCGTCAGCTCGATCTCCCCGGGCCGCAGCACGGTGCGCTCCACCGCCAGCTCCTCGACCGGCGGGCCACGGCGCTCGTCGAGACCGGGGCCGCCGAGCGCCGCGAAAAGCGCTATCGCCGCCGCGATCAGCGCCAGCGGCACCGCCGCGAGCAGCCACCGCGGGCGCTCGCCCTGGGCCCCGCCGCGTCGCTCGGCCTTCGCCGCCGCCTCCATCATGCTCCACCCTTGTACGGCGGCTCGCAGAACGCGTTCGGGGCTCGTCGCCGGCCGGACGCGCCGCCGACCTCGAAGAACCCCATCCATCCGAGCTCCGTGAACTCGGTCTTGTGCGCATGGAACATGAAGTGGCCGGGGTGCGGGAAGCACATCTCGAGCACGCCCCGCTGCGCCTGGCCGAGCATCAACGTGTCGGTGAACTCGGTCGGCTCGAGCGACGTCCCCGTCGGGAAGTAGTTGAAGAAGTTCGCGTGGATGTGGAACGAGTTGATCGGGTCGAACTCGAGCAGGTTGAGGAGGTAGATCCGGATCGGGTCGTCCCGCCGCACCTGGATCGGCTCGTTGACGTAGTGGAAGCCGACGGTGTTGACCGCGTACACCTGGTTCCCCTCGGCGTCGAAGCTCGTGTTGAACCCGTTCATCAGCATCATCAGCTCGTCGGCCTCGGTGCGCCCCTGCTTCGGGTCGACGATGAACGCTCCGTACAGCCCGCGGGCGATGTGCTCGGCGAGCGGGCCGGCGTGGCAGTGGTAGAGGTGAAGGCCGAAGGGCTCGGCGACGAACTCGTACGTCGTCTCCTCCCCCGCCTCGAGCAGGCCGGCGCCGATCCCCGGCACGCCATCCATCTCCGCCGGATGGATGCCGTGGAAGTGGATCGTGTGCGGATGCTCGGAGCCGTTCACGAACCGGACCCGCATCCGGTCGCCCTCGCGGGCGCGAAGCGTCGGGCCCGGGACCCGGCCGTTGTACGTCCACGCCGGATAGTGGACGCCGGGCGCCACCTCGATCTCGCGGTCGGTTGCGACGAGCTCCCACTCGCGCACGACGCGCCCGGTCGGGAGCCGCCGGGTCTTGCCCCAATCGAAGTCGCGCAGGATCTCGGTCGGGTTGAAGCCGTTCGCGGCGTGGTCGACCGCGGCACCCTGGCGAAACGTCGGCCCGTTGCTTCCGCCGCCGTGGGCCGCCTTGCCGGCCTCGCCGCGGGCCGGCGCCGCGCTCGCGTTCCCCTCTAGGGCCGAGTGCACGCCCTGGTGCGGCACGAGGCCGTGCAGCACGGGCACCGCGGCGGCGCCTGTCGCGGCGCCCCCGGCGAGCAGCCCACGCCGGCTGAGCCCGCGTCGCTTCGCGCCGCCTTCCGGCTCCGAGCCACCGTTGCGCTCCGGTCCGTGCCCATCAGTGATCACCGGCTTGGCCATGGAAGAGTGATTAAAACAGATTCTGCGGTCACCATAAGCTACTTTTAGCCATATCTAATCCTGTCGATACCGGATGCTGCTCCCGCGTAGAATCTGCTCCATGCCCGAGATCGAGGTCCCCGTCGAGCTCGACGCCCAGTACCGGGCGATCCGCGAGCAGGCCGGGATCGCCGATCGCTCCGAGCGCCGCAAGCTGCTCGTCCGCGGCGCCGACGCCGTCGAGTACCTCCAGGGGCAGGTGACCAACGACGTCGAAGCGCTCGCGGTCGGCGAGGGTTGCTACGCGGCCCTGCTCGATCGCAAGGGCCACATGCGCGCCGACATGAGGGTGCTGCGGTTGGCGGAGGACGAGTTGTGGCTCGACACGGAGGCCGTGGCGGGCGCCGCGGTACAGAGGCATCTCGACATGTACCGGATCGGCCGCGAGGTCGATCTCGTCGACGCGACCGACGACCACGTCCTGCTGTCGGTCGTCGGCCCCGGCGCCCTCGAGCTGAGCGGCGTCGGTCCGCTGTCGCCCGAGCACGCGCACCGCGAAGCGGCCCTCGGCGACATCGCGTGCCGCGCGGTCGCGACCGACCTCGGCGTCGACCTTATCGCGGACTCGCAGGCGGCCGACCGGCTGCGCGACATCCTCCTCGCCCGCGGGATCGTCGAGGTCACCGAGGCCGCCGTCGAAGTGGTCCGCGTCGAGTCCGGGCGGCCGCGGTTCGGCGCCGAGATGACCGAGGCGACGATCCCGGCCGAGGCGGGGATCAACGAGCGCGCGGTCAGCTTCACGAAGGGTTGCTACATCGGCCAGGAGACGGTCGCTCGCCTGCACTACAAGGGGAGGCCCAACCGTCATCTCAGAGGTCTGCGCTTGGACGCGCCGGCGGAGCACGGCGATGCGATCACGCTCGGCGAGCGCGAGGTGGGCAGCGTCGGCACCGCGTGCGTCTCCCCCGCCCTGGGACCGATCGGGCTTGCGATCGTGCGCCGCGAGGCGCAACCCGGCGACCGTGTCTCGGTCGGCGCCGCCGACGGCGAGATCGTCGAGCTCCCGTTCCACGGCGGCGACGCCTGAGCCGCGACGCGCGAACCGCGCCGGCCTCTCCGCGCGATCGGTTAGATTTGCAGCGCGAATGAGGAGAGGGGTGCGCCGCCACCGCAACAGGTTCGTGCTGCCAGCCGGGCTCGTCGCGCTGGCCGTGTTCGCGGCGGGGTGCGGCGCCGAGGACCACCCGAACGAGCCCCGTCCCCCGGTCCCGCTCGAAGTTTCGGCGAAGGTCGGCAAGGATCGGGTCAGCGTCGCGCCGCGCGAATTCGGCGCCGGCCTGGCCGTGTTCACGATCTCGAACCAGACCGACGACGTCGCCCAGCTCGCCCTCGACGGCCCAACCGACGCCGTCAGCGACCCGATCGAGGCCGGCGGCGTGATGACCGGGTTCACGGTGACGATGGAGGAAGGCGCCTACGAGGCGACCGCGGGCGCGGAGTCGAGCGCCACGCCGGCTGAGCTGGTGATCGGGCCCGAGCGCCGCTCGTCGCAGAACGAGCTGCTGATCCCGTAGCGAGCGTGGCCTACGACGAGGAGCTCGCGGAGCGCGTCCGCGACGTGCTCGCCCTCCGCGACGACCTCGTCGAGCGGAGGATGTTCGGCGGCATCGCGTTCCTGCTCGCGGGCAACATGGCGTGCGGCGCGCTCGGCGACGAGTTGATCGTCCGGGTCGGCCCGCAGGAGTACGGACGGGCCCAGTCCGAGCCGCACACGCGGCCGTTCGACTTCACGGGGCGGCCGATGAAGGGCTTCGTGGTCGTCTCGCCGCAGGGCATCGAAGCGGACGACGCGCTTGCCGCCTGGGTCGAGGCGGGCGCGGACTTCGCGGCGTCGCTGCCGCCGAAGTGAGGCGCGACTACTCCGGCTGATCAGCGGCCGCGACGAGCGACTCGATGCGATCGAGCTGCGCGTCCACCGCCGCGGCGATCTCGTCGACGCCCTCGCGCGCTTTGGAGACGCTCTTGTCGGCGTTGGTCAGCGCCAGGCGCACCGATTGCGCCGTCTTGAGAGCCGAGCGCGCCTCCTCGGCGGCATCCCGGACCCCCGCGGCATCGAGCGTCAGCTCTCCCTCGCGCTTGAGCATCAGCCGCAGTCGCGCGTAGCGGTAGGCGAGCTCCAGCCCCAGCCCGTCCGACTGCTCGGGGTCGATCGCGACGATCATCTTGTTGCCCTCGTACTCCGCGAGCTGCTCGCGCCCGGCGGGAATGCTCTCCTCTCCCGCCACCACGAGGACCGCGAACTCGGCCTGCCGCTCCCCCATCGCCGCGTTGAGCTCGGCCCACGCCTTGTTCTTCGACAGCTGCTCGTCCTTGACCTCGAACACGATCCGGCCGACGCACGGGCCGTCGGCCGCCCCGAGCTCGACTACGACGTCGCCCTTCTTTGTCCCGCCGACGCCGGGCTCGTCGCCGACGTGGTTGGCGCTGTCGCCGCGCGCCGCCGAGATCCGGTCGAGCGCCGCGTGGACCCGCTCCTCGAACGTCCGTCCCTTGCGCGTCCCGGCCTCCTCCGCCTCGGCGAGGCGCCGCTCGCCCTCCTCGCGCTCGAGTAGGCGCCCGAGCTCCCTGCGCATCTCGCCAAGCTGCGTCTGCATCGCCCGCTCGGCCTTCGAGTGCGCCTCGCGGAGGTGCTCGACCTCCTTGCGGTGACGCTCCTCGGTCTCGAGCATGGCCTTGCCGAGCCGGGCCTGGACGGAGACGAGCGGGTTCGAGGCGTCCTCGGCGGTCAGGGTCTGGATAAGAGCCTCGCGCAGCTGTCGCGACTCGCCCCCCACGATCTCCTTGATCTGGGCCTGGACCGAGTCGCTGCGGTCGGCGCCGAAGGCCTTCGCGATCTGCTCGGCGATCGCCGTTGCGCTCTCCTCCAGGGTGCCGCCAAGGCGACGGTCGAGCTGGCCTAGCTCGTGGCGGACGTAGTCGACGTTGACGGCCGTCTCCTCGGCGTCGAGCACCCGGGCGCCGATCTCGATCGTCTTCCGCACCGTCTCCCCGGGCGGGTGGCCGCTCTCGGCGCGCTCGCGGACGACCCGCGCCGCGCGCTCGTCGTTGACCGTGAGCCCGTCGATGACGAGCCGGTCCTCGAGCAGCCGCACGGCGCCGGCCGCCGCGCCGCGATCGCCCCCGTCGAGGGGGAGCTGTGACCTCTCCGATGCCTCCATCCGAACCCACGACGGTAGTCGCCGACCCGGACGCGAATCTGACGGGTCGGTGCGGCGATAGGATGCGCCGCGTCCGACACAGATCTAAGGAGGATCGTGGCCGTAGACATCGCAGAGGTTTCGAAGCTGGACGTCGAGCCCGGGGAGCTGCCGGAGACGATGGCGGCGTGGGTTATCCGCCCCGAGCGCGAGGGCGAGCCCAAGGACGCGTTCCAGGTCGAGGAGATCGAGGTCCCCGAGCCGGGGCCGTTCGAGGTCATCGTGCGCGTGATGGCCGCCGGCGTCAACTTCAACAACGTGTGGGCGGCGCTCGGCAAGCCCGTGTCGGTCTTCAACTACGGCGACCACCCGGACTGGGGCCATCACATCGGCGGCTCCGACGCCTCCGGCGTCGTGTGGAAGGTCGGCACCGGGGTCACCAAGTGGAAGCCCGGCGACGAGGTCGTGATCCACTGCAACCAGGCGTCGTACGAGGACGTCGAGGTCCACGGGCTCGACCCACTCGCGGCGCCGAGCCAGATGATCTGGGGCTACGAGACGACGTGGGGCTCGTTCGCGCAGTTCACGAAGGTGCAGGCGCAGCAGCTGCTGCCGAAGCCGCCCAACCTGTCGTGGGTCGAGTCCTCGGCCTACGGCCTCACCTACTTCACCGCCTACCGCATGCTGCTCGACCGCTGCAAGCTCCAGGCCGGCCACAACGTCCTGATCTGGGGCGCCGCCGGCGGACTCGGCGTGTTCGCCACCCAGCTCTGCGCCGCCTCCGGCGCGGACGCGGTCGGCGTCGTCTCCTCGGACGAGAAGGGCGAGCTGGTGAAGCGGCTCGGCGCCGTCGATTACGTCAACCGCAACGAGTTCGCGAGCATGATGCGCAAGGGTGGCGAGACGCCCGACGAGGAGAAGGCGCGGGCGAAGGTATCGCGCGAGTTCGCGAAGCGCGTGAAGTCGGTCCTCGGCGACGCCCCCGACATCGTGTTCGAGCACGTGGGCCAGGCGACGTTCCCGACCTCGGTGTTCTGCGTCAAGCCGTTCGGGAAGGTCGTAATCTGCGGCGCAACGTCCGGCTACAACCTCGACTTCGACGTCCGCCACCTGTGGATGCGGCAGAAGGAGATCCTCGGTTCGCACTTTGCGAACGCGTACGAGGCCACCCGCGCCAACCAGCTGATGGCCGAGGGCAAGATCCGGCCGGTGCTGTGGCGGGCGATGGGATTCGACGGCGTCGCCGAGGCGCACCAGCTCCTGCACGAGAACAAGCACCTCGGCAAGATCTCGATCATGGTCGGGGCGACCGACGAGGAGCAGGGCAAGGCGGCCGACGGGCCCGGCGCGATCCGGGCCGAGGTCGGCGCCTGAGCCCCGGCATGGCCCAGGTCAACTACGTCGACTGGCGCATCCACCCGTTCCGGGCGGAACGGTGGCTGGAGGTCTGGGAGCCGGCGCTCGACCGCGCGCTCGCGTTCGGCGCCGCGCAGTGCTTCCTGTCGCGGGACGTCGACGACCCGCTCCACTTCCGCCAGGTGTCGGTGTGGGAGAGCCGCGAGGACTTCGAGCGCTACTGGTTCTCGGACGAGCTCGTCGACCTGCGGGAGGCGGTCATCAACTACTACAACAAGCCGCTGTCGCCGAGCTGGCACTCGCTGACCGCGGAGGCGGCGGTCCTGGAGACCACGGAGTAGCGCAACCCCGCTCAACCGGGGATCGCGAGACTGCTCGCAAATCTCGCGTTTTGCCTCAGGCCGCCAACTCGAGATTGCCCTGGGCGACGCGCTCGCCGACGCGGACGAGGGTCTCGACGATCGCCTCGGTGGACTGCGAGCGGGCCCCCTGGGCGCGGGTGGCCGCCCACACCCGGCGCTTCGGCGCCTCCGGCTCGGTCGGCCGAACCACGAGGTCCTCGCGCAGCGTCGGCAGCGCGAGGTCGGGGAGCAGCGTGTAGCCGAGACCGGCGGCGACGTAGCCCTGCAGGACCGCGTACTCGTCGCTCTCGAAGGCGATCCGCGGCTCGAAGCCCGCCGCGCGGCAGGCTTCGACGACCGCCTGGCTGCACGAGCTCGGCCGCGTCCCGCACAGCCACGCCTCGTCGGCCAGCTCCGCCATCGGAACGCGGTCGCGGGCGGCGAGCGGGTGGGACTTCGGCAGCCCAAGGTACATCGACTCGGTGAGCAGGAGATCGATGTCGACGTCGCGGTCCTCCAGCGTCGAGGACGGCAGGGACTCGTAGTCGAACACCACGGCGGCGTCGACCTCCGCGGCGCGGAGCATGGGCAGCGACTGCTCCGGCTCCGCCTCGGTGACCGACAGGCGCACGTTCGGGTGCGTGTCGCTGAACTGGGCCAGCGCCTCGGTCAGCAGGACTGCGCTCGCGGTCGGGAAGCTCGCGATCCGCACCTCGCCCCCCTCGAGCCCGGCGATCGCGGCGAGCTCGTGCTCGGCCTCGTCCAGGCGGGCGATCGCCGCCTCGGCGTGGGAAACGGCGGTCCGGCCCGCGTCGGTCAGCTTCGGCCCCTCGCTCGTCCGCTCGAGCAGCGACATCCCGACCTCGCGCTCGAGCGTCGCCACCTGCTGGCTGACCGCCGACTGCGACAGGTGGAGGGCGTCCGCGGCGGCCGAGAACGAGCCCTGCCTTGCCACCTCGGCGAGCACCCGCAACCTCCTCAGATCAAGCATAAGGCCACCTTATCACTTTGAGAAGAGATTTCTGTTGTGCTTATTCGCGCCCTGCGCCACCCTGTCGGCATCACGAACCCCAGTCCCCCGGCGTCTTCCAGGTAGGTGATCTCGATGAGCTACAGCGGCAACGGAGCAGCCCCCACCACCCAGGTGACAATCCGCCGACTCGGCGGCGACGACGAGGCGGCGGTGTCCCGGCTCGCCGAGCGCGACAGCGCCCGCCGCCCCGCGGGCGAGCTGCTGGGCGCCGAGGTGGACGGTCGCCTGGCGGCCGCCATCTCCCTCACGGACCGCGAGGTGATCGCCGATCCGTTCCACCCCACGCGGGAGGTCGTCGAGGTCCTGAGGCTGCGGGCGCGCCAGCTCGACGGTCGCCACCCCAACCGCGGGCGCCGCCTGCTCTCGTGGATGCGGGGGCCGGGCGCGGAGCACGCCTCCGTGGCTCCCGCCCCTCCCGGGGCCGGCGGGCGCGTGCTCACGCTCTCGCACCGCCCCGAGTGCTGAGCCGGAGCCCGCGCATCTAGTGCTGCTCGAGCGGGGCCATCGTCAGCCCCGCGGCTTCGAGCTGCTCCCAGTAGTGCTCAGCGGGCTCCCGCGGCCCCGACCACACGATCGCCTGGCCGGTGTTGTGAATCTGGTCCGCGATCCGGTAGCCGCGGTCGACGCTGATCCCCGGTATCACGCGCGCGAGGGTGCTGGCGACGTGGTCGAAGGTGTTGTGGTCGTCGTTGCGGACGATCACGAGCCAGTTTCCCCCCAGCCCTGTCCCCGGGCCGGAGACCCTGGGCTTCTCGACCGTGGTAGCCCCCCAAGCCATCGACGGGCCCAAAGGATAGGCGGAGCGGGAGCCGGCGTCAGGGAACGCGGATGCGCACGTTCCGGAAGTAGGCCTTCGCCTCCTTGCCCGACCTCGCGGCGCTGCCGCCCAGGATGAGGGTCCTGCGGCCGTTCAGGTCGCCGGGGCGCGGATCCCGCACCTGGTCGACAACCGTGGCGTCGTTGACGATCGCGGTGACGCGGTCGCCGAACGCGCGCAGCTTGAGCTTGTTCCGCTCCCCGATCCCGCCGATGCTCGGCTCCGTGCCCTCGAGCGGGAACCCCTGACCGCTGGGCCGCCGGCGCAGCTCCCACTCGCCGCTGTGGGGGAACACGCGCAGCTCGTAGCGGCTCGACTCGTCCGCCCGCACCGCGACTCCGACGTAGGCATCGCGGCGAACCCGCTTTGCGGTCGACTGCAGCACCGCCGCCGAGCCCTCGATCTGGTGGTCCGGATCTTTGCTGTCCCCCGTCACCGGCGTGCGGAAGTCGCACTGGACGGGGCCCTTCTTGACCTCGATCCCGAAGCTCTTCTTGCCCCGCCAGAACTTGCGGCACTGCTTGCCGCCCTCGAACTTCCGCACCTGCTTGAAGTCGGCCTTGCTCTTGAAGGCGGTGCTGTAGACGACAACGGCCGCCGTCGCGATGCCCGCACTCGCGAGCAGCGCGAGCACGACCGTGGCTGTGGTGATTCTGAATCGCATCCGGACTTGAGCCTAAACACTAGGTCCGCTGCAACGGAGCGGTTGGATGATCGATTCCCAATCCGCGTTAGCCGGTGCGTGTGGATTGGGGATCGGTCATCTGGGCGCGATTGCGCCAGTAGCGGTGCAGGCCGGCGAACAGCTGCTCGGGCGGCGCCGCCTGGCGAAGCCGCGCCGCGGTCTCCGCGTCGGCCTCGGACAGGAGCTGCGAGTCGAGGTCATCGACGAACCGCTTCAGATCGCCGGGACGGGCGCGCTCGCCCGCCTCGCGCAGCCGCTTGCGTGCGGCATCGAGCTGCGCCGGCGCATCCTCGACGGGGCCAAAGTGGGTAAGGCACAGCCTCCGCGGGCCGCATCGCTCGATCAGCTCGATCGAGCGCCACCACGCCTCGAGGTCGATGTCCGGCGGCGGGGTCGGCATCAGGGTGAACTCGCTCGGGGGGATCCTGACGCCGGCGACGTCCCCGACGTAGGCGCTGCCGTCCGGATCGAGGTAGGCGACGTGGTGGGTCGCGTGGCCGGGGACGTACTCGACCCGCATCCCCTCGACGGTCTCGCCCCCTGCCAGAGGCTCGATGCTCTCCGCCGGCACGGGCGCGATCTCGCCCCACAGCCTTTCCATGTCCTCGCCGTACAGCCGCCGCGCCGAGGCGACGAGCTTCGTCGGGTCCACGAGGTGCGGCGCCCCGACCTCGTGCACGTAGACGCGCACTCCTGGGAAGCGGCGCGCGAGCACCCCCGTGGCGCCGGCATGGTCGAGGTGGATGTGCGTGAGCAGCAGGGCCCGCGGCTCGCCCTGGAGGCCGGCGAGCAGCGCGTTGAGACACGACGCCGGACCCGGGTCGACGACGACCCCGGGTCGCGGCTCGTAGGCGCCGATGACGCGATCGCGGCCGAGGTGCATGAGGTCGATCGGCTCGGTCACGCCTAGAATTGTGCTCCATGACCGAGCACCGCCTCCCAGAGCCCGATCGGCCCTGGGTGATGCGCACCTACGCGGGGCACTCGGATGCCCGGCGCTCGAACGAGCTCTACCGGCGCAATCTGGCCAAGGGCCAGACCGGCCTCTCGGTAGCGTTCGACCTGCCGACCCAGACCGGATACGACTCGGACCACGTGCTCGCGCGGGGCGAGGTCGGGAAGGTCGGGGTCTCGATCGCGCACAAGGGCGACATGCACACGCTCCTCGACAGGATCCCGCTCGAGCAGATGAACACGTCGATGACGATCAACGCCACGGCAGCGTGGCTCTTGGCCCTGTACGTCGCGGTCGGCGAGGAGAACGGAGTGGAGCGGTCCGAGCTCTCCGGAACGACCCAGAACGACATCCTCAAGGAGTACCTGTCGCGTGGCACGTACGCGTTCCCCCCCGGCCCCTCGATGCGGCTGATCGCCGACACGGTCGCGTTCACCGCCAACGAGATCCCGAAGTGGAACCCGATCAACGTCTGCAGCTACCACCTCCAGGAGGCGGGGGCGACGCCGGTGCAGGAGATCGCCTTCACGCTGTCCAACGCGATCGCGGTCCTGGACGAGGTGCGCGAGCGCGGCCAGGTCGCGGACGAGGACTTCCCGCGCGTCTTCGGGCGGATCTCGTTCTTCGTCAACGCGGGCATCCGGTTCATCGAGGAGCACGCGAAGCTGCGGGGGATGGCGCGGCTGTGGGAGCAGATCGGCCGCGAGCGCTACGGCGTCACGGAGCCGAAGTACCTACGGCTGCGGTACGGCGTCCAGGTCAACTCGCTCGGTCTGACCGAGCAGCAGCCGGAGAACAACATTCAGCGGATCACGCTCGAGGCGCTCGCGGTCACGCTCGGGCGGTCGGCCCGCGCGCGGGCGATCCAACTCCCGGCGTGGAACGAGGCGCTGGGGCTGCCGAGGCCGTGGGATCAGCAGTGGAGCCTGCGGATCCAGCAGGTGCTCGCGTACGAGACCGACCTGCTCGACTACCCCGACATCTTCGAGGGGTCGAAGGTGATGGAGGCGCTCGTCGACGAGCTCGTCGACGGCGCTCGCGAGGAGATGGCCACCGTCGAGCACCACGGCGGCGCGGTCGAGGCGGTCCCGTACATGAAGGCCAGCCTGGTCGAGTCGCACCGCGAGCGGGTCGGCCGGATCGAGGCCGGGGAGCTGAAGATGGTCGGCCAGAACTGCTTCACGGAGACCGAGGACTCCCCGCTGACCACGGGCGAGGATCGCGGCATCCTGACCCCTGATCCCGAGGTCGAGCGCGAGTGCGTCGAGGCGCTCGAGCAGTGGCGCGGCGAGCGCGACCAGGCCGCCGTGAATCGCGCCCTCGAGTCGCTGGCCGAGGCGGCCGCCGACGAGTCGCGGAACATCATGCCGGCGACAATCGAAGCGGCGCGAGCCGGCGCGACGACGGGAGAGTGGGCCGGCACGCTGCGGGAAGTATTCGGCGACTACCGCGCCCCGACGGGGGTCGGGGCCGCCGCCGCGGTCGACGGCGAGCTGCTCGGAGAGGCCCGGCGGCGCGTGGACCAGGTCTCCAGCGCGCTCGGGAAGCGGGTGAAGATGCTCGTCGGCAAGCCGGGACTCGACGGGCATTCTAACGGCGCCGAGCAGATCGCGGTGCGCGCTCGCGACGTCGGGATGGAGGTCGTGTACCAGGGCATCCGGCTGACGCCGGAGCAGATCGTCGGCTCAGCCCTCGAGGAGGATGTCGACGTCGTCGGGCTGTCGATCCTGTCCGGGTCGCACGCGCAGCTCGTGCCGGAGATCGTGCGCCGCCTGCACGAGGAGGGGATCGAGGCCCCGGTCGTCGTCGGGGGCATCATCCCGCCGCCGGACGCCGAGGCGCTCCGAGAGGCGGGGGTCGCGCGGGTGTACACGCCGAAGGATTTCGACCTCAACCGGATCATGGGCGACATCATCGACCTCGTGGCGGAGCGAAACGGCGTCGGCCAGCCGCAACCCGCGTAGCACTTGGGCCGCGCGGACCCGAGTACGCTGAACGCATGAGCGAGCCGCGCCGGCACGGCGAGCTGAGCACGGATCGAAGCGCGTGGCTGCGCTGCTACCGATGCTGGTCGCAGCGACTCGAGGCGCAGGTTCACTACGACGCCATCATCCGCATCGACCCCGAGACTGGCGAGTCGTCGGAGCGCGTCGACGAGGTGCAGGAGGCCGTCGTCCAGTGCGTGGACTGCATGCACGACCAGCCTCACCTGACCGTCGAGGACGGCCGCGTGGTCCCGATTGTGGACCGCTGGGAGCGGATGGTCGCCGGCACTCCGTGGGTCGCATCGTGCACTGTGACCGTCGACCAGGATCTGGTCGAGACCTGCTCCGGCCCCGAGGCGGCCGACAGCCTCACCTTCGGGGCCTTCGGGGACTCGGGGACGCGCGAGTTCTTCACCCACGTCCGTTTCCACAAGCACGAGGAGGAGCGGATCGTGATCCACTTCCTGGTCGAGCTCTATGCCCGTTCGGGCGAGGAGGCGACCGACGAGCTCGAGGCTGCCGCCCGCGGCACGCTCGAGATCACCTCACTGGCCGAGGAATCGCGCCCGCCCGCGCACGCGTCGGACGAGGCGCACTAGCTCAGCGCTCGAACCACGCGACCAGTCGCCGGTGGCGGTGGGCGAACATCCGCGTCAGGGTCGCCTGAGTCAGCCGCTCCGAGCCAGGCAGCAGGGCCATGCCCCGGCGCGGCTCGAACGCGACCCGGTCCGTCACCTCGCACGCCCTCTCGCCCATCGGGTCGACCGTGCGCTCGTGGACCCATCGGCGCATGCTGAGCATCGTCGAGCGCTCCAGGAAGCGGAACCCCGGCCCCAGCTCGGCGAGCGCGAGATCGTCGTAGTCGAACGGAATCACCCCGAACAGCAGCAGCCAGCACCGACCCAACCGCTGCCCCGCCTCGATGTCGTCAATCGTCTTCCCCCGCAGCGAACGGGGCATACGCATCCGCATCCACGGCCAGAGCTCGTGGTTGATCCCCTCGGGGGTCACTACCCGCCGCCACACCTCCTCGGCGAGAGCGGGAACGGTGGAGGTCGTAACGACCTCCACTCGCGGCCTACTCCGACTCGCCGCCGGGCTTGCGCGGGACCAGCACGGCGCGCTTGAACTCCGCCACCAGCGTGCCGTCCTGCTTGTAGACCCGGGTGTGGACGCGGACGACGCCGCGGTCGGGCTTCGAGCTCGACGGCTTCACCTCGAGCACCTCGGACTCCGCGAACAGGGTGTCGCCGTGGAAGACCGGCGCCGGATGCTTGAGGTCCTCGGTGGCGAGGTTGGCGATCGCCTTCCCCGACACGTCCCCGACGGACATCCCCAGCGCCAGCGAGTAGACCAGCGGGCCGACGACCACGTTGCGGCCCTGCTGCGACTGAGACGCGTAGAGGTCGTTGATGTGCAGCGGGTGATGGTTCATCGTCAGCAGGCAGAACAGGTGGTCGTCCGCCTCGGTGACCGTCTTCGCGGGCCAGTGCTTGTAGACCGCTCCGGACTCGAACTCCTCCAGGTAGCGGCCGTACTGGCGGGCACCTGACGCCTCGCGCCCCGCCTGGTCGGTGGTGAGCTGATGGTCTTCGTCGTTCATCGGCGCGGCATGGTACTGGCCTTGTGATCCGGGCGCCGAGCATCGGGGCGAAGCCCCGACTGCGAGGCGAGGGACAGGTCATCCGTACTGATTCCCTGTGAGGGTCACAGGGCGCGCCTCGAACCGGCGGATGTCGGCGATCTCGCGGTCGATCGCCGCCTGCAGCTCGCGCGGGAACTCGCGGTCGTCGATCGAGATCTCGAGCTCGCCCCGCTTCCGGGAGACGCGCCATCCCGCCTCGACGACGCCGTCGCGCACGATCACCGGGTAGATGCCACCGCCCCCGTCGGAGACGGTGTCCCGGTGCTCATCCCCAGTCGCGAAGCCCCGGTCCTTGTAGCCGAGCAGGTAGGTGTCGAAACCGCCCAGCATGCGGACCTGATCGGGCCGTGGGAGCCGCGGACGCCCACCGCGGAGCACCACCATGCGCTCCTCGCCGACCCGGATCTCCACGAGCTCGGGAGAGATCGCGGACAACCCGGCTCGGACGTCGCGCAGCGACAGCCCCGACCAGTATGCGAAGTCGCGGTCCGTCGCCGGCCCGAAGGCGCTGATGTAGCGGCGCGCGAGCTCCGCCAGGGCCCGGTCACGGTCGACCGGCGGCAGCGCCCCGATCCAGTCCTCCCGGCGAACGAGCATCGACTGCGCTCCGCGATCGGGGCCGAGCACGGCCAGCCCCGAGGTGACCGCGAGCCCCACCGCGTGCAGGCGGGTCTGGGCGTTGAGCGCGATCCCCGCCTCGGTGATCCGCTCCGCCGCCTCCGAACGGGTCAGGGGGCCGTCGTCGAGCGCCGTGGCGATCGCCCTCAGCGCCCTCTCCTGCTTTCCGTGCGGCATGCCGAGCTGCTCCAGCCGCCGCCTGGACCATCTCTCGATCGGGGACTCGAACAGCGACAGCATCCAGCCGGCGTCCTCCGTGGGGACGATGTGGATCGTCTTGCGCATCAGCCAGGTGCGCAGCAGGGAGCGCTCCTCCGTTCTGGCGCGGTCGACGTCCGCGGCCGTGAGCCGCCGGCTCCGGGAGCGAAAGGAGAGCCGCGCCGCCGGCGGGTCCTGCGCCTGGATCCCCGCCGTCAACCGCGCGACCTCGGCAGGATCGCGAACGGCCGCCGGTCGGTGCAGGAGCTGCGCGGCCGAGCGCGCCCTCGCAAGCCGCGACGGCGGCAGCCGCCGGGGCGTCGCCGTCAGCGCCTCCTCTTCACCCGAGCCCGTTGCTCGTGGCGATCGATCACGTTCTCGACCAGGCGCAGCACGCGGCGATCGCCGCTGATCTTGATCTGACCGTGCTCGTACGCGTCGCGCCAATCCTTGAGCCGGCCCTCAGTGGCGAGCTCGTTGAAGTGCGAGCGCGCGATCGACACGCTGACCCGAGCGTCATCGGGCTCGCCCTTGGTGATCTGCGGCCCCGGCGTGCGCACGCGGAACACCTGCACGTCGCCCCGCCCGCGCAGCTCCAGCCGGATGACGAGCTTGAGCTTGTCGAGCGCCGGCACCTCGACGATGAAGCGCTGGTAGGCGGTTGAGATCAGGTCTTGGGCGCGTGCCATCCGAACACGGTGCGACGCTCGAAACGCAAGCGGTGCGCCTTGCGGCTCACACCCCGTGCCGCTCGAGCAGCTTCTTGCCGATCACCATTCGCTGAATCTCCGACGTCCCCTCCCCGATCAACAGCAGCGGCGCGTCGCGGTACAGACGCTCGATCTCGTACTCCTTCGAGTACCCGTAGCCGCCGTGGATCCGGAACGCCTCCTCGACGACCTCTTTGCCGGTCTCGGAGGCGAACAGCTTCGCCATCCCCGCCTCGAGGTCGGAGCGCTCGCCGGCGTCCTTGAGCCGCGCCGCCTTCATCGTCAGCAGCCGCGCCGCCTCGACTTTGGTCGCCATGTCGGCGAGCTTGAACTGGATCGCCTGGTGGTGGGCGATCGGGCGTCCGAACGTCTTGCGCTCCTGGCTGTAGCGGAGCGCCAACTCGAGCGCCCGCTGGGCGATGCCCACTCCGCGCGCGGCGACGTTCACCCGCCCCACCTCGAGTGCGTCCATCATCTGGCGGAATCCCTGGCCGATCCCCTCTTCGCCGCCGAGGATGCGCTCCGGGGGACAGCGGTAGCCGTCGTACACGAGCTCGGTCGACTCGACGCCCTTGTAGCCCATCTTCTTGATCTTCGGCGGGATCGTCAGACCCGCGAACTCGCCCTCGTTCTCGCTCGCTCCCGGCTCCTTCTCGGTGATGAAGCACGTCATCCCCTTGTACGGCGGGTCGGCCTTCGGGTCGTTCTTCATGAGCACGAACACGACCCCCGAGAGCAGCCCGTTCGTGACCCACATCTTCTGCCCGTTCAGCTCCCAGGCTCCGTCATCGGATTGCTTCGCGACCGATTTGATCCCCTGGACATCGGAGCCGACCTCGGGCTCCGACAGCGAGAACGCAGCCCGGATCTCCCCGGTGGCCATCTTCGGCAGGAAGTGTTCCTTCTGCTCGTCCGTGCCGAATTTCATCAGCAGGTAGGAGCCGATGAAGTGGGTGTTGACGACGCCCGAGATCGAGATCCAGCCACGCGACAGCTCCTCGACGATCATCGCGTACGTGGTCAGGTCGAGCCCCATCCCTCCGTACTCCTCCGGGATCGTGACGCCGAACAGCCCCAGCTCCTTCATCTGCTCGACGATCGCCTCGGGGAACTTGTCCTCGTGGTCGAACTCCTCGGCGACGGGGATGATCTCGTTGTCGACGAACTGGCGCACCATCTCGGTGATCGCCTTCTGCTCGTCGGTCTTCTCGGCGTATGTCGGGGTCGCGACGGCCATGGTGGCGGATGGGGAGGATACTGCGGTCGTGGCGAGCGAGAACGTCGAGCTGGCGCGCCGGATCGCCGAGGCGATGATGCCTGGCGCGAGTGGCTCGAGCCATACGAGCGCTACAGCGCCGAGCTCGAGGGATTCGTCGACGCGGGCGACAGGCTGCGACGGCTGGAGTTCCACCTGGACCGCGACCGGGCGATGAAGGCGGCGGGGCTGTCCGAATAAGCTCCCGCGGATGCGAAACCCACGCCAGTTCACACATCCCCTCGCGCTCGAGGCCCCGGAGCCGCCGCTCGAGATCCCGGTCAAGCCCGCGCGGATGATCCACTTCCTCGACGCGAGCAACGAGAAGATGGTCTCCAAGGTCCCCGACATGCTCGGCAAGACCGATGTGCTGCTGGGCAACCTCGAGGACGCCATCCCCGCCGACCGCAAGGAGGCCGCCCGCGAGGGCCTGATCGAGCTCGCCAAGAGCACCGACTTCGGCAACACCGCGCTGTGGACGCGTGTCAACAGCCTCGACAGCCCGTGGGCACTCGACGACTTCCTCCGCCTGGTCTCCGAGATCGGCGACAAGCTCGAGGTGGTGATGGTGCCCAAGGTCGAGGGGCCGTGGGACATCCATTACGTCGACCGCCTGCTCGCCCAGCTCGAGGCGAAGGCGGGGCTGAAGCGGGCCCTGCTCGTGCACGCGATCCTCGAGACCGCGCTCGGCGTCTCCAACGTCGAGGAGATCGCCGCTGCCAGCCCGCGGATGCAGGGGATGAGCTTCGGCCCGGCCGATCTCGCCGCGTCGCGGCGGATGAAGACGACCAGGGTCGGAGGCGGCCACCCCGCCTATCGCGTCGTCGAAGACCCCGACCCGGATAACCCCGAGGCGCCGCGGGCGAGCTTTCAGCAGGACCCGTGGCACTACTCGATCGCGCGCATGGTCGACGCCTGCAACTCGGCCGGGATCCTGCCCTTCTACGGGCCCTTCGGCGACATCTCCGACGACGTGGGCTGCGAGGCGCAGTTCCGGGCGGCGTTCCTGCTCGGCTGCGTCGGGGCGTGGTCGCTCCACCCGCGCCAGATCGAGATCGCCAAGCGCGTGTTCAGCCCCGACCCCGAAGAGGTGAAGTTCGCGAAGAAGGTCCTGGAGGCGATCCCCGACGGTCGCGGGGTCCACATCATCGACGGGCGGATGCAGGACGACGCCACCTGGAAGCAGTGCAAGGTGATGGTCTCGCTCGCCGAGATGCTCGCCGAGCGCGACCCCGAGCTGGCGAAGGCGTACGAGCTCTGAGGCGCGAGGAGGCGATCGGCGAGCCCTTCCGCCATCGCCTCAGGGTCCGCTACCACGAATGCGACCCCCAGGGCGTCGTCTTCAACGCCAACTACCTCGCCTACTTCGACATCGCGCTGACCGAGCTATGGCGCGACGCGGTCGGCGGCTACGCGTCGCTCGCCGACGGCGGCCTCGACGTGGTGGTCGCGGAGGCGCGAATCACCTACCTCGCGCCGCTTCACTTCGACGAGGAGTTCGAGGTCATGCTGTGGTTCGAGGAGCTGGGGAGCACGTCGATGCGGTGCGGCCTGAGGATCGAGCGCGACGGGACCGAGATCGCGGATGGCGAGCTGCGCCACGTGCTGATCGAGCTCGCGAGCGGCGAGAAGACCGCGATCCCGGACGAGTTGAGGCGCTCCCTGAGCCGATACCGGCGTGAATAGCACTATTGCGATATCGCTAAAATGCGATACACATGATCTCTGCGGGAGCGACCATCAAGCAGGCACGTGAGGCCGCCGGCCTCAGCCAGGCCGAGCTCGCCGAGCGGATGGGTACGACCCAATCCGCGGTCGCGCGGCTCGAGTCGCGACGCTCGAATCCCCGCGTCGACACGCTCGAGCGCGCCATCGCGGCCGCAGGGCAGGAACTCGAGGTCGCGGTTCATGCGGCAGGTCCGCAAGTGGACCAGACCATGACCGCCTCGAATTTGCGCATGTCCTCTGCCGATCGCCTGCGTCATTTCGCGGCCGCGTACCGAGGCATCCGTCGACTTGCGCCTACGGTCAGGGAGGGAGTTGGATCCTAAGGACCGGCTGCCCGCGGAGTGGCCGGAGCTCGACGTCGAGGAGATGCTGCGACGGTTCGTCGCCGCGGGCGTCGACTTCGTAGTGGTCGGCGGCATCGCGATGATGCTGCTCGGCTCGTCGCGCCTCACCCGCGACCTCGACATCGTCTTCGCGCCGGACGAGACCAACCTCGAATCGCTGGGTAGCGTCCTTGTCGGGTTGAAAGCGCAACTGCGCGACGTCCCCGACGCCGTGCCGTTCGTGCCCGACGAGCGCACGCTTGCCAACGTCGAGCTGCTCACCCTAAAGACTTCCGTCGGTTGGCTCGATACGCACCGCCGGCTAGACGGAGCCCCCAGCTACGACGCACTGCGCCGACGAGCTGAGCGCCACAACCTCGGGGACTTCTCCGTCCTGGTCGCGTCGCCAGACGACATGCTCGCGATGAAGCAGGCGGCCGCGCGGCCGGTCGATCGCGCGGACATCGAGGAGCTGAAGGCGATCAAGCGTCTCCGGGCGCAGCTTGGCCGCCGCTGAGGAGTCAGTCGAGCCGCTTCTTCAGCGCCTCGAGCTGGGCCGCGATCTCGTCAGGGAGACGGTGGCCGAACTGGTGCAGGTGCGCCTCCACCTGGGGCAGCTGCTGCGCCACGTCGTCGTGCTCGACCGCGAGCAGGGTGCGCATGTCCTCGTCGCTCAGATCGAGTCCCGAGATGTCGATGTCGTCCTCGGTCGGCACGCGACCGATCGGCGTGTCCACCGTCTCGCCGCCGCCGCCGCAGCGCCTTACGATCCAGTCGAGGACGCGGATGTTCTCGCCGAACCCCGGCCAGATGAAGTTGCCGGCCTCGTCCTTGCGGAACCAGTTGACGACGAAGATCCGCGGCAGCTTCGACGCGTCGCCGCTGCGCCCGATCTCCAGCCAGTGGGCCATGTAGTCGGCCATGTTGTAGCCACAGAACGGCAGCATCGCGAACGGGTCGAAGCGCAGCGTCCCGACGGCACCGGCCGCCGCCGCGGTCGTCTCGACGGACATCGTCGCGGCGAGGAAGACGCCGTGCTCCCAGTCGAACGACTCGTGCACCAGCGGCACGACCGTCGCGCGTCGGCCCCCGAACAGGAACGCGTCGATCGGCACTCCGTCGGGGTTGTCCCACTCCTCGCTGAAGGTCGGACACTGCCTGATCGAGACGGTGAAGCGGGAGTTCGGGTGCGCCGCCGGGTCGTCCGCGTCCGGGGTCCAGTCGCGCCCCTTCCAGTCGATCAGGTGCTCGGGCGGCTCGTCGCCGATCCCCTCCCACCACACGTCGCCGTCGTCGGTGCGGGCGACGTTGGTGAACACGGTGTCGCGCTCGACGGTCTTCATCGCGTTCGGGTTCGTCTTCGTGCTCGTCCCCGGCGCGACCCCGAAAAAGCCCGCCTCGGGGTTGATCGCGTACAGGCGTCCGTCATCGCCGAACCGCAGCCAAGCGATGTCGTCGCCGATCGTCTCCACCTTCCAGCCCGGGATCGACGGCGGGAGCATCGCCAGGTTCGTCTTCCCCGACGCCGACGGGAACGCCGCCGCGATGTGCTTGACGTCGCCGGCGGGCGAGGTCAGCCGGATGATCAGCATGTGCTCCGCCATCCAGCCCTCGTCGCGCGCCATCACCGAGGCGATCCGCAGCGCCAGGCACTTCTTCCCCAGCAGCGCGTTGCCGCCGTAGCCGGAGCCGAACGACCAGATCTCGCGGCTCTCCGGGAAGTGGACGATGTACTTGGTCTCGTTGCACGGCCACGGGACGTCGTGCACCCCGGGCTCGAGCGGCATCCCGACCGAGTGCACGCAGGGGACGAACTCGCCGTCGGGCCCCAGCGCGTCGAGGGCCTGCGAGCCCATCCGGGTCATGATCCGCATCGAGGCCGCGACGTAGGCGGAGTCGGTGACCTGTACCCCCAACTGGGCGACGGGCGCACCGATCGGCCCCATCGAGAACGGGATCACGTACATCGTGCGCCCCTGCATCGCGCCGCGGAACAGTCCGGTCAGCGTCTCCCGCATCTCGGCCGGGTCGTGCCAGTTGTTCGTCGGCCCCGCGTCCTCCTCGTGCTCGGAGCAGATGAAGGTTCGATCCTCGACCCGGGCGACGTCGTCGGGGTCGGAGCGCGCGAGATACGAGTTGGGCCGCTTCGCGTCGGACAGCCGCTCGAAGGTTCCGGCTTCCACGAGCGCCTCGCACAGGCGGTCGTATTCCTCCGCCGAGCCGTCGCACCAATGGATCGAGTCGGGCTGGGTCAGCTCGGCGATCTCCTCGACCCACGAGATCAGCTTTCGGTTCTGCGTCGGCGCCTCGGTGGCGGCGGCGGATTCGGGACTCAAGGCTCGGCTCAACTCCTCTCTAGTGACATTTGATTCAAGGCCCGCTGGGGCCCGGCCATTCTTTCGCACACCGGCCGCGGCCGGCGTTACCGGACCGCTCGGGCGGCGATCGGCGGCGCGGCTGGCCGAAGCGTGTAGGGTTCGCCGCCGCCGGGAACCACGCCGGCCATCCGCGGCAAGCATGCGCTTCTACGAGTACGAGTCCCGTCGCATAGTCGAGCGCGCCGGCATCCCGGTCACCGAGTACGGCTTCTGCACCACCGCCGACGAGGCGCGGGCCGCTGCAGAGCGCATCGACGGGCCAGCGGTGATCAAGTCGCAGGTGCTGACCGGCGGGCGGATGAAGGCGGGCGGAGTGAAGTTCGCCGACACGCCCGAGGAGGCGGCCGCCCATGCGGAGGAAATCCTCGAGCTTGAGATCAACGGGCACATGCCGCGTGGCGTCCTGGTCGACCCGAAGGCGGAGGTCGAGCAGGAGTACTACGCGGGCGTGGTGTGGGACGGGACCGCCAAGCGCCCGCTGATCCTGTTCAGCGACATGGGCGGGATCGACATCGAGGAGGTGGCCGAGCAGCATCCCGACCACGTCGGTCGCGGCCACGTCTCCAACCTGCTCCCGATCTCGGACTTCGAGGCCAAGCAGGTGATCGCGGCCACCGGTGTGACGGGCTCCGCGCTCAACCGCGCGACGCCGATCGTCGCCCGGCTGGCGCGGCTGTTCAGGGACACGGACCTGACCCTGGCCGAGATCAATCCGCTCGCGCGCCTCGCCGACGGCAGCTTCGTCGCGCTCGACGCCCACATGGAGATGGAGGACGAGGCGAAGCCCCGTCACAAGTCGCTGCTCGAGAAGGAGCTGGGAATCGCCCCCGACGACACCCGGCAGCCCTACGAGCCGAGCGAGTTCGAACGCAACGTGACCGCGATCGATGCCGCCGATCATCGCGGGGTGATCCAGGGGCGCGACCACGGGTTCGAGGGAAACCTGGGGCTGGTGATCGGAGCCGGCGGTGGCTCGCTGACCCTGACCGACGCGGTCCGCAGCCAGGGCGGCTGGCCGGCGAACTACACCGAGATCGGCGGCAACCCGTCGGTGGCGAAGGCGTGCGGGCTCGCCAAGGAGGTCCTGCGCAAGGAAGGCGTCGAGAAGATCGCGGTGATGATGTCGATCGTCTCCAACACGCGCGTCGACATCGTCGCCCGCGGGGTGATCAAGGCCTGCGTCGAGCTCGACCGCGACCCCGCCGAGACCATCGCGATCTTCCGGATCCCGGGCGCGTGGGAGGAGGAGGGCTACAAGATCCTCGACCGCTACGGCGTCGAGTACTGCGACCGCTCGGTAGGAATGTGGGAGGCAGCCCGCAGAGCGGTCGAGAAGATTCAGGGAGGTAGCTCGTAGCTCGTGGCTCGTAGCTCGAGCAACGAGGAACCAGCGATGAGCATTCTTCTGAGCAAAGAGTTCACGTTCCTCGTTCAGGGCATCACCGGGCGCGAGGCCGTGAACCTGACCAAGGAGTGCCTCGACTACGGGTCGCGGGTCGTCGGCGGCGTGACCCCTGGCCGCAAGGGCCGCGAGGTCCACGGCGTCCCCGTGTTCGACACCGTCGAGCAGGCGGTGGCGCACCACGGGTCGCAGGTCGACGGCTCCGTGGTCACCGTCCCCCCTGCGTTCACCAAGGACGCCGTGCTCGAGGCGATCGAGAACGGCATCGGGCTGATCGTCGTCGTAACCGAGCGGGTCCCGCGCGGCGACGTCGCGCAGATGGTCGAGCTCGCCGGCATCCGCGGAGCGCGGATCATCGGCCCCAACTGCCTCGGGCTGATCGTCCCCGGCGTGTGCAAGATGGGCGGCATCGGCGGACCCGCCAAGGACGCAGCCAAGGCGTACGCCCCCGGGGCAGTCGGTGTCATGTCGCGCTCGGGCGGAATGACGACCGAGATCTCCTCGTCGCTGACCGCCGCGGGCCTCGGCGTCTCGACCGCGATCTCGATCGGCGGCGACGCGATCATCGGCTCCGCGTACGCCGAGCTGATGCCCCTGTTCGAGGCCGACGAGCTGACCGAGGCGATCGTGATCTACACGGAGCCGGGAGGCCGGATGGAGGCGCAGCTCGCGGACTGGGTGACGGCGAACGACTCGCGCCTCCCGATCGTCGCATTCATGGCCGGCAAGTTCATGGACGACGAGGAGATGAAGGGGATGAGCTTCGGGCATGCGGGGACGATCGTCGAGGGCACCGAGGACACCGCGGCGCAGAAGATCGCCCGCCTCGAGGGCGCCGGGATAACGGTCGTCGAGCGGATCGACGAGATCCCGGGCGCCGTTCAGGAGCGGATCGGAGCAGCGGTCAAATGACCGACAAGACCCTGAACGGTGTCTTCATCGACGTCGAGGTCGACGACGCCGTAGCCAACGACTCCGAGCTGGCGGCGAAGCTCGAGGAGGTGTGCCCGGTCGACATCTACGCGACCGCGGAGGGCGGAACGCTCCAGATCGTCGACGAGAACCTCGACGAGTGCGTGCTGTGCGCGCTGTGCGTCGAAGCCGCTCCGCCGGGCACGGTGCGGGTGAAGAAGCTCTACGACGGCACCGAGCTGAAGCGGTAAGCCCGACCCGCGCGGGGCAATGGATGCAGGTGCGTCGTCATCGCGCCCGTCGCGCCGGCCTCCCCGAGAAACACCCCCGCGCCGAACCCCAGGAACGTGGTCATGACGTAGAACCCCTGCGCTCGACAGCTGGAAGGTCAAGCCCAAGCGCAAGAAACGGTAGCGGCGGCAAGCGCCGCGCGCGCTTCGGCAAACTGAGCCCTCCGTGAACTTCGCCGAGTACATCTTCGAGCGCTTTCCGGCGTCCAAGCAGGCGCTCGTCTCCCTCGACGCCGACGGCAATCGCGAGGTGTGGCACTTCGGGGAGCTGCTCGCCCGCACCGCGGGGCTGTCGGGGGCGCTCGCGGCGCGTGGGGTGCGCCGCGGCGACACGGTGATGACCCTTATCGGCAACCGGCCCGAGTGGGTGCTTGCGATGATGGCCTGCTTCCGGATGGGCGCCGTCGCGATGCCGTGCAATGTGCAGCTTCGCCGCGCCGACCTCGAGCACCGTGTGAGCACCGCCGAACCCGCGCTCGCGATCGGCGAGGAGGCCTATCTCGCCGAGCTCCCGGCGGGCGTTCCGTACATGATGCTCACCGAGGTCGCCGAAGTGCTCGACGAGGACCTGCCGCAGGCCCCACCGGTGGAGCCGGCCGATCTCGACGCCGACGATCCCGCCGTCGTGATCTTCACCTCGGGAACCACGGGCGAGCCGCGCGGCGTCGTCTACCCCCAACGCTACCTGCTTGGCCAGCGGCTCCAGGCCGAGCACTGGTTCGGCGCCCGCGAGGGCGAGCTGGCGTGGTGCACGGCCGCGACCGGGTGGTCGAAGTCGGCCCGCAACGTCTTCATCGCCCCGTGGCTCGGCGGGGCCACGGCGCTGCTCCACGACGCGCGCTTCGACCCGGCCGAGCGGCTGGAGATCGTCGAGGGCGAGGGGGTGGGCGTGCTGTGCCAGGCGCCGACCGAGTACCGGATGATCGCCAAGCACGCTTCGCTGCGCCCGATCCCGGGCCTGCGACACCTGGTCTCGGCGGGCGAGCCGCTCAACCCGGAGGTGATCAGGGCGTTCCGCGACGAGGTTGGGCTCGCGATCCACGACGGCTACGGGCAGACGGAGACCGGCCCGGTGACCGGGATGCGCCCCGACGAGGACCCACGGGACGGGTCGATGGGGCGGCCGCTGCCCGGGATCGAGGTGCGCGTCGCCAGCGGCGAGCTCGAGGTGCGCGCCGCGACCTGTCCCACGTTCTTCTCTCGCTACCTCGGGTCGGAGCCGTTCGACGGCGAGTGGTGGGCGACGGGCGACCACGTACGCGAGGACGACGAGGGATACCTGTGGTTCGAGGGCCGCGAGGACGACGTGATCATCTCCGCCGGGTACCGGATCGGGCCGTTGGAGGTCGAGTCGGCGCTCCTCACCCACCCGGCCGTCGCCGAGGCCGCCGTGGTCGCGGCGCCCGACCCCGAACGCGGGTCGGTGGTGCGTGCCGTGGTCGTGCTACGCGATCGAGCGCCGGGCTCGACGCTCGCGGAGGAGCTCCAGGGGCACGTCAAGCGCGTCACCGCGCCGTACAAGTATCCGCGGATCGTCGAGTTCGCCGATGCGCTGCCGAAGACCTCGAGCGGCAAGATCAAGCGCGCCGAGCTCCGGGGTACCTGAGTGCGGCGGCGACCGCCCGTCCGCCTCGCGCTGCTGCTGCCGTTCGACGTCTCGCCGGCGGTGGCGGCGTTTGCCGGGATCTTCGCCGTCACGCTGCTCGGGCTGCTGTCGGTCGGCGCCGTGATCCCGGTCCTGCCGCGGTACGTGAAGGGCCCGCTCGGGGAGGGCGACTTCGTGGTCGGGTTCGTGGTCGGAGCGTTCGCGTTCACCGGCCTCGCCGCGCGACCGCTCGCCGGCCACCTCGCCGACCTCCGCGGCCGCCGCCTCGCCGTCATCCTCGGCTCGCTGCTGGCCGCGTTCGCGGGGCTGCTGTACTTCGTGCCCGGCCTACCGGCCCTGGTCCTGTCACGGTTCGCGCTCGGCGCGGGCGAGGGCACCGTGTTCACCGCCGGCGCCACCTGGGTGGTCGACCTCGCCCCGCCGGAGCGCCGCGGGAGGATCGTCGGCCTGTACGGGCTCTCGGTGTGGACCGGACTCAGTCTCGGCCCGCCGATCGGCGACCTGCTGCTGCGGGCCGGCGACTACGAGCTGGTGTGGGCGTTCGCGACCGCGGCGCCGCTGCTCGGGGCGGCGATCGCGAGCCGCCTGCCCGACCCGCACGTCCCCGGCCGACGCGACGAGCCGCGGACGCTGATCGCCCGCGAGTCGCTGCGACCGGGGCTGGCGCTGGGGCTCGGGGTGATCGGCTACGCGGCGATCGCCGCGTTCGTGATCCTGCATCTGGAGGAGCGGGGGATCGGGCACGGCACGCTGGCCTTCACCGTGTTCGCGGTCACCGTCGTCGTCACCCGCCTCGTCGGCGGCGATCTCCCCGACCGGCTCGGCCCGGTGCGGTGCGCGGCCGCCGCGGCGACGGTCGAGGCTCTCGGCCTCGCGATCGTCGCGCTTGCCCCGAGTCTGCCGATCACGCTGCTCGGCGCGTCCGCGATGGGCGCCGCGTTCTCCACCCTCTACCCCTCGCTGCTTCTCACCGTGGTCGACCGCGTCCCGGAGTCGCGACGGGGGTCCGCGGTCGGCACCTTCACCGCGTTCTTCGACGTCGGCGTCGGCCTCGGCGGCCCGCTGACCGGTGCCGCGGTCGCGCTCGGCGGCGCCTACGCCGCCGCCTTCTGGCTCGCTGCGGCGTGCGCCGGGGTCAGCGCCGTCGTGATCGCAACACGCCTCAGAAGAGCTTCGCCTGCGATGGCTCGCGCCGCCTCGGCGGCCGGCTCGAGCCCGAGGCCGGGTCCCTCCCCCTGAACCGCGCCGGTGGCGCGCCCGCTCGCCGCGTCAGCTTCGCGAGCCGCTCCCGCTCCTCGGACGGCAGATACGCCCGGCGCGCGTACAGCTGCTCGTAGCGCGGCACGAGGTCGGGCCGGTGCTCGCGCAGCCAATCGAACCAGATCTCGCGCACGTCGCGTCGCAGATGCAGGCCCACGCCGCCGATGCTCACCGCCCCCGCCTCCGTGGCGAGCTCGATGATCTCGTTGACCTGCTCGGGGTCGTCGTTGACGCCGGGGATGAGCGGCGCGATCAGGATCCCGGTCGGGATCCCGGCTCGGTTGAGCTCGCCGACGGCCTCGAGCCGCTTGCGCGGATGCGGCGTGTGCGGCTCCGTCTCCCGCCACGCCGTCTCGTCGAGGGTGGGGACGGACAGGTTGGCGCTGAACTCGGCGCGATCGGCGATCTGCTTCATGAGCTCGAGATCCCGCAGCAGCAGCGGCGACTTGGTCAGCACCGAGCACGGGTTGGCGAAGTCGCGCATCGCCTCCCAGATCCCCTCCATCAGCCGGTAGCGGCCCTCGACCCACTGATACGGGTCGGTATTGGTGCCGAGCGCGACGTGCTCGCCCTTCCAGCTCGGCCGGGCGAGCTCCGCCCGCAGCCGCTCGGGCACGTTGACCTTGACGACGATCTCGCGCTCGAAGTCCTCGCGCGGGTTCAGATCGAGGTAGGTATGGCTGGGCCTGGCGAAGCAGTAGGCCCTAAGACGCACGCATGGGTGCACCCGCGGTAGGCGTTGATCGTCCACCGGAACGGCATCCTCGAGCGCTCCGGCACGCGGTTCAGCGCCGAGCGCGCCTCCACCTCGTGGAAGCGGATCCCTACCGCTTCCGGAGCGTCGAAGGTCCGAACCGTGGACTCGCCCAGCCCGCGCAGC
>DATHVJ010000005.1:0-6332 GCA_035461345.1 Solirubrobacterales bacterium | reverse complement strand
GCTGACCTACTTCCGGGTCTACTCGGGCACGCTGAGGGCGGGTAGCCGGATCCTCAACGCGTCCACCGGGCGCACCGAGCGGGTCGGGAGGCTCCTGATGATGCACGCCAACCACCGCGAGGAGATCGAGGAGTGCTACGCGGGGGACATCTGCGCCGGCGTCGGCCTGAAGCAGACTTCGACCGGGGACACGCTGTGTGCCCCCGACGCCCCGATCGAGCTCGAGCAGATCGAGTTCCCCGAGCCCGTGATCGCCGTCGCGATCGAGCCGAAGACGAAGGCCGACCAGGAGAAGCTGGCAACGAGCCTCGCGCGTCTCGCCGAGGAGGACCCCACGTTCCAGGTCGAGACCGAGCAGGAGACGGGCCAGACCCTGATCCACGGGATGGGCGAGCTGCACCTCGAGGTGATCACCGACCGGCTGCTGCGCGAGTTCAGCGTCGACGCCAACGTCGGCCGCCCGCAGGTCGCCTACCGGGAGACGATCCGCGACCGGGTCGAGAAGGTCCAGGGCCGGTTCGTGCGCCAGACCGGCGGCCGCGGGCAGTACGGGCATGTAGTGATCAACGTCGAGCCGGCGCCCGGCGAGGGGTTCGACTTCGTCAACGAGATCAAGGGCGGCGCGATCCCGAGCGAGTTCCTGCCCGCGGTCGAGGCCGGCGTCGAGGAGGCGCTGCAGTCCGGCGTCAAGGCCGGGTACCCGATGGTCGATGTTCGCGTCGAGCTCATCGACGGGTCCTCCCACGACGTCGACTCGTCGGAGATGGCGTTCAAGATCGCGGGGTCGATGGCCGTCCAGGAGGGGGCGCGCAGGGCGAAGCCCGTGCTGCTCGAGCCCGTGATGGCGGTCGAGGTGGTGACGCCCGAGGAGTTCCTCGGCGACGTGATCGGCGACCTGTCGCGGCGCCGCGGCAAGGTCGAGGGGCAGGAGCGGCGCGGGAACGCGCTCGCGGTCCAGGCCAAGGTTCCGCTCGGCGAGATGTTCGGCTACGCGACCGACCTGCGGTCCTCGACGCAGGGCCGCGCGACCTTCACGATGCAGTTCGAGCGCTACGAGGAGATCCCGGCGAGCGTCGCCGAGAAGATCACCGAAGGGGGTCCGGCCGAGCCCGTGGCCGCCGTGTCATGAGAACCGCCGCGAACCCCCCCGCAGCGGATGCGCAGCGGAGCATGCGGCGGGCTATTCTTCCTCGGTTCGGATAGACCACGCAAAGTACGAGAAGAACGCGAGAATCCAAAAGGAGCGAGATGTCGAAGGAGAAGTTCGAGCGAGACAAGCCGCACGTGAACGTCGGCACCATCGGTCACATCGACCATGGCAAGACGACGCTCACAGCGGCGATCACCAAGGTGCTGGCCGAGAAGGGCGGGGCCGAGGAGAAGTCGTTCGCTGAGATCGACAACGCTCCGGAGGAGAAGGAGCGTGGGATCACGATCGCGACCTCCCACGTCGAGTACCAGACCGACAAGCGCCACTACGCGCACGTCGACTGCCCCGGCCACCACGACTACATCAAGAACATGATCACCGGCGCCGCCCAGATGGACGGCGCGATCCTCGTCGTCTCGGCGGCCGACGGCCCGATGCCGCAGACCCGCGAGCACGTCCTGCTCGCGCGGCAGGTGAACGTCCCGTCGATGGTCGTCTTCCTCAACAAGACCGACATGGTCGACGACCCCGACCTGATCGAGCTCGTCGAGGAGGAGGTCCGCGACCTGCTCAAGGAGTACGAGTTCCCCGGAGACGAGACGCCCGTGATCAAGGGCTCGGCGCTGAAGGCGCTGGAGGGCGACGAGGAGGCGAAGAACGCCGTCCTCGAGCTTGCCGACGCGCTCGACAACTACATCCCGGAGCCCGAGCGGCCGCTCGACCAGCCGTTCCTGATGCCGATCGAGGACATCTTCTCGATCACCGGCCGCGGGACGGTGGCCACGGGCCGGATTGAGCAGGGCGTGGTCCACACGGGCGACGAGGTCGAGATCGTCGGCATCAAGCCGACCGAGAAGACCGTCGTCACCGGCGTCGAGATGTTCCGCAAGATCCTCGACGAGGGTCAGGCGGGCGACAACGTCGGCTGCCTGCTGCGCGGCACCAAGCGCGAGGACATCGAGCGCGGCCAGGTGCTGTGCAAGCCGGGCTCGATCACGCCGCACACCAAGTTCGAGGCCGAGGTGTACTGCCTCAAGAAGGAGGAGGGCGGCCGCCACACCCCGTTCTTCTCCGGCTACCGGCCCCAGTTCTACTTCCGGACCACGGACGTGACCGGGGTCGCGAACCTGCCCGAGGGCACCGAGATGGTGATGCCGGGCGACAACGTGACGATGACGATCGAGCTGATCCAGCCGATCGCCATGGACGAGGGCCTGCGCTTCGCGATTCGCGAGGGCGGGCGCACCGTCGGCTCGGGGATCGTGACGAAGATCCTCGAGTAGCACAGGGCCGGCCCGCGGGCCGGCCCTTTCGCGGCGGCGACGCCGTCGCACTCGAAGACGTCAAGCACATACGACCCGGGGCGGCGCTCCACAAGGGCGGCGCCCCAACTGCGCGGAGAGGCGCGAGCGAAGTACGCACGCAAAACCAAGTAGATGGCAACGATAGGAGCAACCAAGATCCGGATCCGCCTCAAGGCGTACGACCACGAGGCGATCGATCGTGCCGCCCGCGAGATCGTGGAGACGGCGCAGCGCACCGGTGCCCGCGTGTCGGGCCCGATCCCGTTGCCGACCGCGAAGAACGTGTACTGCGTGATCCGCTCCCCGTTCAAGGACAAGGACTCCCGGGAGCACTTCGAGATCCGCACCCACAAGCGCCTGATCGACATCCACGAGCCGACTCCGAAGACGGTCGACGAGCTGCAGCGCATGGAGACGCTTCCGGCCGGCGTCGACGTCGAGATCCGGTTGTAGCGGTGCCTCCTCCCACGACAGCACTCCTCAGCCGGTTGCAAACCGTCACCAGCCGGCGTCCTCGCTCGCTCGCGCTACGACCACCGGCAAGTTCGCTAGCGAACTTGCCGCTCTCTGTCGGCTCGCTGCGTCCTTGCCTGGCTCGGTTTTCGCCGGCTGAGACGCACTGCCGCGGAAGGAGGCACCGCTAGCGATGGCGGGGATCATCGGCAAGAAGCTCGGCATGACGCAGGTGTTCCTCGAGGACGGCACCCGCGTGCCCGTGACCGTGGTCGAGGCCGGGCCGTGCCACGTGACCGCGGTCCGCGACCCGGAGCGCGACGGCTACGCCGCGGTTCAGCTAGCCGGTGGCGCGACCGACGAGTCTCGTCTGACCAAGGCCGAGCTCGGCCATCTGAAGAAGGCCGACGCGCCGCCGATGCGGACGCTGGCCGAGTTCAGGGGTGAGAGCGAGCACTCGATCGGCGACGTCGTCACCGTCGAGGCGTTCGAGCCGGGGCAACGAGTGAAGGTCTCCGGGACCTCGATCGGCAAGGGGTTCCAGGGGACGATCCGCCGCCACAACTTCAGCCGCGGCCCGATGACCCACGGCTCCCACAACGTCCGTCCCCCCGGCTCCGTCGGGGCCAGCGCCGACCCCTCGCGCGTGTTCAAGGGCACGCGGCTCCCCGGCCGCATGGGCGGCCGAAGGGTGACGCAGCTCGGCTGCGAGGTGGTGGAGGTCGACCCCGAGCGCAACCTGCTGCTGATCAAGGGGCCGGTCCCCGGGCCCCGCAACGCGACCGTCGAGGTGCGCAGCGATGGCTAGCTGGCGGCCAGCACCGCCCCACCAGCACGCCGTTGCCGGCTGCAAGCCTTCGCCTGGCCGCGTCCTCGGGCTTGCCCTTGCAGCCAGCAAGGGCTACGCCCTGCGTCCTTGCCATGCTCGGCTTTCGCTCGGCAACGCCGCACTGGAGGAACGCTGATGGCCGCCAAGGCACCCCTCCTGGGCAGCACGGCGAAGGCCGATCTCCCCGCCGGGGTGTTCTCGGAGCCGTTCCACGAGTCGCTCGTGCACGAGAGCGCCCGCGCCGACCTCGCGGCACGCCGTCGTGGCACCGCGTCCACCCTCACCCGCGGCGAGGTCTCGATGACGACCGCGAAGGCGTGGCGCCAGAAGGGCCTCGGCCGCGCGCGCGCGGGTCCCCTCAGCGTCCCGCATCGTCGCGGCGGCGGCGCGGCGTTCGGTCCCAAGCCGAGGCGCCACACGGTGAAGGTGAACCGCAAGGCGCGCCGCCGCGCGCTCCGCGCCGCGCTGTCGGTCCACGCAGCCCGCGACAGCGTCGCGGTGGTCGACGGCGAGAGCTTCGAGGAGCCGTCGACGAAGCGTGCCGCCGAGGCGCTCGACAAGTGGGGGGCGGATCGCCCGACGCTCGTCGTCCTCGACACCGAGGAGACGACCGTGCTGAAGAGCTTTCGCAACATGCCGAGGGTGACGGTCATCAGCGCCGACGCCGCCGGCGTCGCCGACATCGTCGGCGCTCGCTCGCTCGTGATCTCGAAGGCCGCGCTCGACACCGTCGCCAAGCGAGCAGGGGAGCGTGAGGCCTGATGGAGCCGCGCCAGGTGATCATCGAGCCGGTGATCTCGGAGAAGAGCTACGCCCTGATGGCCGACGGGAAGTACACGTTCCGGGTCCACGAGCGCGCCCACAAGACCCAGATCGCGCACGCGGTCGAGGAGATCTTCGGCGTCGGCGTGGCCGAGGTCCGGACCTCGCGCGTGCGGGCGAAGCCGAAGCGCCGCGGGCTGCACTCCGGGCGCACCCGGGCGTGGAAGAAGGCGGTCGTCCAGCTTGCCCCCGGCGATCGCATCGAGCTGTTCGAGGGCGCCGCGGTGGAGGGCTAGAGCGGCTAGCGATGGCGAACCGAAAGATCAAGCCCACCAGCCCCGGTCGTCGCTTCGGCACCTTCCAGGACCGCTCCGAACTGACCGCGAAGCGGCCCCACAAGCCGCTCACCGACGGGAAGGCGAGCAGCGGCGGGCGCAACTCCGGCGGCGGGATCACGAGCCGCCACCGCGGCGGCGGGGCCAAGCGCCGCTACCGACGGATCGACTTCAAGCGCCGCAAGGACGGAGTCCCGGCTCGCGTGGCGACGATCGAGTACGACCCCAACCGGACGTGCTTCATCGCGCTGCTGCATTACGCGGACGGGGAGAAGCGCTACATCCTCGCCCCGCAGGGACTGGCGCCGGGGGCGACGGTCGAGTCGGGCGAGCGCGCCGACATCCGGCCCGGCAACGCGCTCCCGCTCGCCGCGATCCCCACCGGAACCGTCGTCCACAACGTCGAGCTCGTGCCGGGCCAGGGCGCCAGGCTCGGGCGCGCCGCAGGCAGCGCGATCCAGGTGGTCGCGAAGGAGGGCGACATGGTGACCCTCCGCCTTCCCTCGTCAGAGGTCCGCATGGTGCGAGGGGAGTCGCGGGCCACCGTCGGTGCGCTGTCGAACTCCGAGCACCAGAACGTCAAGCTCGGAAAGGCTGGGCGCAAGCGCCATCTCGGGCAGCGGCCACAGACCCGCGGCGTGGCGATGAACCCCGTCGACCATCCGCACGGCGGCGGCGAGGCCCACCACACCCCCGGCGGCCACCCCGAGACACCGTGGGGCAAGCCGACGCTCGGGTACCGCACGCGGCCGAAGCGAAAGCCCTCGGACGCGATGATCGTCCGCGGCCGCCGCCGCGGCAAGAAGAAGGGGGGGAGCAGGTAAGCGATGACTGTTCCCACGAGGCATCGCTGATGGGCCGCTCGACGAAGAAGGGGCCGTTCGTGGAGCAGCGCCTGCTGGCGCGGATCCAGCGCATGAACGAGAGCGGCCAGAAGGAGATGGTCAAGACGTGGTCGCGAGGCTCGACGATCTTCCCGGAGATGGTCGGCCACACGATCGCCGTCCACGACGGGCGCAAGCACGTCCCCGTGTTCGTGTCGGAGTCGATGGTCGGCCACAGGCTCGGCGAGTTCGCGCCGACCCGCACCTTCAGGGCGCACTCCGGAACCGACAAGCGAGAGGAGCGGTGATCGCGGTGGCCGAGGCCTCCGACAAGCCCGTGGTGCGCGCGAGCGCCCGCTACCTGCGGACGTCGCCGCGCAAGGTGCGCCTCGTCGCCGACCAGGTGCGCGGCTTGCCGATCGAGGACGCCCGCGCGCTGCTGCAGTTCTCGCCGCGCGCGGCGGCGCGCGACGTCGCCAAGCTGCTCGACTCCGCCGCCGCCAACGCCGAGAACAACCACGACCTCGTCGCCGAGGACATGCGCATAGCCGAGATCCGCGTCGACGAGGGCCCGACGCTGAGGCGATGGCGCCCGAGGGCGCGCGGCCGGGCGACCAAGATCGACAAGCGGACCAGCCACCTCAGCATCGCGCTGACCCCGGACGAGGAGAGGGA
>DATHVJ010000004.1:0-15813 GCA_035461345.1 Solirubrobacterales bacterium | reverse complement strand
CACGGGCTGACCCAGATCACGCAGGGCTCCTACGACGAGGAGCTGGCGCAGCGGATGATGGAGCGGGTGCCCAGTAACTGCATGGAGGCGGCGTGGGCGATGGTCGGGGACCAGCGAGAGCCGATCGGCGAGCTGCTTCGCGAGATCGACCGACCGCTGCTGCTCGCACAACACCGCGGTTGCCTGGTGTTCACGGACGAAGGGTTCGAGGACATGTGCGCCGCGTTTCCCGACGCGGCCACGATGAGGGCCGAGAGGCCGCCGAGCGCGGACGAGGAGTTCGCGCAGGCGCTGCGCGAGTTCTGCAGCTCGGGCTAGCCGATGTCGCAGCAGAACGTGGACAGGTTTCGTCGCATCTACGAGAGGTGGTACGAAGACCGCCGTCTCGGACCCGACCTGCTGGCGGACGACGTCGAGTGGGTCAATCCACAGGACGCCGTTGAGCCAGGGGTCCGGAAGGGCCGCGACAGCTTCAATGAGGCGATCCAGAGCGTGTTCGCCGCCTGGGACGAGGTTCGTTTCGAGACCGAGCGGATCATCGACACCGACGACGACGTGGTCGCGCTCGGACACGTCCGTGGTCACGGCCGCGCCACGGGCATCGAGGTTGCGCGGGACCATGGGGAGATCTGGACGTTTCGCGACGGCAAGGTCATCCGGCTGCGCTGGTTCCACAGCCAATCCGAGACCCTCGCCGCGGCCGGGCTGGGCGACTAGACGATGTCGCAGGAGAGCGTTGCCCTTCGAGGCCGCCGGGCGTACGAGTAGCCGCCGGCTGGGCGCCCGGTGCCGTAGGCTGGCGCAATGGCGCGCGCTCGAACCGCACAGCTCTGCCGCGCGATCGAGCGCGCGCTACCGGATCGGCCGTTCGCGATCGAGTTCTGGGACGGCGGGCGGGTGCTGCCCACGAACGGCGCCGGCCCGACGCTTCGCTTCCGCACACCGCGGGCGATCGCACACGTGCTGCGCTCGCCGGGCCAGCTCGGGCTCGGGCGCGCGTACGTGAACGGGGACATCGAGACCGACGACCTCGACGGCGTGATCGCGCTGCTCGGGCGCTGGCACGCCCCGCCGCTCGGCGCAGCGACCCGTGCCCGCCTGCTCGCGGCGGCGATCCGCGCCGCCGGCGTGCACCGGCCTCCCCCGCCGCCCGCCGCCGAGCTTCGGCCGCGCGGACGGCTGCACACACGGAAGCGGGACGCGGCCGCCGTCCGCCATCACTACGACGTCTCGAACGAGTTCTTCGCCCTCTTCCTCGACGAGACGATGACGTACAGCTGCGCCCTGTTCGAGGAGGGGACCGAGACGCTCGAGGAGGCCCAGGCGGCGAAGCTGGAGCTGATCTGCACGAAGCTCGCGCTGCGGCCCGGCCAGCGGGTGCTCGACATCGGCTGTGGCTGGGGCAGCTTCGCGATCCACGCCGCCCGCGAGCACGGGGTCTCGGTTCTCGGCATCACCCTGTCGCCGCCCCAGGCCGAGCTCGCCCGCGAGCTGGTGCGCGACGCCGGGCTCGAGGACCGCGTCGAGATCAGGGTCCAGGACTACCGCGAGCTGGGCGCGCAGCGGTTCGACGCCGTCGTCAGCATCGGAATGGTCGAGCACGTCGGCGAGGCGCAGGTGGACGAGTACGCGCGCGAGATCACCCGGGTGCTGGAGCCCGACGGCGCGGTCCTGAACCACGGGATCGTCCGCGTGCCGGCCCCGCAGGGCGGCGCCCACATCGGCGGCGAGTTCTCGAACCGGTACGTGTTCCCCGACGGCGAGCTGCTCAACCTGTCGCGGATGCAGGCGGCGTTCGAGCGCGCGGGCCTCGAGACGCTGCACGTCGAGGACCTGCACACCGACTACGCGGAGACGCTGCGCCACTGGATCACGCGGCTCGATCGGAACCTCGACGAGGCCGAGCGGCTCGCCGGCCTCGAGCGGCTGCGGGTGTGGCGGCTCTATCTGCGCGCCGCCCGCAACTCGTTCGAGGTCGGCGACAACGCCGTCTACCAGATGCTTTGCACCCGCCCGCTCACCGAGCCCGCGTCGAGCGCGCCGACCGGCGCCCGGCGCGAGCCTGCGCGGCGGCGGGTCCCGACGGCGGCCGCGTAGCCGGGCGCTCAGCTCAGCGCGGGGGTGTCCGAAGGCAGCGCCGCGGTGACGCGGTCGGCCACCGCCTCCCCCGTCAGCCCGACCTCCTCGTGCAGGAGGGCGGGCTTGCCGTGGGTGACGTAGCGGTCGGGGAGCCCGACGCGCAGCACTCGGGCGCGGCGCTCAGGGCGGTCGGCGAACGCGTCCTCCAGGTGCTCGAGGACCGCGGCACCGAAGCCGCCGGGGAGCACGTTGTCCTCGATCGTCACCACGAGGTCGTGGTCCGCCGCGAGACGCTCCACCAGCTCGGCGTCGAGCGGCTTCGCGAACACCCCGTCGGCGACGGTCGCTTGCAGGCCGTGTTCGGCGAGCACCTCGGCGGCGTCGTTGGCCACCTGGACGCCGAACCCGTAGCCGAGCAGCGCGACGCGCTCTCCTTCCTGGAGCACCTCGCCGCGGCCGATCTCGAGTTCGCGGGGCCGCTCGGGGAGCGGGACGCCCGCCGCTGTGCCGCGCGGGTAGCGCAGCGCGATCGGTCCGTCGTCGTGGGCGAGCGCAGTTCGCACCATGTGCACGAGCATCGCCTCGTCGCGCGGCGCCATCAGGACGATGTTGGGCAGGCAGCGCAGATAGGAGATGTCGAACGCGCCGTGATGGGTCGGGCCGTCGTCGCCGACCAGCCCGGCGCGGTCCATCGCGAAGACGACGTTCAGCCTCTGCAGGCATACGTCGTGGACGATCTGGTCGTAGGCCCGCTGCAGGAACGTCGAGTAGATCGCCGCCACCGGCTTCGCGCCCTGGAGGGCGAGCCCGGCCGCGAACAGGATCGCGTCCTGCTCCGCGATCCCGACGTCGTGGTAATGCTCGGGGACCTCCTTGCAGAGCTTGTTGAGACCGGTGCCCCCCGCCATCGCGGCGGTGATCCCGATCACCCGGCGGTCACGCTTCGCCTCGGCGACGAGCGCGTCCGCGAACACGGAGGTGTACTGGGGCGGCGCCGGGGGCGGCGGCTTCTCGAGCTTCTCGGGCGCGATCGCGTCGGGGGAGTCGGACTCCTTCACGGGCACCACAGCCCCGGCTGAACCGGACGCGTTAGCGGAGGATTCGGCCGGCTTTGATTTCGGCTCCTTCTTCGGGGCCGGCCGGCGATCGACGATCGAGCCGGGCTTCGCCGCGTGCCACTTCTCCATTCCCTCGAGGCCGCCCTGCTCCGCGGGGGCGAAGCCCTTGCCCTTGACCGTGTGGACGTGGACGACAACGGGCCGCTCGGCCTTCAGCGCCTCGCGTATCGCACCGCGCAGCGCGCCGACGTCGTGACCGTCGATGACACCCATGTAGGCGAGATCGAGCTCCTCGAACAGCAGTCCCGGCGCCGCGTAGGCTTTGATCGCCGCCTTGATCTCGGGACCGAGCCGCTCGATCCGCTGGCCGAGGCCGAGGGGCAGCTTTGTCAGCCGCTCCTCGACGCCCTCCCGGGCGTGGTAGAGGCGGGGGTTGAGGCGCACGCGCTGGAAGTTGCGCGACAGCGCGCCGACGTTGGGCGAGATCGACATCCCGTTGTCGTTGAGCACGATCACGATCGGCGTCTGGAGCCCGCCGGCGTTGTGCAGCGCCTCGTAGGCCACCCCGCCGGTCAGCGCGCCGTCGCCGATCACCGCGACGACGCGGCCGTCCTCGCCGATCCCGTGACGCATCGCCTCCTTGATCCCGACCGCGTAGCCGATCGAGGTCGAGGCGTGCCCCGCGCCCATGATGTCGTGCTCGGACTCCTCGATGGAGCAGAACGGGGCCAACCCCTTGTACCGGCGGATCGTCTCGAGCCGCTCGCGGCGGCCGGTCAGCACCTTGTGCGGATAAGCCTGGTGCCCGACGTCCCACAGGATCTTGTCGCGCGGGGAGTCGAGCAGGCTGTGCAACGCGACCGCGATCTCGCAGGCGCCGAGGTTGGCGCCGAAGTGTCCGCCGATCTCGCCGATCGTGTCGATGATCAACTCCCGGACCTCCTGCGCGAGGCGCTGGAGCTCGTCGTCGGACAGCCCGGCGAGGTCCGCGGGGGAGTCGATCGAGTCGAGCAGCCTTCGGGTGACCTCGTCGTGGCTCATGACTGCCGCGTGTAGATGAAGTCTGTGATCAGCTCGAGGTCTTCGGTGTCGCCGGCGGCCTCGGCAAGCGCCTCGCGGGCCTTGGCGTGGGAGGCGGCTGCCAGCTCACGCGCCCGCTCGAGCCCGAAGAGGCTCACGTAGGTGAGCTTGCCGTGTCGCTCGTCGCTGCCCCGCGGCTTGCCAAGCGCCTCATCGCTTCCCGTCACGTCGAGGATGTCGTCGACGATCTGGAACAGCACGCCCAACTCATCCGCGAAACGGCGGTACCTGATTGTCTCAGGTTCACCTACGTCGGCGAGGATCAATGGGATGCGTACGCTCGCGCCGATCAGCCGCCCGGTCTTGAGCTCGTGCAGGCGCCGCAGGCCGTCGGCGTCCTGCTCGGACCCCGCGGCGCCCGGACGCGTAGCAGAGGACGTCGCGGGCATTGTCACGTCCACGTACTGGCCGCCGACCATGCCGTCGACCCCGGTCGCGCGGGCGAGCTCGCGCAACGCCGCGAGAACGCGCTCGGGAGGGCCCTCCTGACGCTCGCAGAACAGCCGCAGCGCCTCGGCGAAAAGGCCGTCGCCGGCGAGGATGGCGACGTTCTCCCCGAATCGCACGTGCGAGGTGGGACGCCCGCGCCGCAGCTCGTCGTCGTCCATCGCCGGGAGGTCGTCGTGGATCAGCGAGTAGGTGTGGATCAGCTCGATCGCGGCGGCGGCCGGCAGCACGCCCTCGGGGGCCTCGTCGACCGCACGGGCGGTCGCGAGCGCGAGCACCGGGCGGATCCGTTTCCCCCCGGCTAGCAGCGAGTAGCGCATCGCCTCCTCCAGCCCCGCCGTCGCCGCGGCGTCCGAGAACTCGATCTCGGCCAGGTATCGCTCGATGAGCTCGCGCAGGTCGTCGGGGTACTCGCCGCCGGCCGTGCCAGTCGCGCCGGTCGCGGGCTCGCTACTCATCGCCGGCCCCCGCGGATTCGCGCAGCGTCGCGGCGGCCGCGGAGCCGGCCTGCGCCGCGAGCTCGGCCGCCTCGCGCGCAAGCTCCTCGGCCTGCCCGTCGTCGATCTCGGGGTCGCCGAGCTCGGCGGCGATCTGGCGCAGTCGCTCCGCCGCCCGCTGAAGGTCTTCGGTCACGTGCTCTCCCCCGCGGCCGCCCGGACCGCGGCGCCCAGCACGCCGTTGACGAACGCAGGCGCCTCCGCGCCGCTGTACTCGCGCGCCAGGCTCACGGCCTCGTCGAGGGCGACCTCGGTCGGCACGTCGTCGTTGTGCTCGGCCTCGTACAGCGCCACCCGCATGATGTTCCTCTCCAGGGGCGCGATCCGATCGACGGTCCATCCCTCGGCGTGGCGTGCGATCACCTCGTCGAGCTGGCCCCGGTGGGCGTCGGTAGCGCTCGCGAGCTCGCGCGTGTACGGCTTGGAGTCCGCGAGCAGGTCGTCGAGCGGCCGCCCAGTCAACTCGTGCTGGTAGAGGGCGAAGACCGCGTCTCGGCGCTGGTCGGTGCGGCGCATCGCTAGATGACTGACCCCGGGGCGCCGTGCAGCCGGGCGCGCACGTGGCCGAGCAGGTCGAGGACGCAGGACGCGAAGTGTGCGCTCAGCACACGAGCGTCCGAGGACGAAGAGATGCGAAGTGCCATGTGCGTCATCCGGCGGGCGGCGTTCCCGAGGTCAGTCATCAACTACGCTCGCGACACGTAGTCGCCCGAGCGCGTGTCGACCCGGACCCGGTCGCCCTCGTTCACGAACAGCGGCACGTCCACGACGACGCCGGACTCGAGCGTCGCCGGCTTCGTGCCCCCGCCGGACGCGGTGTCGCCCTTGACGCCGGGCTGGGTGTCCGACACGGCCATCTCGACCGCGCTGCCCACCTGGACTCCGGCCGGACGCCCGTCGACGAACAGCACCTCGACCTCGTGATTGGGAAGCACCCACCGCATCGCCTCGCCGGGGATCTCGGAGGTCAGCTCGAGCTGCTCGTAGTTCGAGCTGTCCATGAACACGTGCGCGTCGCCGGACTCGTACAGGTACTGCATGCGCCGCGTCTCGGTGCGCACGGGACGGAACTTCTCCCCCGCCCTGAACGTCTTGTCGTGAACGGTCCCGTCGTCGAGCTTGCGCAGCCGCGTGCGCACGAAGGCGCCGCCCTTGCCGGGCTTGACGTGCTGGAACTCGAGGATGCGGTAGATCGATCCGTCGACCTCGATGTGGGTCCCGTTCTTGAACTGGTTCGTCGAGATCACGCCCGAAAGGCTAGCTGGGCGCGGGCGGGTTCAACGCTCGATCCGCTGCGGCAGCAGGAACGGATACGGGCGCCGGCGGACTCGAAGGTGCCACGCCCGGTCGAGGCGCCTGATCGCGAGCAGCGCCCCCCACAGGCGGGCGTCGGAGCGGTAGTAGCGCCGCACCTCGTCTGCGGAGATCGGCCGCTGGAGGCGCTCGTTCGCCGCGGCGAGGAAGCGCGGCAGCCACGCGTCGAGGCGCTCCTTGATCAGGTTCCCGCACTGGTCGAGGTACACGCCTCGCAGATCCCTGTACCCGTCCAGGATCCGGGGGGCGAGCAAGCGCTTGATCGGCCCGCGCATCGCCCACGGCATCGGCCGCACCAGCAGGTCGACGTCGAGGCGGGGGCGCCCGTCCGCGGACCACAGCATCGGCGTCGTGACGTCGATATAGGTGAGGGTGCCGTCCTCCCACCACCAGTTGGAGAGCTGGGCGTCGAGCCCGACGCGGGGCGTGATCGTCGCCGCCGCGAGCTCGACGACCGCCTCGACCAGCGGGTGCCCGCGGTCGGGATCGGCGTCGGCGAGCACCGCGGGCGCGAGCCCGGCGGGCGGGAGCACGCGCTGCACCGCGTACCCCGCCACCGTGCCGTCGCCGCGCTCCACCGGGCGCAGCTCGGTGGCGACCGGATCGATCCCGGCGGCCTCGAGGGCGCGGAGGTAGTCGTCGAGGGTGTCGCGGTACGCGTCGAAGCGCGAACGGTGCGCGAACGGCGGCAGCAGCTTGCACGCGAACGCCGGGTCGTCGACGGGCCACCCGAGGACGAGCGAGATCTCGCCGTAGCCGAGCACCCGCAGCGACGACTCGTCGCCGATGGCGAGCGCGCGCTCGACGAGCGCGTCGAGGTCGCTGAGCTCGGCGTCCGACAGCGCGGCGGCCGGCGAGACGACCTTCTCGCTCACCCCAGCGCCTCGCGCACCGCCGTGACGATCTCGTCGATCTCGGAGTCCGTGACGATCAGCGGCGGCTTGAACTGGGTCACCGAGTGGTCGTGCTCCGCGTAGACCGCGAATACGCCGGCATCGATCAGCCGCTTGGCCGCGACCACGCCGCCCTCGTCGTCGGGGAACTCAAGGCCCATCGTGAGGCCGCGGCGGCGCAGCCGGAACGGCGCGTCGGCGAACCCCGCCTCGAACCGCGCGCCCGCCTCCGCCACGCGGTCGAGGAACCCCGGCTCCCCAATGACCTCCACCACCGCGCTCGCGGCCGCGCACCCGATCTCGGCGCCGCCGAACGTCGACACGTACGCGAACGGGTGCTCGTCGAAGAACGCCTCCACGCGCTCGGAGACCAGCGCGGCGCTGATCGGGTACAGGCCGCCGCTGAGGCCCTTGCCGGTGATCACGATGTCCGGCTCCACGTCCTCCTGCTCGAAGTACCACGTGGTCCCGGTGCGGCCGAGGCCGGTCTGGACCTCGTCGAGGATCAGCAGCGCCCCCGACTCGCGCGCGGCCTCGCCCACCGCGGCGAGATAGCCGGGCTCGGGAAGAGGAAAGCCGAGCGTCGCGGGGATCGACTCGAGGATCACCGCGGCCGTGCCGCCGTCGAGGGCCGAGCGCATCGCGTCGGGGTCGTTGAAGCGCACGTGCTCGAACCCCGGGGGCGCGGGGCCGAACGGCTGCTGCCAGCGCGGATCGCCCGCCGCGAGCGGGAGCCCGGCGAGGCCGTGATACCCGCCCCACACCGAGACGACCTTCTGGCGGCCGGTGGAGGCGCGCGCGAGGCGCAGCGCGATGTCCACCGCCTCGGTGCCAGACGGGGTGAAGACCGCGAACGGAAGCCGCCGGCCGGTCGTCTCGGCGAGCTGGCCCGCGAGCCGCGCGCGCCAGCCGCTGATCAGGTGGTGGTTGCCGACGTCGAGGTGGTCGAGCGCCCCCCGCAGGGCGCCGACCACGCGCGGGTGGCGGTGGCCGAGGTTGAAGACGCCGCCGTTACAGTGGCAGTTCCAGTACCAGCGCCCGCTGTAGGCGTCCCGGAAGCGGGCACCCTCCCTCTCCCCCATGACGATGTCGACGCCGATCGCCTCGAGCGCGCGCGCCTTGCCGCGGTTGACGTTCGCTGCGAACCGCTCCGCGGTGTCCTCGCGGCTGGCGTAGGGCTGGCTCTCGACCCCGGTGTCGGCTTCCATGACGGCCGAAAACACGCTACGCGATCGCGCTGCGCGTGGCTAGCTGCGCGCCGCTCGGACCCAGCCCGTGGCCTACTCGACCAGCGCCAGCAGCTCCGGGTCGGGCTCCTCGTGACCGTGCGGCCGCATGTAGTCCGGGTAGGTCGGCCGGTAGCCGCGCGCGCGGCCGAGCGCCGCGAGCGGGCCGAAGACGGCCTTCTGCACGAGCGCCGGGGGCTTCGTGAACCGGATCACGTCGGTGAACTCGTGCCCGATGACCGCGAGCTGGAGCGGGCCCGGCATTCCCTTCGAGTTCGTCTTCCCGTCACGGCCCAGGCCCCACAGCGTGGTCAGCATGAGCTCGAACCGGCGCCCCGGGCGGATGTCAACGAGCACGTCGGTCCCCTCCTCGCTCGCGTTCCACCAGTCGTGGACGGTTCCGGGCGGGATCGTCACGTCGGCACCCGCCTCGAGCGTTTGCCGCTCGCCGTCGAGGCTGAGCTCGAGCCTCCCGCTCAGGACCCGGAAGCGCTCCGTGATCGACGGGTGATAGTGCTCTCCGGCAACCGCGCCGCCCGGGCTTACGTGGAGGTGGGCGGCGAGCCGGTCGCCCTTCCCGTCTCCGGTGCCGACGAGCACCACCGACCTCTCCCCGGTGACCGGGTTCACGACGACGTCGCCGCGATGGCTCCTCGGCAGGTCCTCGTCCACGCGGAGGTCAGTCTACGGTCCGCGGGCGCGCCGGCTCAGTGGTACTCGTGAACAACCGCGTGCCCCGTGCCGCGGGCGATCATGTAGCGGTTCGCCCAGAACGCGAACGGGAATGCGACCGCGAACCCGCCCGCGATCGCGGCGTAGATCAGCGGGTCGTCGATCCCAGCTTCCATCGCGCCGGGGACGAAGAACACGAACAGGTTGTCGATCACCTCCATGATCGTGATCGAAACCGTGTCGGCGGCGAGCGCGGTCGACACCACCACCCCCGCCGTGAGTCCGGCGCGGACAAGCGGAACGGCGGTGAGGCTGAACCCGAACAGGTAGGCGAGGCCGACCGCGAGCCCGATCTGGGCGACGTCTCCCCACCCCAGGGCCATCGCGATCATCATCCCGGAGAACTCGCCGATCGCGCACCCAGTCAGGCAGTGGAAGGTCGCGCTGAGCGCGAGCGAATTCAGCGCGCCGCCATGCGCAGCTGTCGTCGATTCCATGCGTGACACGTTACCATACCCCCTGGGGGTATGCCACGCCGCCACTTGCTCGAGCCCACCGAGCTGCGACGCGAGAACGGCGCCGCACCGTGCTGCTTCGCCGCGAGGCGAGCGATGCCCAGATCTCCCTCGCCGCAGGCACGAGTGGACACTTTTCCCTCTATGGCGGGGTCAAATGACCATTCGCCGGGCATCGCGCCGATGTTGGCGCTGCATTACGCGCGAGAGTGACGCCAACGGTGTCGAGTCACTCGACCACCTGAAGCTCCTTGGGGTAGGCGGCGAGGTTGCGGCAGCCGCCGTTCTCGACCGTGACCATGTCCTCGATCCGCACCCCGAAGCGACCTGGGACGTACACCCCCGGCTCGACGGTGACCACGTCGCCCGTGCCGAGCTCGTCCTCCGAGGTCTTCGCCAGGCGCGGCGCCTCGTGCATCTCGATCCCCACCCCATGCCCCAGCCCGTGGCCGAACTCGTCGCCGCGGCCGGCGGCGGCGATCATCTCGCGGGCGACGGCGTCGACCGCCTTGGCGTCGGCCCCGGCGCGCACCGCCTCGATCCCGGCGAGCTGGGCCTCGAGCACGAGCTCGTAAGCCTCGCGCGCCTCCGTGCCGAGCCCGCCGGTGGCGAAGGTGCGGGTGCAGTCCGAGCAGTAGCCGTCGACGATTGCCCCCATGTCGATCACCACCAGCTCGCCCGCCGTGATCTCGCGCTTCCCGGCCTCGGCGTGCGGCAGCGCGCCGTTGTCGCCGGCGGCGACGATCGCCGGGAACGACGGCCCCTCCGCGCCCAGCTCGAGCATGCGGCGCTCGGCGCCCAGTGCGACCTCGCGCTCGCTCTTGCCGACCAGGCCCTCGCCCGCGATCCACCCGTAGACCTCCTCGGTGAGCCGCTGCGCCTCGGCGATCGCCGCGAGCTCGGCCGGCTCCTTCGCCCGCCTCAGCCTCTCGACGAGCCCCGCGGCCGGGACGAGCTCGGTACCGTCGGGGACCAGCTCCTCGAGCTGGCGCAGGGTGCGAACGCTGGTGTTGGCGTCGTCGTACCCGACGCGTCCCGACAGCCGCTCGGCGGCGGCGGGCAGCAGGCGGCTCTCAGCCCGGAGCTGCTCGAACCCTTCTGGGAGCTCGCGCTTCGCGCGCTCGGTGTAGCGGAAGTCGGTCACGAACAGCGGCGCCCCGTCCCCGATCACGCACACCCCGCTCGTGCCGCTGAAGCCGGTGAGGTAGCGGACGTTCGCCATCCCCGAGCGGTCGGAGTCGCCGGGCCGCACGAGATCGCCGACCAGCAGCCGGTCGAGCTCGCGTTCGGCGACCAGCTCGGCCAGCCGCTCGACGCGGTCGCCGCCGACGTCCGTCACCCAAGCTTCTCCTTGACGATCTCGAGCGCCCGGCGGTAGCCGTCGGGGCCCTCGCCGGACACGGCGTCGAGCACCAGGCCCTCGAGCACGGACTTCCGGCGCCACTCCTCGCGCGAGCCGACGTCGGACAGGTGGACCTCGACCGCGGGCACGCCCGCGATCTCGAGCGCGTCGCGGATCGCGTAGCTGTAGTGGGTCCAGGCTCCGGGGTTGAGGACAGCGGCGTCGGCAGTCTCCGGGAGACGATGCAGGTACTCGACGAACGCCCCCTCGTGGTTGGTCTGGAAGAACGTCACCTCGAGCTCGAGCTCGTGCGCGAACCGCTTGATCCTCACCTCGAGCTCGGCGAGCGTCATCGTCCCGTAGTGCTCGGGGTCGCGGCGGCCGAGCATGTCGAGGTTGACCCCGTGCAGGACCTCGATCCGGTTGTGCGTGCCCGCCATCCTCAGCCCTCCCGCAGCTCGTCGACCGCGGCGCGGACGGCGTCGGCGTCCACCCGCGCGCCCACCGTTATCTCGCCCGGGCGCTCGACGAGGACGAAGCCGAGCCCGTCCGCGGTGCGTTTCTTGTCGAGCTCGACCACCGCCAGCACCTCGTCGGTCGCGATCCCGGGCTCGAGCGCGGTCGGAAGCCCGTGCCGGTCGAGCATCGCGCGCACGCTCTCGCGCAGGTCGTCCGCGTCCGACATTCGCAGCGCCGCGAGCAGCCCCAGCCCGACGGCCTCCCCGTGCCGGTAGCGGCCGTAGCCGCTCGCGGCCTCGATCGCGTGCCCCACCGTGTGGCCGAGATTGAGCGCCGCGCGCCCGCCGCGGTCGCGCTCGTCGCCGGCGACGACGTCGATCTTCGTCCGCGCGCACGCGAACACGACATCGGTGAGCGCAGCGGGGTCGAGGGTGTCCAGCGCGCCGACGCGCTCCCACAGCTCGCGGCCCGCGATCAGCGCCGTCTTCACCACCTCGACGAATCCCGCCGCGAGCTCGGCCTGCGGCAGCGTGGCGAGCGCGCGAGGGTCGGCGAGCACGGCGGCGGGTAGGTGGTACGCGCCGACGTAGTTCTTCGCCTCCGGGAGGTCGACGCCGGTCTTGCCGCCGTACGCCGAGTCGACCTGGGCGACCAGCGTCGTCGGGACGTGCACGAGCGCGACCCCCCGCTGGTAGGAGGCCGCGCAGAATCCGCCCAGATCTCCGACCACCCCGCCGCCGAACGCGATCACGCCATCGTCGCGGCGTGCGCCGGCTCCCGCCAGCTCGCGCAGCACCCGCTCCGCCTCGGCGAGCGTCTTGCGCTCCTCGGCGGCCTCGACCTCGATCACCGCCTCGCTCGGGGGAAGCAGGTCGCGCTGCTCGCGCAGCGCCGCGGCGTCGGCGATCGCGAACCACCGCGCGACGCCGAGCGCGCCCGCGACCTCGGGCGCCCCGAGGAGCTCGGTCGCCCCGGGGCCCACGATCGCGGGGTAGGCACCGGAGCGCGAGCGGGCCCACGCCATCCACAGCTCGGGATGCGCCCGGAGCGCGCCGAGCCACGGGGCCGCCGCCCGTCCGACCTCGGCGCCGCCCTCGGGCAGCACAGCCCGCGCCGTTTGCTCATAAAGCAGCTCGCGCTCGGCGAACCTGCGCCCGAACTCGTCGCGGTCGGCGGCCAGCGGCCTGCCCGTGTCGCGGGAGCGCTCCCACGCCACGTGCTCCTCGACCCGGCACCACACGCCAACGTGGCCCCGCAGTGCGTTCCGCACCGGCTCGCTCTCCACCGCCCCGCCCCCGAGCGAGATCACGCCCCCCCGCTCCAGCAGCTCGACCACGAGCCGCTGCTCGCGGTCGCGGAACGCGCCCTCTCCCTCGCGCTCGAAGAACGACGCGATCGACTCGCCGAGCTCGCGCTCGAGCTCCTCGTCGGCGTCGACCGGATCCTCGCCGAGGGCGTCGGCGGCGGCACGGGCGGCGGTCGACTTCCCGGCGCCCATGAACCCGATGAACGCGATCGAAGTCATCGGGGACCCCGCGAAAGCGGACGCGAAGCCGAGCATTTCGCGGGATTGATGCCTACCGAAGCCACCCGATGCGCTCCTTGTACGCCGCGAGCGCCGCGAGCGCGTCGTCGATGTGGTCGCCGCCGAACTTGTCCCGGTACGCCCGCGCGAGCGCCAGCGCGACCATCGCCTCGCCGACCACCGCCGCCGCCGGCACGGTGGTCGAATCCGTGCGCTCACGCAGCGCCTGGGCCGGCTGCCGTGTCTCGGTGTCCACGGTCCGCAGCGGCTGCGTGAGCGTGGACAGGGGCTTCATCGCCGCCCGCACCACGAGCGGCTCGCCGTTCGACATCCCGCCCTCTAGGCCTCCGGCGCGGTTGGTCTCGCGAAACCAGCCCTGCTCCTCGGACCAGAAGATCTCGTCATGCGCCTCGGAGCCGGGCCGCCCCGCCACGCCCCACGCCTCGCCGAGCGACACCCCCTTTATCGCCTGGATCGAGACGACCGCGTGGGCGAGCCTGGCGTCGAGCCGCTCCTCCCACGACACGTGCGAGCCGAGCCCCGGCACGAGCCCGAACGCCAGCACCTCGAACGTCCCCCCCAGCGTCTCGTTGGCCTTCCGCAGCCGGTCGATCTCCCCGACCATCGCCGCCCCCGCGTCGGCGTCGAGGCAGCGCACGGGAGAGTCGTCCACGTCCGCGAAGTCGTCCGGGGAGAGCTCGCCGCGCTCGGGCGCGGTGACGCCGCCGATCTGGAGCACGTGGCTGTACACGCTCACGCCGGCGGCCCCCAGGAACGCCTTCGCCAGCCCCCCGGCGGCGACCCGCGCCGCGGTCTCCCGGGCGCTGGCGCGCTCGAGCACGTTGCGAACGTCGCGGTGGCCGAACTTGTGCACGCCGGCGAGGTCCGCATGCCCCGGCCGCGGGGTGTGCACCTCCTCGACCTCGCCGTCGACCGGCCACGGGTTCATCCGCTCCTCCCAGTTCGGGTAGTCGCGGTTTGCCACCAGCACCGCGACGGGGCTGCCGAGCGTCCGCCCGTGCCTGACGCCGGAGCGGACCTCGACCGCGTCGCGCTCGATCTTCATCCGGCCGCCCCGCCCGTGGCCGAGCTGGCGCCGGGCCATGTCGCGGTCAAGGGCTTCGCGGTCCAGCTCCAGGCCCGCGGGCAGGCCCTTGACGATCGCCACCAGCCCTGGACCGTGCGACTCGCCTGCTGTCGTGAATCGAAAGCTCAAAGCGCACCTAGGCTATCGGCGCCCCTCGCGGCCCGATCCGCCCCGCCGGGGGCGATTTTTCCCGCGACCCGACCTCAACCCACCAGTGAGCATCGAGCGCATCGACGTTCCAGCCGCCGCGCTCGCTGTGAGCCTGATCGCGGTGCTCGCGGTCGTGACGGCCACCGACCTCCAGCGGCGCGTGATTCCCAACAGGGTGCTCGTCGCCGGCGCGCTCGTCTGCGCTGCGATCGTCGCCGCCACCGACGCGGCCTCCCTGCCCGAGCGCGTCCTCGCCGCGTCCGGCGCCGGAGGCTTCCTGCTGCTGGGCGCGGTTTGGGACCGACGGGGCATGGGGATGGGAGACGTCAAGCTCGCCGCCGTGATGGGGCTCTACCTCGGCGCGGCCGTCGCGGTCGCGCTGCTGGTCGGGCTCGTGGCCGGAGGCGCTGTCGGCGCCGTGATGATCGCCCGCCACGGGGTCGCCGCACGCACGCAACCGCTGCCGTTCGGCCCCTTCCTGGCCCTCGGCGGGATCGTCGCCCTTGCCGTCGGCGACACGCTGATCGACTGGTACCTCGATGGCCTGCTCAGATGATTAGCTGGGGGGGATGGCCGCACGAAGGCTGCTGACCCTGCTCCTGCTGCTGCTCGTCGTCTCGACGCTCGCGGCGACCCTGGTTCCACCGCAGGACGAGCGCGAGGGGACGACGTCGTCGATCGAGCGGAGCGGTGAGGGCGACCGGGCCGAGCGCGGAGCGCCGGCGCCGAAGCAGCTGACGAGGACGATCGATGCGACGCCTGACATCGAGCGGATCGAGCTGCGGCTCGGCGACCAGCTCGCGTTGACGGTGCGCTCGGGGACCGCCGACCAGGTCGAGATCCCGGCCCTCGGCCAGCTCGAGGACGTCGACCCCGACGCGCCGGCCCGCTTCGACCTGCTGCCGCAACGTCCCGGTGCCTTCGAGGTGCGGCTGCTCGACGCGCGCCGGACGGTCGCGAAGATCACGGTCCGGCGGCGTTGACCGCGGCCTCGAGTCCGATCACCGTCCCGCGCGCGACGCGGGCCGAGAGCGAAGGCGCCGACTCACCGCCGACGAGCGTGAAGAGCTGGCCCGTGGGCTCCTGCGGAACGAAGGTCGTCTCCGCGGACGGGGTCATCTCCGGGTACAGCTTGCTCAGCTCCCGCTGGCTGATCCCGATCGTGGCTCCCTCCTGGGTCTTCCATCCGGCCTGGCGGGCCTCGGGTCCTTCGACCTTGAGCGTGCCGACCCGTCCCTCGGAGCCGCAGGGATCGGCGCCCACGAGGTTTGCGAACTCGATCGTCAAGCCGAGGTCCCTCCACTGGGCCGGGCACAGCTCCCCCACGGGTGGGTCGTCGGCGGCCCGAACAGCGCGATCGCCGCGGAGAGGCTGGCGGCAGCGAGGTCGAGCCCGGCCAGCGCCACGGGCTCGCCGTCGGCCAGCGCGATCGTGCTCCCCCTCGGCGCCCCCTCGGCCCGGTAGGCGAA
>DATHVJ010000003.1:0-3278 GCA_035461345.1 Solirubrobacterales bacterium | reverse complement strand
CCTGATCCCGGTTGGCGCCGCGCTCGAGGCGCGTGACCGCGTCAGAGCGACCGTCCGCACCTACAGCGACGGTCGGCTCACCCGCCAGCAGCTCAACCGGTTCGAGCGACGCGGCGCGACCGCCCTGCGGCGCAACCGCCGCGCCCTCGAGCGCCAGGCCAAGGAGGCTCGAGGCAGTGTCGAGGGCCGCGCGAACGACGTCCAGTCGAGCGCCAATGACGTCGTCGAACGGGTTCTGAGCCTCCGGTAGGTCCGAGCCCTCGGGGTCGCAGTGAACGGGAGGCCCGGGGACCGGGCCTCCCGTGCGTTCAGGGGACTCCGTCCGACTGTCTGTTGATTCCCACGGTGCCCGATCGGGTAGCGAAATGGCAGCGGCGGGAATCGGTTCGAGCAAGCAGCTGTGAGCCCGGCGGACGCTACAAACCGGTGCACGCTACGAACCGGCCAGCCCAAGGCCAAAGAGCGAACGAGGCTCTTGCTCGGGGGCGCGGGGGTGCGTCGAGGGGTTATGACAACGCTCAAGCCAAACCACGACCTGCCGCCGCTTGTATTTGCGGTGCGTAGTCATCCACGAAGCGTGACCGACGCTCGCCAAAGGGTGGCCGACTATGCGGAGGCCGGGGGAGCCGATCGCGACGACGTCGCACTCGCGGTCGCGGAGTCGGTCGCCAACGCGGTCGTCCACGCTTTCGGAGATCGTGATGACGGCGCGATCACGGTGCGAGCCGAGATCAAGGGTGCCCGCCTCGTGGTCGAGATCGCCGATCTCGGGTCCGGGACCACGACGCACGCCGGGTCTCCCCACGCCGGCTTCGGCCTGGCGATCATCGGGGCAGTGGCCAACAGCGTCGAGATTCGGACCGGCAACCAGGGGACCCGGCTGGTGCTGGGTTTCCCGCGCGCGTCCTAGAGACGCACGGCCGCCTACGTCGCCGTTGCGCGCCTGCGGGCGCGTCGAGACCGGACCCCTCGGGCACCGCGAAGGTCACGCGGTCATCCTGGCGCCCCGACTTCCATCCAGCGGCGGGCCGCCGCTCATTCATCGATTCCCGCGTTGCGGACCGCGAGCAGGGCGACGTCGTCCTCGCTCGGACGCGCCCTGACGAACCGGCCGATCACGTTGTCGCACAGTGTCTCGGGGTCGCCCGCCGAGGCGGACGCTGTCTCGGCGAGGGCCCACTCCGGGTCTCTGATGCGCTTGCCCCGGCGCTCGAGCAGTCCATCTGTATAGAGCAGCAGCGTGGAGCCGGCCTCGATCCCGCACTCGTGCTCAGGGAAGCTGTCCACCTCCGCTCCTTCGACTCCCAGTGGAGGACCACCACCACTTGTGAGGTATGTGGCACCTCGTTCGGGGTGGACGAGCAACGGGTACGGATGCCCCGCACGCGCGATGCGCATCCGCGACTCGCCGCGGTCGACGATGCCGTAGACCAACGTGGCCATCTGGCCGCGTTCCATGTCGACGAGCCGCGCCAGCTTCGCAAGCGCCGGTGCCGGCGCGAGCTCTTCGAGCGCGTAGGCGCGCAGCGCGCTGCGAAGCTCGCCCATGTACGCGGCTGCCTGCGCTCCCTTTCCCACGACGTCCCCGATCACCACTCCGACTCTTCCGCTGGACAGCGCGAGCACGTCGTACCAGTCGCCGCCCACGCCTGCGTCGCTTGACGCAGGGAGGTAGCGAGCGGCCAGCTCCAGCCCCGGGATCTCGGGCAGCGCCTGCGGAAGCAACCGCTTCTGGAGATGCCGCGCGGCCCTCCGCTGGTCCGTCAGCCGCCCGTGCTCGATCGCGAGCGCGGCGCGGTCCCCGACGGTGCGCAGTAGATGAACGTCGTCGGACTCGAAACCGCGCCGCTCCAGCGTCCCGACATGAAGAACACCCACCAGCCGCCTTTCGACGATCAGCGGCACGCCGAGCAGCGACCGCACACCCTTCTCCCGCAGCAGGGGGTTCTGGATCTCGATCGGGGAGTTCTCGAGGTCCTCGATCGTCACCGGCTGGCGGCTTGCCGCAATCCGACCCGCGAACCCCGCGCCGACCGGGAGCCTAAAGCCGCGCTCCACCTCCTCCTCGAGGCCCTTCGCGGCGCGGGCGACAAGCGCGCCGCTGTCCTCCTCCACGAGCAGGATCGCCGCCGTATCGACGTCGAGGATGTCCGTGGTCCGGTCGAGGAGCTCGGAGAGCAGATCGTCGAGGTCGAGATAGGCGAGCGCCGCCTCGGTCACGCGCTGCAGCGACTGGACGACGCTCTGGTCGTCCGTCCGCCCCGATCCTCGCTGTTCCTTGGAGGCGCTCTCCATGTCCGGGTACGGCGCGGGTGGCTCGCCGGCACGCAGCCTACTCGCATTCACAAGGCCAATACCCAACGACGAACAACGCCACGATCAGATCGCGTACCCAGCGCCCTCGGTGCCGACTCGAAACCCAGGGCGCCCCGGTTGTCCGCGCGAACGCGCTAGGCTTTCTTCGCCGCCTTGTCGGCGGTCTCGCTCACCGTCTGGACGCTGCTCGCCACGTTGCTCACGCGCTGCCCGAACCGATCGGCCCGCTTCGCCCCATCGGTAACGGCCCCGGCGATCTTTCGAGCATCGAGGTTTTTGAGCTCCTTACCTCGCGGCATCGTCACCCCGAGCACCTTGCGACGGCGAGAGCGCGCGTTGAGCGCCGCGGCTCCAGCCAATCCGGCAATCCCGGCGATCGCGGCACCACCCGCGATCAGGGGCGTCTTCGCCTGCTTGACGAAGCCCGCGACGCCTTGAGCGGCGTTTTGAGCACCCGAGGAGATCGTCTCCGCACTGGAAGACACTGCCCCCGTCACGCCCTCAACCGTGGTCTGTCCGTTCGCGGAGCGGCTCGAACGCCCCCGCGTGCCTCCGGCAGCCCGGGCGCTCGGCTTCTTTTGCGCCGAGCTTCTGCTTTGGCCGGCCGACCTGCCGCTCGACGAGCGACCCCCCGAGCGACCCTTCGACGCCTGCGACCGGGATCTCGAAGAACCCGACGACGCACCGCGGCGTTGGGATGTCTTGGTCTGGGCCATGCTTTCCTCTCGTTTGCTGGGAATACGTTCTCCAGCTTCCTACCCCGGGGGGAATCGGGGTAATCCCGCCGCTCCGTGTCGTGGAGGGAGCGTTGCGGCTAGCTTTCACGCACCGGGACCTCGAACTCCTGACTACGGTCCTCAGCAACGTCGCGGGCGTCCAGGAGCTTGTTCTCAAGGTCGCGCGCCTCTTCTACGGTCAGGAACTGCAACTTGTGTGGCTGCACCACCGCCACGTCCAGGTTG
>DATHVJ010000002.1:0-3165 GCA_035461345.1 Solirubrobacterales bacterium | reverse complement strand
CGGCGAAGCGTGACGACACGGTCCCCGCGCCGCCGGGCGACGGCGCCGCGCCGCGGGCGAGGGTCGGCGCGGCCGGCGAGTCGCTCCGGAGCCTTGCGCGCGCCGCGGTTCGGCGCGCCTCACGCCGCCCGTCGCCCGACGTCGTTCGCCGGCGGCGGCTCGCGGCGGGGGCGGTGGCGGCGGTCGGGGTCGTGTTCCTGTGGCTCCTGGTCGCCTTCTTCCAGCCGTTCGGCGGTGGCGGCGAGGGCAAGGTGGTGGTGACGATCCCGAACGGCGCCTCGGCGAGCGAGGTCGGCGAGATCCTCGAGGAGAAGGGAGTGATCTCCGGCGGTCCGCCGTTCGTCTCGGGCAGCACGCTGTTCCGGTGGCGGCTGACGATGGCCGGCAAGCAGGACGACATCCCGTCCGGGAGCTACACCCTGGCCAGCGGGATGAGCTACGGCGCCGCGATCGACGAGTTGACCGCGTCGCCCGCCGAGCGCGGGATCACGGTCGTGATCCCCGAGGGTTACACCCGGGAGCAGATCGCCGGGGTCGCCGACGACGTCGGGCTGAAGGGCGACTACATGAGGGCGAGCAAGAGCTCGAACGCGGTCGACCTCAAGCGCTACGGGGCGAAGGGCGCCCCGAGCCTCGAGGGCTTCCTGTACCCGGCGACCTACGAGCTGAAGCCCGGAGCGAGCGCCGATGACCTCGTCGCGCAGCAGCTCGCCGCGTTCGAGCAGAACTTCCGCAAGGTCGACCTGAAGTACGCGGAGTCGAAGAACCTGACCCCGTACGACGTGCTGACGATCGCATCGATGATCGACCGCGAGGTGCAGATCCCGCGCGAGCGCCCGCTCGTCGGCGAGGTGATCTACAACCGGCTCGAGATCGGCGAGCCGCTGTCGATCGACGCCACGATTCGCTACGCGACGGGCAACTTCGACAGGCCGCTGAAGGAGTCGGAGCTCGCGATCGACTCGCCGTACAACACCCGCCTCGTCGCCGGGTTGCCGCCGAGCCCGATCGGAAACCCGGGGCTCGACGCGATCGAGGCGGCCGCGGATCCGGGCCGGGGGGACAATCGCTTCTACGTCGTCAAGCCCGGGACGTGCGGCGAGCACGTGTTCACGGACTCCGAGCGGGAGTTCAACGAGGCGGCGGACCGCTATCAGCGGGCGCTGGAGCGCGAGGGCGGGTCCCCGACCGAGTGCTAGACGAACGTCGCCGCCTGGCGGTGATCGGCCACCCGATCGCTCATTCGCGCTCGCCCGCGATCCACAACGCCGCGTTCGCGGCGCTGGGGCTCGCCGGCAAGTGGAGCTACGAGGCCCTCGACTTCGCGCCGGGCGAGTTCGCGGACCGCGTCCGGGCGCTGCCCACTCAGGGGTTCGTCGGCGCGAACGTCACCGTCCCCCACAAGCGCGCCGCGCTGGAGCTCGCGGACACCGCGTCCGACTCCGCGGGCGAGATCGGGGCCGCCAACACGCTCAGCTTCGAAGGCGGCGCGATCGGCGCCGACAACACCGACGCCCCGGGGTTCCTCGCCGCGGTGCCGGCGCCCCCGGCGGGACGCCGCGCGCTCGTGCTCGGCGCCGGCGGGTCGGCGCGGGCGGTCGTGTGGGCGCTCGTGCGCGACCGCGCCGAGGTCTCGGTGTGGAACCGGACCGCGGAGCGGGCCGAGCGGCTCGCGGAGGAGCTCGGCGCCACGGCGCTCGAGGCCGACGGTGAGCTACCCGCGGGGGAGTTCGAGCTGGTGGTCAACTGCACCTCGGTCGGAATGGACACGGCCAGCGGCGGCTCTGCCGCCGAGTCCGACCTCGACGCGCTGCGGCTGGCGCCGGACGGCCTCCACGCCGGGCAGGTCGTCGTCGACCTCGTCTACGGCGCGATCGAGACGGAGCTGGCACGGACGGCGAGGGAGCGCGGCGCGAGCATGGTCGACGGCCTCGAGGTCCTGGTGCGCCAGGGCGCTGCCTCGTTCCGCATCTGGACCGGGATCGACCCGCCACTCGACGTCATGCGGCGCGCGGCGCGGGACTAGGGGGCTACCGCGTCCGCCCTGAAGATCCGTAGCCTTTGCGGCACTTGTTTGGGCCGATCCGATCAGCAACTAACTAGCCGTCCCGCTCAAGATGAACGGGCCGCCGAAGCTGCGAAAGATGACACAGCTAAAGGCGACCCGATTCCAGCTAACCCACCTTGCGCTTACCAGGTGCGCGGGGATCGCAAACATCCGGCGCGCCGCCCCAACCCACTTGGCGGACGCTCCGGGTTAGGCTGCGGGGGTTGGCTACAGAGGGAGTGGATTCGTGCAACGGAGGAGACTCATCGCAACTGCGCCGCTGCTTGCGCGCTGGTAGGCGCACTCGCGGTCGCTCCCGCGGCGGGCGCCGCGAAGAAGACCAAGACGCACAAGTTGTCGGGGTCGGTTGAGGGGGACGCGAACTCGAAGGTGACGATGAAGGTCAAGGTCAAGAACCGCAAGCCGAAGAAGGTGAAGGACTTCGGCTGGGAGGGCCTTGACGGATTCTGCTCTGGACAGCCGGCCGCAGAGCAGAGCGGGACGCTCTCACAGTCCACGGGCCTCGCGGCGCTGAACAGCTTCCGGATCTTCGCGCCCTATGACCAGGCGGCGAGCGTAGGCGACGTTGTCGACATCTCGGGGTTCGTCAAGCGGAGAGGCAAGAAGGTGGAGGGCCTCATTTCCGTCAGTTTCGACGACGGCTTTTGCAGCGCTCCGGTTCCGTCACCCGGAAGCGGCAGCTTCACGGCTACCAAATAGCGGCTACGTGAGGGCTGACGGCGGGCGTGCGTCCACCGCGCGTCCACCTTGTCCGCCTCTGAGACGACCGCTGGCGTAGGGGCGGGCCAGCCCGGCGGACATCCATCCGAACACGCGCTGGAGAAAGTCCTGGAGGCCGACCTGGGGCGCGGCTATCGGTGGCTGCGCTGCATACTCCACGTGGTCGCCCATTCTCGACACCGGGGCGGCCCGACGCAATGCTTCCGCGATGGCCGCCGGCCGCAAATTCCGAGATCGCGTGCGCTCCGCGCGTGAGGGGGTGAGATCGGCGCTCTCCGCGGCGAGGTCTCAGCTGGCTCGCCTGCCCACGTGGGCCACCGTCACGCTCGCGATCGCGCTGGTGGCAGTGCTCGGGGAGGTTGCCTATCTCGTCCTCC
>DATHVJ010000001.1:0-7378 GCA_035461345.1 Solirubrobacterales bacterium | reverse complement strand
ATGAGGTGGCGGTTTCGCGGCGCGCTCATTGCCGCCGCGGCGATCCTCGTGGCGGCGCCGGGTTGCGGCGACGACGAGGAGGTTGGAGGCGGCGCGGCGGACGCGGGCGCGGCGCTCAGCGACAGCGGCACGCTCGTCTATGCGCTGGACGGGACCCCGCGCCGGCTCGACCCGCTGCTCGCGGCGACGCGGGCGGAGCAGCTCGTCACCCGGCAGGCGCACGAGCCGCTCGTGGACAGCTTGCATGGCCCGTTCGGCCCCGCGCGGCGCGAGCGCGGACTGGCGCGCTCGTGGCGACCGTCGCGCGATCGCGAGATCTGGAGCTTCGAGCTGCGCAGGCGGGTGCGGTTCCAGGACGGCACCCCCTTCGACGCCGCCGCGGTGCTCGTCAACGCCGAGCGGTGGCAGGAGAGCGCTCAGGGCCGGGCGCTGCTTCCGGAGCTGTCCGCCGCCGACGCGCCGCGGCCCGACCTCGTCCGCTTCATCCTCACCCGGCCGGTCTCGGACCTCCCGCGACGTCTTGCCTCCCCGCGGCTCGGGATCGTGTCGCCGGCGACGCTGAGGCGGGGTGGGCGGGGGGTCGGGGGCCTGGCGGGGATGGCCCGATCCGGGACGGGCGCGTTCGAGCTTCGCGAGCGCGAGCGCGGCAAGATCGTCGTCGCCCGCAACGTCGGGTGGTGGGGTAGCAGGGCAGGGCTCGGGCCGGCGCTCGACCAGGTCGTGTTCCGGGTCGCGCCGAGCGCGCGCGAGCGGCTGCTGCTGCTGCGGGGCGGGACGGTCCAGGTGGCCGACTCGCTCCCGCCCGCCGCGAGGCGCCGGATCCGGCGCGATCCACTGCTGACGTACGTCACCGGCGCGGGTGGGCGGGTCCTCGGCCTGGAGCGATCCGTGCGCGGCATCGACTCGGCGACCGCGGTCGAGCCGCTGTCCGACGTGTGGGTCACCCGGGTCGGGATCGGTTGACCCCTCCGCGCGGCGGTCGCGTTCACGGCTCCTTCGGCTGCCACAGCGCGAGCTCGCCGCCGTCGGGCACCGACACGACGCTGCGCCAGCCGGCGGGGCCCTCGCGTAGCTCGAGCAGGACCGTGGCGCCGAGGCGCCGCGTGCGCTCGGTGGCGGCGGCGATCTCGGCGACCTCGACGTACGGCAGCCACAGCGGCCGCCGCGTCCCGCACTCGACGGCCCCGCCGCCGATCGCCCCGAGGTCGAGCGCGAGGTAGGAGCACTCGTCGGCGTCGACCCGTTCGCCGCGCCACCCGAAGACCTCGGAGTAGAACGCGCGGGCGCGGTGCAGATCGCCGGTGTGCAGCTCGAGGTGGACGACCGGATTCGGGTGGCCGGGGTGCATCGGTGTCATGTCGACCGCCGCGAGCCGCCGGACTCATCGCTATAGTTAAGTAAGTGCTTAACCAAGTCGCGGCTCTCGACCCCCTCTTCCACGCCCTCGCGGACCCCAGTCGGCGCAGCATGGTCGAGCGCCTCAGCCGCGGGCCGGCCTCGGTCAGCGAGCTCGCGCGGCCCCTGGCGATGTCGCTGCCCGCCGTGGTCCAGCACCTGCGGGTGCTGGAGGACAGCGGGCTCGTCCGCTCCGAGAAGGTGGGCCGGGTGCGGACCTGCCACATCGAGGCGGGCGCGCTGGAGCCGGCCGAGGAGTGGATCGCGCAGCGGCGGACGATGTGGGAGCGCAGCCTTGACCGGCTCGGCGAGTACCTGGCCGAGACCGAGCGGAGACCACGACGAAAGGAGTAATCGAATGCCCGAGCCCGATCGATCCGTCAACCACGCCACCTTCGTCGCCGAGCGGACGTACGAGGCGTCCCCGCAGCGGGTGTTCGCGGCGTGGGCGGACCCGGAGGCCAAGGCCCGGTGGTTCGGGAGCCCCGACCAGGGCGTCGCGGAGTACGAGCTCGACTTCAGGGTCAGCGGGCGCGAGTTCAACCGTGGCACCGTCGAGGGCCAGGAGTACACGTACGAGGCCCGGTATCAGGACATCGTCCCGAACGAGCGCATCGTCTACGCGTACGACATGCACGTCGGCGCCCAGCGGATCTCGGTCTCGCTCGGCACCGTTCAGCTCGAGCCCGAAGGACACGGGACCCGTTTGACGTACACCGAGCAGGGCGCCTATCTGGACGGCCTCGACACGGCCGAGCAGCGCCAGTCGGGGACCGGGGGGCTGTTCGATGCCCTCGCCGAGGAGCTCGCGCGCCAGCGATGAGTTTGCGCGCGCGCCGCTGTCACTAGTGGAGAGTCGCAACCACGAACAAGGAGATCAGGACGTGAAAGCCGATGTGACCAACGACCGCAGGCGCTGGATGGCCCTGTACGTGCTGTGCGTAGGGATGCTGATGATCGTGCTCGACATCACGATCGTGAACGTGGCGCTGCCGTCGATCCAGGACGACCTTGGCTTCTCCCAGAACGACCTCGCATGGGTCGTCAACGCGTACCTGATCCCGTTCGGCGGCCTGCTGCTGCTCGCAGGCCGCGTCGGCGACCTCGTCGGGCAGCGGCGCGTGTTCCTGACCGGGCTCGCCGTGTTCACGGGCGCGTCGGTCCTGTGCGCGGTCGCCCAGAGCCAGGAGATGCTGATCGGAGCCCGCTTCGTCCAGGGCATCGGCGGCGCGCTGACCTCGGCCGTGATCCTGGGGATGATCGTGATGATGTTCCCCGAGCCCCGCGAGCAAGCGAAGGCGATCGGGATGTACACGTTCGTCGCCGTCTCCGGAAGCTCGATCGGGCTGCTCGCGGGCGGCGCGCTGACAGAGGCGATCAACTGGCACTGGATCTTTTTCGTCAACCTGCCGATCGGCGTCGCGACGACCCTGGCCGCGCTGCGCCTGATCGACAACAGCGAGGGGATCGGCCTCGACCAGGGCGCCGACATCCTCGGCGCCGTGCTGATCACCGCGGGGCTGATGCTCGGCGTGTACACGATCCTCGAGGTCGAGCAGGTCGGCTGGGGCTCGAGCCAGACGCTCGTCCTCGGCGGTGCTTCGCTGGCGCTGCTGGCGGCGTTCGTCGCGCGCCAGGCGGTGATCGCGAACCCGCTTATGCCGCTGCGGTTGTTCCGGTCGCGCAACGTCACGGGCTCGAACCTCGTCCAGGCGCTGACCGTCGTCGGGATGTTCGGGCTGTTCTTCCTCGGCGCGCTGTATCTGCAGCGCATCCTCGGCTACACGCCGTTTGAGGTCGGACTCGCGTTCCTGCCGGCGACGATCGTGATGGCCGCGATGTCGTTCCGGTTCACGGCGCGCCTCAACATGCGCTACGGCGCCAAGCCGACGCTGCTGCCGGGCATGGCCTTGATCCTGGCCGGGATGCTCCTGTTCGCGCTGACCCCCGTCGACGCGACGTACGCCGTCGACCTGCTGCCGGCGATGATCGTCTTCGGCCTCGGTGCCGGACTCGCGTTCCCGTCACTGATGACGCTCGCGATGTCGGGCGCGACGCGAAGCGACTCCGGCCTGGCGTCGGGCCTCGTCAACACCAGCGTCCAGGTCGGCGGGGCGATCGGGCTCGCCGTCCTCGCGACGCTGGCCACGGAGCGGACCGAGGGCCTGCTCGCCGACGGCGAGGCGACCGCGTCGGCGCTCAACTCCGGCTACCACCTCGCGTACGTGATCGGGGCGGTGCTGGTGACGGCTGCGATCGTCGTCGCGGTCACCGTGCTGCAGCCCGAGGAGCGGGCGGAGGCGGCGATCGAGGAGCGCGCCCCCGGCGCGGAGCCGGCGTACTCGGAGGCCGGCTGATGGGGCGGGTCGTCGTCGACATCTCGACCTCGCTCGACGGTTACGTCGCGGGCCCGAACCAGAGCCTCGACGACCCGCTCGGCGAGGGCGGCGACCAGCTGCACGAGTGGGCGTTCGCCCTGCGGGCCTTCCGCGAGCCCCACGGCATGTCTGGCGGTGAGACCGGTCCGGTCAACGACCTCCTCGAGGAGGGCATCCAAGCCACGGGAGCGACGATCATGGGCCGGCACATGTACAGCGGCGGCCAGGGGCCGTGGGAGGACGATCCGAACGCCGATGGGTGGTGGGGCGACAACCCTCCCTTCCATCACCCGGTGTTCGTGCTCACGCACCACGCCCGCGAGCGGCTGGCGAAGGAGGGGGGGACGAGCTTCACGTTCGTCACCGCCGGAATCGCCAGCGCGCTCGAGCAGGCGCGGGACGCTGCCGGCGACAAGGACGTTGCGATCGGCGGCGGCGCCGAGGCTATCCAGCAGTTCCTGCGAGCGGGCCTGGTGGACGTGCTCCAGATCCACGTCGTCCCGGTGCTGCTCGGCGGCGGCGCGCGGCTGCTCGAGCGTGTCGGCCCCGACGACGTCGAGCTCGAGACCACGAGCGTGATGGAGTCCGCCGGGGTGGCACACCTGCGCTACAAGGTGGGAGCGATCGGCCGCTAGCGATCGCGTCGATCGAGCGGATGGAGGTCCGGCACGCCCGGATTCCAGACCGCCTCGGGGGCCGGCGGGCCGAAGCTGGGGGTGACGCTCCGGTCGTCGGCGCCGGCGCGGCGCATGTGCCGGTACCAGCGGTGGTACAGCGGCGCGGCCAGCACGGCAAGCGCTGTGAGCACGACGAGGCCCGCGAGGAGCCACAGATGGGCGCGCAGCGGCGCCCAATTGGCCTGCGCAAGCGCCGCGAGCCCCGCGAGCGCGACCGAGACCGCGATCCCGACGTAGTAGTCGAGCGGGAATCGCCATATCCACGGGACCTGGAACCACCACACGTTCTCGCGGCGGAACCTGCGCACGGTGTACGCCGGATTCATCAAGAACCAGATGTAGTCCCAGATCACCGCGAGGGCGAAGAACACCGCGAGCTGGGCGAGCTCGGCCCCGACGCTCCACTCGAGCCCGAACGCGAACGGGAGGTGGACGACGACGAGCGGGATCATGAACGCGAACACGTGGTACCCGGTCAGCGGCCGGTGGCCCATCGCGAGCCCGTAGAGGCGGCCGACGCGCCCGCGCTTGCGGTACCAGGTCGGCAGGCGCTCGGCCCATCCGTGCCCTCCCTCGATCTCGATCTCGATGCAGCCCAGCCCGAACGCCCACAGCCACAACAGCACGATCCGGGCGACGTCGAGCTCCCCCACGATCGGTGGAGACTATGCGCTGGCGCCCCCGCGGTAGCGCCGCGACCCTCAGCGCGCCAGGCTGCTGCGCGCGATGGCGACGAACGGCAGCAGCACGAGCTCGTTGACGATCGTCTTACGCCGCTCGTTAGAACCCTCTGGTAAGCCTGTCGGGTCGAACCGCGCATCGCAGCGATTGCAAGTCCGCCGGAAGGGCGCGTGCTGGCCAGCACGCATTCGGTCTGTCCGCGCTGCGGCGCCGTCTTGGACGCCGAGCTCGTCGTGCGGTCCGGACGGGTTGTCCTCGGCCGAACCTGTCCCGATCACGGCCGCTTCGAGGCAGTCGTCTACGGCGACGCCGAGCGCTACATGGAGATCCAGCGCTTCGACAAGCCCGGGGAACGGCCGCTCGAGCGACAGACCGAGGTGGAGCGCGGCTGCCCTCACGACTGCGGGATCTGCCCCGACCACGCCCAGCACACCTGCCTCGGGATCATCGAGGTCAACACCGCCTGCAACCTCGACTGCCCGATCTGCTTCGCGGAGTCCGGCACCGGCCATCAGGACCACGGATACGCGCTCAGCCTGGAGCAGGTCGAGTCGATGCTCGATTCGTTCGTTCGCGCCGAGGGCGAGCCGGAAACCGTTCAGCTTTCGGGCGGCGAGCCCTCGATCCACCCTCAGATCCTCGACATGCTCGCCGCCGCCAAGCGCCGCGGGATCAAGCTTGTGATGCTGAACACGAACGGGATCCGGCTCGCTCGCGACCCGCGGTTCGCGCCCGCGCTCGCCGACATCGGCGTGCACGTCTACCTCCAGTTCGACGGCTTCGACGACGCGACGCAGGTGGCGATCCGGGGTAGGCCGCTGACAGCGGAGAAGCTGCGGGCGCTGGAGCGGTGCGAAGAAGCAGGTGTGAGCGTGTCGCTGGCGGCCGCGATCGAGCGCGGCCTGAACGAGCACGAGATCGGGCCGATCCTCCGCTTCGGCGTCGAGCACCCCGCCGTCACCGGTGTGTTCTTCCAGCCAGTGACCCACTCAGGGCGCTTCCGCGTCGACTCCGACCCGCTCGACAAGCTGACGAACTCGGACGTCATCGACGCGGTCTGCGAGCAGCTTCCCGAGTGGTTTCGGCTCGACGACTTCGTCCCCGTCCCGTGCTGCTCGCCGAGCTGCCGGTCGGCGACGTTCGCGCTGTACGACGGCGAGGACCTCGTACCGCTGCCACGGCTGGTCGATGTGGAGCAGTACCTCGACTACGTCACCAATCGCGCCGTCCCGGACGTCGACGTCCGCGAGGCGCTCGAGGGGCTGTGGTCGGCGAAAGCCGTGGGCGGCTCCGCGCCCGTCGCCGAGCGACTCGACTGTGTGGCCTGCGCCACCGGGATGCCCCCGGAGCTGCGCGAGGTCGCGGCGCGTGGGTTCATGGTCGTCGTCCAGGACTTCCAGGACCCCTACACCGTCGACGTCTCCAAGCTCCGCAAGTGCTGCGTATCGGAGATCGTGCCGGACGGGCGCCTAATCCCGTTCTGCGCCTACAACTCGGTCGGCTATCGCGAGCAGGTGAGGAGGGAGCTGTCGCGCTCGACCTGAGACAGGCATGTGCCGCCGCCTACGCGCACCCCGTGGTGCGCTGGGTCCTCGGCGGGGAGCTGCACCCGGGCGGAGCGACGTTGACGCGGCACGCGCTCGAGCTGATCGGCCTCGGCGCCGACGATCGCGTGCTCGATGTCGCGAGCGGCGACGGAACGAGCGCCCTGCTCGCAGCCTCGGAGCATGGCTGCCGGGCGGTCGGAGTCGAGTTCGGGGGCGGCGCCGTGCATGAGGCTCGAGGCCGCGCGGCGGAGCTCGGCCTGGAGGACCGGGTCGAGTTCGTCGCGGGGGATGCCGTCGCGCTGCCGTTCGCCGACTACAGCTTCGACGCCGTGCTCAGCGAGTGCTCGCTCTGCACCTTCGCGGACAAGTCCCGGGCCGTGAGCGAGATGCGACGCGTGCTTCGCCCCGGGGGCCGGGTGGCGCTCTCGGACGTGGTCGCCGAGGTCGACAGCCTGCCCGACCGGCTCCGCGGCGCGCTCGGCGCGGTGGCGTGCGTCGGCGAAGCGCTTCCGCCGGGCGCACACCGCGGGCTTCTCGAGGAGGCCGGGTTCGAGCTGTTGGCCGAAGAGGATCGCTCTCCCGACGCGATCGAGATGGCGGATCGCGTCGCGGACCGGTTGCGGGGCGCCAAGGTGCTCGGCCTGGAGGAGCTCGTCTCGCTGGACGGCGGGCCGGAAGCGGCGCTCGAGTTGGTCGGCGA